>JBCDFE010000152.1:0-11394 GCA_039178745.1 Bacteroidota bacterium | reverse complement strand
TTGAATTTGCCTAATCGCTCGAGAACGGCAGCAGACTGTTGCTTGACCGTAAAGAACAGAGACAGCAGCACAAAAAAGAGTACGGTAATGATACCAATATTGAAAAAATCAAATTCGGGCATGGATATAGAAGTTGTTGAGTAACGGCCTAAAGATAGAAACTGTGTTCCGCTATTCGATCTATAAGGCCAAAGGTGGGAACGTCAGATTCTTGGGAAAACCCCGATCCCGCTATTCGATCTACAAGATCTCATGCGAGGAGCGAAACTTTCGGGGAAAGTTTCGACCTGCGGAAGTCCAAAACATTAGACTATCTCAAGTACATTTACAAGCGGCGGAAAGTTCATCCCGATTGTACAACGTAAGTCAATTGTTAATCCTGACGGTAAATCAGTTGACAGCTTCGACGGCCTTGACTTCGGGCACGGTCGTTTTTAGCGTCTGTTCAAGTCCTGCCTTCATGGTCATGTGGCTCATGGAGCAGCCTACGCAAGAGCCCAGCCATTTGACTTTGACCGTGAGGTCTTCTGTGACGTCGACTACCTCTACATTGCCACCGTCTATGGCGAGATGTGGGCGCACGCTATCGAGCGCTTTATCAACTTTAGAAATCCAGTCTTCGCGGTTGTAGTCTGACATAGTACAAAAGTAGGTTTTATTTCATTGCAACGGGAGTGGTTGGCTCCAGCATTTCATTTCTGACGGCAATTTGTCGAGCCACATTCATGGCTACCTTTTCCCAGGCACGCCGAGTGATGGGATCATCTTCGTTTAAAAAGGCAGGCTTGCCATTGTCTCCGCCTTCTCTTATGCCCTGGACAATGGGTATTTGGCCCAGCAACATACTTTTGGTCTTTCTGACGAGTGACTTGCCGCCACCCTGCCCAAACAGGTAATACTTATTGTCGGGTAGCTCGGCGGGTGTAAACCAGGACATATTTTCGACCACGCCCAAAATGGGTACCTGCACATGGTCGAGCATAAACATGTGGGCGGCCTTTACGGCATCGGCCAGGGCCACTTCCTGGGGTGTGGTTACTAATACAGCGCCAGTAACGGCTACGGTCTGCACTAGAGTGAGCTGTACATCTCCGGTGCCTGGAGGCAGATCGACCACGAGATAGTCAAGCGGCGGCCAGACTGTTTCCTGGAAAAACTGACGAATGATTCCTGCCAGGCGAGGTCCCCTTAAGACGACCGCCTGATCGGGTTCTACGACGAAGCCCATGCTCATGACCGGCAGTCCGTAGGCATAGAGCGGTTTGATCTTTGGCTGGCCATACACGCGCTCTACCTGCGGCTTTTGCCCTTGCAAACCCAGCATGGTCGGTGCCGAAGGCCCGTAGACGTCGGCATCGAGCAAACCCACTGCACCCCCAAGAGACTGTAATCCGAGTGCCAGGTTGACGGCTACGGTACTTTTACCTACCCCACCCTTGCCACTGGCTACTGCTATGATGTTGCGCACCTGTGGCAGTGGATTGTTGGCAGGCTTGGTCGAACCACCCTTTGGTGCCGCTGGCTGGGCCATGTGAAGATGTACACTCGCTTGCGGATAGACAGACAATATGGCTTCCTGGCAGGCGAAGTTGAGCTGCTGCTTGTATTCGGTATCGATATTCGATAGCTCGATCACAAAGCTGATGTTGTGCCCATCTATTTTTAGATCTCGCACCAAATTGGCCGTAATCAGGTCCTGACCTGTTTTGGGATCCTGAACAGTGGCTAAGGCCTGCACTATTTTTGACTCTTCGATCATACCTATTGTTAAACGTCTATAGTGAGTTTGCGTTTAACGCTATTGCAATGCAGCCAACAAGCGACGGCTACTCATATATTCAAAGTAGCGCGCAGTGACACGAAATGTTTCGTCCAGCACCACCAGCGTAGGCGCTACAAAGTGACCATCTCGCAAGGCCAGTAGCTGAGCAATCTGGTGAATGGGGCTTCGTGAGCGACCAATTTGATCATTGACGAACTGCCTGCTACCAAAATTTATCGCCGAATCAGACTCCGCATTGAAGCGAACGGCGTAGTAATCACTATTAAGCAGCGCTGCGATCTCGGAATTGGTAAATACCAACCTATCCATTTTTCGGCAGTAGGCACACCAATCGGTATAAAAATCAATAAAGACTTGCTTCGGTTTCACGGCCAGCGAGTCTTCCAGCTGCTCGAAGGTAAGCCAATGGACTTTATCGTTTTGTGCGCTGGCGGGCGGGCACAAAGAAAGCATGATGAACAGGGTGATACCTATGGCTATGTAAGACCTTCGATTCAATTTAAGTTGCCGATTTTAACCGAGATGAATAGAGAGCGAGGCGCAGCAGGCCCATAGATGAAGTCGGAATCGCGTGCTGGGCCAGCGTCAAATTCTGGCTGATAGCTGTTAAATAGATTGCGTACACCACCACTGAATTCTATATGGAAGTCGTCTGACAGATCGAAATGATAGCTTCCTTTCAGATTTACATCGAAAAACGGATCAGAATCGATCAAGTCTATAAAGCCATCATCGCCTACTACACGAGGTACGATCATTGGGCCGGTATAGGTTCCCGTCAGGTCAATTTTGAAGGCATCGGACATCTGGTAGTAAGAAGTGAAGTAGCCATATAAATTGGGATTTCTGACAAACTCATCAACGGCGACGATATTATCGCCTCCATCTTCCGGCTCAAAGAGTAGCTGGGTCTCGTCATAGCGGGTTTGCTGCACGGTTCCACCAAGTTGAAACGCCAGACCGGAAGCAGGCGAATACCCCGCCTCGAAGTTGATGCCCGACACCGTAGCACCTGCCCCATTTCTCACCTCTTCTACAATAGAACCATTGGGCAATACAGCCCCGGTACTAACTTGAGTAAAAGGGTTTTGCAATTGGGTATAAAAGCCTTCGAGTAAGAGATTGATTTGTGCCAAACCCAAATTTTTGGTGTAGTTCAGGGAAGCGGTAAAGGCATCCGAGGTTTCCTTATCCAGATCTTCCGATAGAATCACGAATAGCGGTTCGCCTCCCACGGAAGATATATGCAGGTCTTCATTAAAAGCCTGCGGAGCTCTGAACCCGCGGGCATAGCCACCTCTGATCCGCCAGCTATCATTAAATTTATACAATAAAGTAGCTCGTGGACTGAATACACCTACGTTCACGTTGGCCGATCTATTTATCCCTCCGATGGTATAGGTGCCATTTACGGCGGACCTATCGAATCTACCTCCGAGCAGAGCGGTAAACTGGTCACTTGGCTTCCATTCGTATTGGGCAAATAATCCCAATGTATTGACTTGCTGATCGATCAATCGGTTATAGCCTTGTATTTCGTCGCGGGTATCGTAATTCTGATTTTCTATGCCGATGGTGATTACATCATTATTGCCCAGATAGTGGTTGTACTGCACTCCAGCTACTATGGCCAGATCCTTCGTCAGGCCGTACGCATTAATGGCCAGAATGCTGTCTTCAGCCGTTCGGCCGCCACCCAAGCCACCGTAATAACTATCTCGCTGGGTACTTTGGGCAGAGGCGTAAACAGACCATTTGCTCCTATCATTCTTACTCCACTGCTCATAATTGATACCGCCGAAAAAGGTATTGTGGTCCAATTCTTCCGTAATGTCTGTAAAATGAGGAGCCAGATCCAGGCGATTGCCTCCCCTTCGGTACTCTTCCAGCGCGCTAAAGTCAAGCGTAATTTTGCTCCCAACTCCCGGTTTGAAGAAGGCCTTTGCACCCAATACTGTATTTTCAAGTTCTACCAACTCGGTAAAACCATCGCCATTAGCATCATAACTGTCTCTGTTGCGGCTCATACCGTAGAAAGTGGTGCCGCTTGTCAACTCTTCGTTGACGATCGAACCGTTCAGGGTGAAGGTCTGGTCGAGTGCATCACCATCGATTAGGGCCGTATTTGACCGAAACTCCCAGGAATTCTCTACTGGGTCTTTGGTGATGATGTTGATGGTACCGGCAATGGCATTGGACCCATAAAGAGCAGATCCACCACTGCGCACGACTTCTACCCGCTCTACGATATTGGTCGGAATTTGATCTAGTCCGTATACATTATTCAAAGCGCTAAATACGGCTCGGCTATTGATCAATATCTGAGAATACGCTCCCTCCAGTCCATTGAGCCGTACCTGAGTAAAACCACAATTCTGACAATTGGTCTCTACCCGCACACCAGATTGAAAATTCAGTCCTTCAGAAATGGCAATAGACTGAGTAGCATTGAAAAGCTTATCGTCGATTACCCCAACAACTACCGGATTATTAACCCGGTCCCTTTCGTATCGCGTACCCGATACGACCACGCCTTCTAGGTTGAGGGCATCTTCCTGTAGGGAAAAGTCTCGAACTAAAGATTGATTGTCTCCTAAAGTAATGTCCTCTGAAATAGTCAGGTAACCTAAAAACTTCACCTTGAGTGTATAATCACCTTGGGGTATATCATTAATCGCGAATGCTCCGGCCGCATCCGTTAGGGCATTGAGCTGAGTGCCCTCCAAAAATACCGTGGCAAATGAGACTGGCTCACCTTGTGCATAAACCCTTCCGGATATACTAGCCGTCTGCGCCCGAAGCGTGCAGAAGACACCTAATAGGCACAATGCTAAAGTTAACCGAGATTGATAATTTCGTATCACCAAATTAATTTTTTAGACTAATCTAAAACAAAGATATGCCTTAATTCTCTATCTTCACAATCTCTGAGTCATCAGAAGCAATTTTCAGACAACAGACGTCACATATTTTACCCAAACCATAGCGCTACAAGTCTGATTTATGGCCAGTCCAACTGCTGAAAACTATCTCAAGGCTATCTTTCATCTCTCCGATCAACGGGACAAAGTCACTTTAACCAGTCTGGCTGAGGAGTTGGGCGTCTCTGCGCCTACAGCCAACAGTATGGTTAAAACCCTCAAGCAGGATGGTCTAGTAGCACACGAGAAGTATCGCCCCATTGCCTTGACTCCCGAAGGGAGAAAGGTTGCCGCTTTGATCGTTCGCAAGCACAGACTGACCGAGATGTTTCTGGTCGAACGCATGTTCTTTGGCTGGGAAGAGGTACACGCCATAGCCGAACAAATCGAGCATATTCAGGCCCCGCAATTCTTTGAGCGTATGGACGAGATGCTGGGCCACCCGCAGTTCGACCCACATGGATCGCCCATCCCCGATAAAAATGGCGCTATGCACCACCACGCCTTCCGACGACTCAGCGAATGCGCACCCGGACAAAAGCTGAGATTGGTTGCTGTAATGGAGGCCGGGGATGATTTCCTTCGTCACCTCAATGAGCGAGAAATTGCTCTAAACACCGTTTTCCAACTCAAAAGTATAGATGGCTTCGACGGCAGTCTAAAGGTGACGTATGCGGGGCATAATGCAGAAGTTTTGTCAAAAATGGTCGGAGATCGACTATTAGTGGTTGCTGAAGAGACTTAAGCGTTAATTTTGTACTGCTGGGCGCTTTACACTCAGCTATGCAAAACACATCTGATGTCTTACAACGTCGACAATCGCGGTTTCTACGGTCGCTTTGGCGGGGCTTACATCCCCGAAATGTTACACGCCAACATAGAGCAGCTCCGGGAAAGCTACCGGCAAATCATGACCGAACCTGATTTTCAGGAGGAATTTCAGGAATTGCTGCGCGACTATGTCGGTCGCCCCAGCCCGCTATATTTTGCCAAGCGACTTAGCGAGCACTATGGCTATAAGGTTTACCTCAAGCGCGAAGACCTCAATCATACCGGTGCGCACAAGATCAACAATACCATAGGGCAGATATTGCTGGCCCAAAGACTTGGCAAAACCCGCATTATCGCCGAGACCGGCGCCGGACAGCATGGCGTAGCTACGGCTACGGTTTGTGCCTTGAAAGGACTGGAATGCATCGTCTATATGGGTGAAGTCGACATAGCCCGCCAGGCACCCAATGTGGCCCGTATGCGCATGCTTGGCGCTGAAGTGCGCCCAGCGACCAGCGGCTCCAAAACACTCAAAGACGCAACCAACGAGGCCATCCGCGACTGGATCAATAATCCGGAAGAAACCCACTACATCATAGGCTCAGTAGTTGGTCCCCACCCCTACCCCGATCTGGTTGCTCGCTTTCAGGCGGTCATCAGTGAGGAAATGCGCCATCAACTGCAAGAAAAAGAAGGCACTCCCCTACCCAAAGCTATAGTCGCCTGCGTTGGTGGCGGCAGCAATGCGGCGGGCGCTTTCTACCATTACCTCGACGATCTCGAAGTCGACCTCGTTTCTGTCGAAGCCGCAGGTTTGGGTGTAGACACCGGCGAAAGTGCAGCCACCAGCGTATTGGGTACCGAAGGCATCATTCACGGCAGTCGCACCCTGCTCATGCAAACCGACGATGGCCAGATCGTAGAGCCCTACTCCATTTCTGCCGGCTTAGATTACCCTGGGATCGGACCACTACACGCCCACCTCATCAGTGCAGGCAGAGCTAAAGCCATCAGCATCACCGACGAAGCTGCCCTGGAAGCGGCTCTATTCCTGAGCCGAACCGAAGGCATCATTCCCGCCCTCGAAACCGCCCATGCCTTCTCCGCCCTAGACCAGCTAGACTATGCCCCAGAAGATGTGGTTATCGTATGCCTCAGCGGAAGAGGTGACAAGGATCTAGCCACTTTTGAGGAGTATCTAAAGCGTATTGCGTAAAACATACAGCGATGGACGTATTGCGTATTGCGACGTGCCAAACCCATTGAGGCCCTCGCCATACGCTATACGAACTATGCTATACCATTTAAGCGACACCTGAAAAACCAACTCGCCAAACCCACTGAAGCCATCGCAATACGCAATACCCAATACGCCATACGAACTACGCTATACCATTTAAGCGACACCTGAAAAACCAACTCGCCAAACCCACTGAAGCCATCGCAATACGCCATACGAACTACGCTGTACGCTATACCTTGTACCTCATACCAATTCCCCCATACCCTTATGAACCGTCTCGACCATCTCTTCTCCACCAAGTCCGAACAGATCCTCAACGTCTACTTCACGGCGGGCTATCCGGGATTAAATGACACTAAAGACATCATTCTAGGGCTCGAAGCCGGGGGCGCAGACCTCATTGAAGTCGGCATTCCCTATAGCGATCCACTGGCTGATGGCACCACCATACAGCAGAGTTCTTCCAAAGCCCTCGCCAATGGCATGAGCCTGGAAGTCCTATTCGAGCAGTTGCAACAAGTGCGCCAGGAAACGGAGATTCCCTTGGTCCTCATGGGCTATTACAATCAGGTATTGCAGTTCGGCGAGAGCCGTTTTATCGATTTTTGTACTTCCGCAGGTGTGGATGGTCTCATATTACCCGACCTCCCCCTTGCTGAATTCCAATCCGATATGCTAGCGCTTTGCCGACAAGCCGACCTGCGAGTTTCCTTTCTCATTACGCCACAAACGAGTGAGGCCCGCGTAAGTCAAATTGATCAAATCAGCGACGGCTTTATCTATGTCGTCTCCAGCAGCTCGATCACAGGCAAAACCCGAGACATCAGCCCTCAACAAATCGAATATTTTCAGCGTATCAAGGGCATGAACCTTCAGAATCCGAGGCTAATAGGTTTCGGCATCAGCGACGCCAAAAGCTTCCAAACCGCCTGCCAATACGCCAACGGAGCCATCATCGGATCTGCCTTTATACGAGCGCTGGGCGCAGGAACTAATCCTCGAAAAGATGCCAAAGACTTTGTCGAAAAAGTGCGGCAGAAGGAGACGATCCTAAGCTAGACAAAAGTCTAGTCTATCCCTACCGCCGACAAGCACACTGCGTGGGCATCAGGCTATTGCTGTCGGTCATCAGTGGCCAGGCGTTGCCGCTGCCCGCCTGCTCGAAGTAAAACGGTGCACGTGGGCGGTCGTAATTGCCAATTTCGTTCATAGTAGCCGCATTGTACAGACGGCCATTGACCATGGTGTATACCACATTTTCCGACTGACGAATATCTTCCAGCGGATTCCCATCGATCACGATCAAATCAGCCAGCTTACCTTCTTTTAGGCTTCCAATTTCGTTCTCCATCCCCAAATAGCGGGCACCATTGATGGTAGCACAGGCCAGGGCTTCGTGATTGGTCATGCCGCCTTGCTCCAGCATCCAAAGCTCCCAGTGAGCGCCGAGGCCTTGCAGTTGGCCATGTGCACCCAGGTTAATGTTTACCCCTTCGTCAGCCAGGGCTTTTAGCGACTGGCTGGTCAGAATGTGGCCATTCATATATTCCTCTTCCGGTATCATGGTGCGGTGGCGAGCCCTGGCATCCACAACCGGTCGAGGTGTAAATGTGAGCAGTCGGTCCTTTTCCCAAACGTTGGTGTGCTGATACCAGTAGTACTCGCCATTGACACTACCGTAATTGACAATCAAAGTGGGCGTATTGTGCGCATCGGTAGCCGCCCAGAATCGAGTGACATCGCTGTACAGGGGAGCCACCGGAATGTTGTGTTCGACGCCAGTATGGCCATCGGCCAGCATGCTCATATTGTGGTAAAAGAAGGAACCACCTTCGGGCACCACCAACAGACCGAGTTCATCGGCTGCTCGCATGACCATCTGCCGCTGTTCGCGTCTGGGTTGATTGTAGCTTTTTACACTGAAAGCTCCGTAAGCTTGAGTGCGACGAAGTGCTGATCGGGCATCATCCAGGTTATTGATCACAGCTTTAAAATCGCCATCTGCTCCGTAGATGATGGTTCCGGTGCTATAGAGTCTCGGGCCAACCATTTCTCCGGCCTTGATCATCTCGCTGTGGCTGAAGATCATCTCCGAGTTAGAGCTCGGGTCGTGAGCCGTCGTCACCCCGTAAGCCAGATTGGCGTAGTAATACCAATTCTGCTGCGGACTCAATCCGTAGCGGAAATCTCCCAGGTGACCATGGACATCCACTATTCCGGGCATGATGGTTTTACCAGCACAGTCGATCAAGCTTGCACCAGCTGGGATGCCTACTTCGGAAGTCCTTCCAATTGCGCTGATCTTGTTATTTGTTACCAAAACGGTTCCATCTTCGATCAGCTCCTCTCCCTCCATGGTGATGATGCGGGCGTTGGTCAGTGCGACCACGCCGGTAGGCACATCTGTGGCCAGATCGACTGTAATGCGCAATCCTTCTTCATCCATGGGTGGTATGCTGTCGGCGGCTCCCTCCAGAAAGGAGAAGCGTTCTGTCAACTCATCTGTGAAGTATTGATCGCCGAGGGTCCAGTGCAGGCTTTTACTATCTGCGGACCAGTGAATGTTGATGCCCGCGTCCTTGGCAACCTGCGCAACCGGCACCGCCTTGGTATTGGCATTGATGCCTACGGTCTTACCCGACTTGGGGAAAGGAGCAATGTACACCTTGAACAGCTCAGACCAGGCAATCCAATTATTGTCGGGGCTGATGCTGAAGCGCTGGGTATACTTCCCGTCAAAATGCTTTTTCTCATCCGTTCCATCGTGCTTTACGCTGTAGAATCCCTTGGTCAGACTACCGAATAAGTAGCCGCCCGTTTGGTAAAAGATGCGCGCTCCATCGGCACTAAATGTGGGATACTCTCCTCTCGGAATGACCATTTCAGGCGCTCCGTCCTGAATAGATACGGTGTAAATACCAGGCTCTTTGCAAAAGGTGTACCCCTGGTGTCCATTGCCACCATCTTTGCGAAAGACAATGGTCTGTCCATCGGGTGCGAAGGCTGGCGTGCGATAAATACCGGGTTCCGTGGTCAATACGCGTTCTACTCCTGTGCGGATATTGCGCAGCCGCAGTTGGCCGCGTTCCTGATCATCCCAGCTTACGTAGGCCAATTGGCTACCATCGGGTGAAAAGGCGGGCTCGAATTCGAATTCGAAATGATCCGTCAGACGAGTTGCCTTCGCATCGCCTTTGTCCATTACCCAAAGATGTCCGACCGCGCTGTATGCCAGGGTATTTCCATCGGGGCTAGTCGTCAAATGGCGAATGACGTTTACATCTACACGGTCCATGTGTACGGGATTGGTCTGGCGACGGGTTTCTGCTACCTGCATTTCGACTTCTGCGGTGAAGGGAATCTCTTTGGCTTCATCTTCAGCCATGGGGTCGGTATTCACCTTCATGATCTTTCCGTTGGCCCAAATCACGATGTACTTATCATCTGGAGTCCAATCGTATCCGGTATAGGCGCCAAAAATAGCCCAGGCCTCTTGCTGATCTTTACTCAGATTGTCGTGTAGGGTGAAGGTTTGTCCGGTTTCCAATTCGTGCACCATCAGCACCGATTGGGTGCGCACACGACGTACGAAAGCCAGCCGTTTGCCATCGTGCGAAATCTGGGGTCGGCAGGCACCACCGGGACCACTCAGTATGGTTTCGACCTTGTCTTCCTGACGATCGTAGCGCTTGATGACGTAAATCTGGCTATTGGGATCTTTGTTGTATTGGAAGTAACCGCCCGGATACATGTCTTCACTATAGTAAACATAGCGACCATCCATACTCATGCTTGGCTCGTTCACGTCTTGCTGGTCGTTTCTGCGCTCGGTCAGTTGTATGCCACTACCGCCACTGATGTGGTACATCCACATTTCACCCGCGCCCAATGAACGCTGAGACGTAAAGTGTTTTCTGGCTACAAAGTATTGTCCATCCGGTGTCCAGGCGGCGTTGTTCAGCAAACGGAAGCTCTCTTCGGTGATCTGTCTAGCCTCGCTACCGTCTACATTCATGACCCACACATTATCGCCACCACCGGCATCACTCGTGAACAGCAGCTGACTCCCATCCGGGCTAAAGCGAGGCTGCACTTCCCAGGCCAATCCACGTCTGACCGCCTCAGCCTGGCCACCCCCGATCGGTAGGATGTAGATATCGCCCAACAAATCGAAGGCAATCAATTGGCCATCGGGACTCACGTCTACATTCATCCACGTTCCTTCGCTGGTATCGAAATTGACTTCGTTCCAGTTCCAGTCTCCAGGTGGTTGGTTTACCTCCCAGTTGTCTTCTTGGGCGTGTAGGGTATGTAGGCCAATAATGAGTATCGATGTTGCGTAAAGCGGCTTCATAAGCTTTAATTAAGGAGATCGTGCAGACTCTCGTCAGCAAGCCAAAACTGTCTGCGTATTGGCGCAATATACGCTTGTAAGGGGTTACTGTTCTTTGGTGCTCTCCTTTTGCCTAGGTGAGGCGTTTAAGTTGCTGAGCGTCCAAAAGGATAGGGCCAAGAAGATTATGGGGAGCTTCAGACACCCTTCGACCTAAAATCCAATCCCAACGTGAAGACCCAGATCATAAAATCTATAACTTCCATTAGGGACAGTAGAACTATACACACCTCTCAACTCTAAAAATGCATCAAATTTCTTGAATACATTAAGTTCAATACCG
>JBCDFE010000151.1:0-11568 GCA_039178745.1 Bacteroidota bacterium | reverse complement strand
CTGGGCGGTCTTCTAGATGGGTTTATGCGAGAAAGCGTTCAGCCGCAGAGGCCGGCTCGGGAAACGAACATAGGCTTGGGCGGCCTATTGGATCGCGATGGAGACGGAAGTGCAATCGATGATATAGCCGGTATGATTGGCGGTTTCTTTAGATAGTAGCAGTACACATAAAATAAGAATGGCCGAGCTCAGCTCGGCCATTCTCATTTTAATCTTCTTTAGATCTTTTTTCGCTTTCAGCAAAAATATCTTGTCGATCGCGAGACCTGCTGTTTGCCGGAGGGTCTCTTCTCTCGTCTTCCCGCATTCCGTCTTTGAGCTCCTTTTCCAGCGTACCACGCGCTGTATTGAACTCGCGTATGCCTTTGCCTATGCCACGCATGAGTTCTGGAATCTTTTTGCCACCAAACAATAAAAGAATAGCGAAAAAGATGACAATCATCTCAGGGCCAAAAAAATTGATTAAGAAGATCGAATTCATAGTTTTCTATTTACCGACGATTACAAAGGTAAGACGCTATGCGCTAGCAAAGGTTGTCTGTTTGAGTTGCAGATGAGGTTATTTTTTTAGCCCGATCTCTCTCAGGCGTTCGCTCAAGTACTCACCGGCGGTGATGGGCTCGTAGTTTACGGGCCTGTCTTCTGTGACGCAGTGATCTAAAACGGTGAGATCCATTTTTGCTTTAGGATGCAAAAAGAAAGGAATGCTCAGGCGGGGCTTGTGCCATTCTTCACGAGGTGGGTTGACAACCCGGTGGGTTGTAGATTTCAGGTAGTTGTTGGTCAGACGCTGTAGCATATCACCTACGTTGATGACGATCTCATCGTTTTCGGGAACAATCTCCTGCCAGTCACCATCTTGATTCATAAGCTGTAGGCCACCTGCACTGGCGCCAACCAGTAAGGTGATCAGGTTGATATCTTCGTGCTGCTCTGCTCTGATCGCCGATTCGGGCTCCTGGGTAATTGGCGGGTAGTGAATTGCACGCAAAATACTACTGCCATCTTCTATGTGGTGGTCGAAATAGTCTTCGGGCAGCTCTAGGTGAATGGCTATCGCCTTCAACAGGGCACCTCCACTGGTCTCAAAGGCTCTGTATAGTTGTCTGCCCAGCTCCATAAATTCAGGAACCTCATCGACATCGGGATTCTTGGTAGAAGCATCGCCGCCTTTGGGCTCTTGCCCGATTTGGAAAAATTCCTTCAAATCCGGGATATCGCTTTGCTTGGCGTGTTCCTTGCCGAAGCTGGTATAACCTCGCTGCCCGGCCATGCCTGCCAACTCGTATTTCTTTTTCTCATCTACAGGCAAAGCAAAAAATGCCTTTGCAGAAGTATAGAAATTATCGATCAATGTCTGATCTATTCCATGGCCCACAACGCCCACAAAGCCAATTTCATGGAAAGCTTTGCCCAATTGGTCTATAAAAGCCTGGCGATCTGAATCAGATCCTTGGGTAAATCGAGAAAGATCGACTAATGGGATGGTACGTGCTTTGGCAGTCATGTAGTTTCTTTTGTTTAAATGCCTGATTTGACATTCGTGATGACGTATAAATATAACGAAAATTGGCAGAAGCTAGTTGTATCTACGGCTATCGCCTTGGTGGCTTGTATCCGGATCTGGCCAGAATAGTCTGACCATCTTCCACGCCCAGCAGGTCTTCGAAGTCTTTATCATCAAATCTGCGCATATAGGTTTCGACAATCTTCCAGCCTAGCCAGTTGGCAGCTTCGCCAGGAGACTCTTCGGGCATTCCTCGCGATGTAGGAGCCGGCTCCACATACCTTCGTATATCTCTTTGATCGGTGGTGTAGAGCAGATCTTCCCTGGCCAGCCAGGTGTATATCTCTGTTTCGTGTGTTTCGCACCACGAAATCTGTTGTGGCGTCATGCGCAGAAAAACACTGTCTGGTGTTTCGGGCAGTACGCGATCTAGCAGATAAAGCCGCTTCCCATTATTGATGATGTGATCGATGAGTCTGCCCGCCCTGGGCGGCGGTACATCTTCTTCGGCAAGCAGTCTAATGGCTGAAGTCAGCAAGTGGTCGGCATTGTAGGTGCGTGTGAGGTAGTCGCTGAAAATAACTTCGTCTACACTTACCGACCGGTAATTGAATTCGGGACCGATAAATAAATCCAGTCCTATGGCCAGGTCATTATCTCCGTATAAGAAGCCTGCATACTCAAATTGACTGATGTAAGTAGTGACCGTATCGGGCAAATCAGCTTGGGGCAAATAGTATGCATAGTTACGCAAAGCATTGGCCAAGGCAGGCCATTCATCAGAGCCATTGGTATCTGAAGCTGAAGACGTGCTACGCTCCGACCTGCGGAAGTCTACACGACCCAACTCGTCTGGTAGATTAGGATACTGCTCGCTGGCCTGTTGATAAATTTCCCGAATGAGCGGATAGCGCAAAAAGGCCTTGAGTACTTCTATCTGCTCTTCTGGGGAAAAGTCTCCGCGACGTAGCGGAATGACGAAACGGAAAAACACATCTGTAAAGCCAGGGTATTTAGCTTCTAAAGCCTGGACCGCACTAGCCAGTTGTAGGGTATCTAGCTCGAATAGCTCCTGTTCGAAACGGATTAACTCAAATTGAGGGAGCGGCTCTGTAGATAGGTCTGGTATTTCGGGGCCTGAATCTGAGCCACAACCAAAATATATCGTAGATACAAGTAGTACTAAACTTGTAATTGCAAGTAAAAAGCGGTCTATTTGCATAGTATATATAACAGCAGATGAAAGAATCCGTTAACGAATTGTCCCAACAAAACCGTATTTCACCCATGGTAAGATATATTTCAACGTTACTACTAGTCGCTGCACTTTCCATAAGCAGCATGCACGCACAGAATGGGGTGCAGTTCGGCTTCCAGATGAGCCCGACTTTCAGCACTATGAATTCTAGCGATAACCTGATAAATAGCGATGGGACCAACCTGGGCCTGAAGATGGGCCTGGTGGGCGAGATCCCCTTTGGCGACAACTATGCCATAACCACGGGACTTGGCTTTCACTTCAATGCCGGTGGAACGCTTTTTTACGAAGATCGCTATGATCGCGTAGATATTTGGAACGGTGTTTCGGAGGTTGGAGATACCAGTTTTGCCGGTGGTACTTCCTTCAAGTACAACCTACAGTTCGTAGAGATTCCCTTTGGCCTCACCCTGCGCACTAGAGAGTTTGGATACTTGCGCTACTATCTCCAGCCGCTCATCACACTGGGCTTTTCCACGCGTTCCAGGGGCAATGTCAAAAACGTTAGCTTTATAGAGGAAGACGAAGATTACGACATCGGCTCTGCGGTCAATGCCATAAATATGAGCTGGGGCATAGGCGCTGGTGTCGAGTATTTGATCTCTGCAGAGACCTTTCTATTTGGTGGGCTGGCCTTTCAATCGGGCTTTGCTGACCTTACTCAAGACAGGCAAACAACAGTGACCAGAGATGGGGTAGATCGGCAAGAAGATAGCCGAGGAAAGATCAATTCGATTGTGCTCAGGTTGGGGGTTATGTTCTAGTGATCGTCTTTATTCCCCATATCCCCACCTCAGGTAAATTGCGCCCCAGGTGAAGCCACCACCAAAAGCAGTCAGGATCAAGCGGTCTCCTTTTTTGAGTTGGTCTTCGTAGTCCCACAAGCAGAGCGGTAGGGTTGCTGCTGTGGTATTGCCGTACTTCTGGATATTGACCATGACTTTATCCATCGGGAAATCAGCCATTCGGCTCACCGTCTCGATTATCCTGATATTGGCTTGATGAGGAACCAACCAGTCGACATTGTCGGGGTTTAGCTCATTGCGCTCCATGACCTCCTTCACTACATTGGACATTCCGCTGACCGCGGCTTTAAAGACAGGCCGCCCATTCTGAAACACAAAATGCTCCTTAGCCATGACGGTTTCTATGCTGGCAGGCTTGTAGCTGCCGCCGGCCTTCTGATGCAGGTATTCGGCTCCATTGCCATCGCCGTAGTGCTGGTAGTCCAATAAGCCCAGATCGGGATCTTCGCTGGGTTCCAGCAAAACAGCACCTGCGCCGTCACCAAAAATGATGCAGGTCGAGCGGTCGGTATAATCGATGATCGACGACATTTTGTCTACGCCAACAATGACGACCTTCTTCTGCAAGCCGCCCTCGACCATCTTAGCGCCCACCGTCAGTGCGTATAAAAAACCGGAGCAGGCAGCATTAATGTCGAAGCAAAAAGCCTTTTTGATCCCGGCCTTGGCCGCAATGGTATTGGCTGTATCTGGAAAGCGCATATCTGGCGTAACCGTAGCGCAGATGAGCAGATCCACTTCATTAGCATCCGTCCCGGTTTTTTCGAGTAGACCATCTACAGCTTTGACGGCCATGACAGAAGCACCTTGGTTTTCTCCCTTCAGTATGTGGCGCTCTTTGACACCTGTTCGAGTAGTGATCCACTCATCATTGGTATCGACCATAGTTTCCAGCTCGGCATTGGTCAGTATATAGTCTGGGACGTATCCTTGTACACCGGTAATGACAGCACGGGTTTGACTCATGGGGCGGTGAGGTTTGAATTTTTAGACTTCCGCAGGTAGGGGTTTCGCTTGTCCACGCCAATCAGACTCCTTATGTCTACAGTCAGATATTGTGTGGCTGGCGCGAAGGTACGGTACTTCGCTAATTATAGTAGATTTTAAAATTCTCGGCAATTCATTATTCCTCACCATCCGAATAGGCCAGGAGCAGCAACCCGACGAAGGTTAGCAGCCCATTAAATGCCATGATGGTAAACCCAAACTTGAAACCGTTGAACCAGCTGGCGGAATAAAAATCGACTACAAAACTAATGATGGGCGCAGCTAGACAAACAAGCGCGAGGGCAGGTATGCGAAGCTTGCCCAACGAGATCCATTCGCGGACTTTCAGATCCGTGAAAAGGCCAAAACAGAATAAACCCAGCAAAGGACCGTAGGTAAATCCGGCAACTTTCAGGACAGCATAAATAACGGAGGTGTCCTCTGTAAGTGACTTGGTGATAAGTATAACCAGGAATAGTAATCCTGAAAAGCCCAGGTGTACCCAGCGTCGGGTTTTGACTTTTTCTTCCTCAGGCTGCTCAGATTTTTCGAAGTTCAGAAAGTCAACACAGAATGAGGTCGTCAGGGCCGTCAGGGCGCTATCGGCACTAGAATAAGCAGCGGCAATCAATCCGATAATGAATAATACACCTATAGCTGTTGGTAGCGCACCGAGGGCTATCGTAGGGAATAGAAGATCAGAGTTGGTGGGCAGCTCCATACCCGTATGGCTGGCTTGTAGATATAGCAGCGCTCCGAGAAAGAGAAAAAGGGCATTAATCACAAGGAGTATGACGCTGAATACCGCCATATTCTTCTGCGCGTCGCGAAGCTTGGCAATGCTCAGGTTTTTCTGCATCATATCCTGATCCAGGCCGGTCATCGTAATGGTAATGAGCGCACCGCTTATCACTTGCTTGAAAAAGTTTCTGGGGTCAGACCAGCCTGCCTCAAAAAAGAAAATGCGATCATATCCCTGAAGCTTAGCCTGTGTCCATAATTCACCGAGGCTGCTATTCAAAGTGTAGCTGATGGCCCAGATCGCCCCAATCAGGGCAGTAATCATGGCTGCTGTTTGCAGGGTGTCCGTATACACGATGGTTTTGATGCCGCCTTGGTGCGTATATACCCAAATCAAGAGTATGGTTGCGGCAACCGTGATGGCAAACGGAACACCTAGAGGACCGGTCACAAACTGATCCAAAACTAATGCTACTAAAAACAAACGAAGGGCCGCACCCAAAACCCGGGATACCAAGAAGTAGAAAGCACCGACCTTGTAGGCAGACCAGCCCAGGCGCTGATCCAGATATTGATATATGCTGGTCAGCTTGCGCTTGTAGTATAGCGGCAGCAAGACCGTAGCTATGATCAGATACCCGATCAAGTACCCGAAGACCACTTGAAGATAGCTGAAGGCTTGTGGCATACCCTGAGTGTCGAGCTTGCCTACTAATCCCGGAACACTGATAAAAGTCACACCCGACAGCGAGGTGCCCACCATACCGAAAGCCACCAAAAACCAAGGACTTTTTCGCCCAGCCAGGTAAAAGTCCCGGCTATCACCCTTGCGGTTTGTCCACCACGAAAGGGCAATCAATACCAGAAAATAGGCAAGGATGATGCTAAATATGACCCAAGGACCCAAACGGGTAAGCATAAATTAGAGGGGATGTCTACAAGGGGCTAATATATGATGTCTTTTCAATAAGCGCTATGCCCCCAGCTTCTCCAATTCTCCTTTCAAGGATTCTACGCTATGCACACCCATACCCCTCCACTTCAGATCACCACTTTGAAAAATCATGGTCGTAGGGATACTTTGTACACCCAGTTTCATAGATAAAGCCTGGTTGCGATCTACATCGATCTTTACGATACGAACCTCATCGCCTACTGCTTTTTTGAGCAGATCCAGTATAGGGGCATAAGCCTTGCAGGGCCCGCACCAGTCGGCGTAAAAATCTATTAAAACAGGGGTCTCGCTGCTGATCAGATCTTTAAAGGATAAGCTCTTTTTGTCAGAGGCCATGGTGAGATGGTTTAAAGAGGTTTTTTCATAAGGCAGCATGGCTTATGAACTGCCCGGTTAAAAGTAAATATGAGCGTTTACTTAACAATCCGCATTACTCGTAAGTTTGCGCCATGAAATTCTTGATAGCTGGATTGGGAAATCCCGGACCTAAATACGAAGACACCAGACACAACGTGGGCTTCAAGGTACTGGATCGACTGAGCGAAGACTGGACCGTTGATAGCCACGGGCAGTTGGCCAGAATAAGACACCGTGGCAAGCAGATCGTACTACTCAAACCCAATACGTTCATGAACTTGAGCGGCAAAGCCGTTCGCTATTGGCTACAAAAAGAAAAGATCGATAAGAAAAATCTCCTGGTAGTTATAGATGACCTTCACCTAGACTACGGCCGCCTTCGCTTGCGGGGAAAAGGATCTGATGCCGGGCATAATGGACTGAAGGATATAGACAAAATGACCAGCGGCAATAACTACGCTCGCCTGCGATTTGGTATCGGCAGCCAGTTTGGCCCTGGCCGTCAGGTGGAATATGTCCTGGGAGAATGGAGTGGCGAAGAACGCGAAAAACTCACCGAGCTTCTCGATAGAGCTGCAGAAGCCGCCCTCAGCTTTTGTGCGCATGGATTGGGGAACACGATGAATAAGTTTAATAACTGACCTTATTTGTCCACAATGCTGCCGTTCGGTCTGGCCACCCGATTGACTTTTTAAACCATGCGGGTTCTTTGGCGTTAGTGAGCCTTTGATTAAAGTCCACTTCATTGCCAAAACAAATTACCATTATCGGTGCCGGATTTGCCGGTTTAGCGGCCTCCTGCTATCTGGCCAGATCGGGCTATGCCGTTCGCGTACTGGAGAAAAATGAAATTGCAGGAGGAAGGGCTCGTCGTTTCAAGGCCGATGGCTTTACATTCGATATGGGCCCCAGCTGGTACTGGATGCCAGAGGTTTTTGCCGAGTTTTTTGCAGATTTTGGTCACGAAGTATCCGACTTTTACGAGTTGGTCAGGTTAGACCCCAGCTACGAGATCGTTTTTGGCAAAGACGACCAGCTTGAAATTCCGGCAGGTACGAGCGCCCTTCGCCAGCTGTTTGAGCGCTTGGAGCCGGGAAGTGGGCCCAAGCTGGACAAGTTTTTAGCAGAGGCCGCCTATAAATACGAGGTTGGCATGGGAGAGTTTGTCGAGAAACCCAGCCATAGTATCTGGGAGTTTGCAGATCTGCGGGTATTGCGCAGCTTATTCAGACTCCAGATGCTCAATAATGTCAAGCAATATGTACGCGGGCAGTTTCAGCACCCGCAGCTGAGAGAGCTGCTCGAATTTCCCGTTCTATTCCTGGGAGCTACGCCAGCTAACACTCCGGCACTTTACACCATGATGAATCATGCCGACCTTGGTCTGGGCACATGGTATCCGCTGGGTGGCATGCATAAAATTATAGAAGGCATGCTGGCGGTAGCCAAATCTTTGGGTGTAGAAGTAGAGACCAGCGCCGAGGTGGAAAAAGTATCCACCAGCGGAAGTACCATTCAAAAAATACACACGACAGATGGGCGCACCTACGATTCGGACTTCGTAGTCTGCGGTGCCGATTACCACCATTTTGAGCAGGATGTGTTGCCAGAATCCAATCGGGTATACTCTGAGGCATATTGGGATAAACGCACCATGGCGCCTAGCAGCTTGCTCTTTTATGTAGGTATAGATCGGCGTATACCTGACTTACATCATCATACCTTATTTTTTGATGCTGATTTTGAGCGTCATGCCCACGAAATTTATGAAGAGCCAGCCTGGCCCCAAGATCCGCTCTTCTACGTTTGTGCGCCCTCGGTTACCGACTCCACGGTTGCGCCTGAAGGCCATGAAAATCTGTTTTTTCTGATGCCACTGGCACCAGACCTGGACGATACCGAAGAGCAACGCGAACGCTACTGGCAACTCATGTGCGATCGCTTTGCCCAGCGCATCGGCTTCGACATCAGACCACATGTCGTTTATAAGCGCTCTTACGCCCACAGCGATTTTAAGAATGACTACCATGCGTATAAAGGCAATGCTTACGGCCTGGCCAACACCCTCTGGCAAACGGCATTTCTAAAGCCTAAACTGCGCAGCCGCAAGCTGAAAAACCTCTGGTATACCGGCCAGTTGACAACCCCAGGTCCCGGCATGCCGCCCAGTTTGATCTCAGGCCGCGTGGTTGCAAAAGACCTACTGCGCTCTGAAGGAAAAGACCTACCTCAACGCCTTTCTACCCAACAAACGATCGTTACTCATGCTTAAGCTTTACCAAGACGTTTGTCGCGAATGTTCGAGACATATTACTCAGCGATACAGCACCTCGTTTAGCCTGGGAATCAAGGCATTCGACAAGCATTTGCGCATGCCCATATATGCGGTATATGGCTTCGTGCGCTTTGCCGATGAAATCGTAGATACCTTCCATGAGCATGACAAGGCCAAGCTTCTGAATAGATTTCGAGAAGACACCTACCGCGCAATCGACGAAGGCATTAGCCTGAACCCCGTTTTGCAGGCCTTTCAAGAAACGGCCAATCGCTATAATATAGGCCGCGACCTGATCGACCCATTTCTGGATAGCATGGAAATGGACTTGACCAATGATCGCTACCAAACTCAGCTATACCACCGATATATATATGGTTCGGCAGAGGTGGTTGGCCTCATGTGTTTAAAAGTCTTTGTTGACGGAGACGAGAAAGAATACAACCGACTCAAAGATTATGCCTGTAGCCTGGGAGCCGCTTTTCAAAAAATCAACTTCTTGCGCGACCTGCGTTCGGACTATTACGATCGTGGGCGCGTTTACTTTCCAGGAGTCAATTTCCTGGAATTCACCAACGCCGACAAGCTGCGCATAGAAACGGAGATCAAGGCCGATTTTGACCATGCTTATCAGGGCATTAAGCAGTTGCCTCGCAGTGCCAGGTTGGGTGTATATCTGGCTTATGTCTACTATACCAAGTTGTTTAAGAAAATCAGATTAGCTCCTGCCAAGCAAGTGACCGAAGAACGGATACGAGTACCCGATAGCCGTAAAATATACTACCTGGCAGGTAGTGCCCTGCGTCATCGTTTCAACATGCTCTGATGGCCGAAACCAAGCATTACCAGTACGCGGTAATCGGCGGCGGAGCAGCTGGGCTATCGCTCATTTTTCAGCTTATTAGGCAAGAGGCCCTTAATGACAGTCATCGCCTGGTGCTCATCGATCCCGATGTGAAACAGGGGCACGACCATACCTGGTGCTTTTGGGAAAAAGGTGAAGGTCCTTTCGAAGAGATCGTCCATCATAGCTGGTCGCACCTCAATCTGCACAGCCACAAAGAAGACCTCTCACTACCACTTAATAAGTATCGGTATAAAACCATTTTTTCTACAGCCTTCTACGATCATATTAACCAGCTTATTGGAGACCATCCTTATGTAGATCGCATCATCGGAAGAGCAGAGCATATAAGACCGGGCAATGAGGGGGTAACATTCAAAGCCGATGGGCATGAATATCAGTCCAGATGGGCATTCAGCAGTTTGGTTAATGATTTAGACTTGCGCGGGCCTAAACACGCTACACAGGCCCGAAACCGCCAGCGCATGGTCGATAAGTTCAACCTGAAGGCACCCTATCTGGATCAGCATTTCAGGGGCTGGTTCATAAAAACCCGCCGAGACATCTTCGATCCAAATTGTGCAACCCTGATGGACTTTCGGACCGAGCAACCACATGGCGAAACTCGATTTTTCTACGTATTGCCATTTGCACCCGATAGAGCATTGGTCGAGATGGCCATCTTTTCTAATGAGGTCTGGCCTGTAGACCGCTTTGATCGCGCCATAGGTCAATACATAGACCAGAAATGGACGCCCGATGGGAGCTACGACATATACCACCGAGAGGATGGACTCATACCTATGACGACCCACACCTTTCCTCAGCGGCAAGGACCACTCATATATATAGGTCTCAGAGGAAACCATGGAAGGCCTAGCACTGGCTACGCTTTTTATAATATGCAGGGGCAGGTTAGAGAATTGGTACGACGGCTCAAAGAGTGTCCAGAAAAATTGATCATTCCCAGGCCGTGGCCCAAGCGGCATTTGCTATACGACGCTACACTATTGCGCATACTCGAAAATGGAGTTATGCCTGGCTCAAAGGTATTTATGGATCTCTTTCGCCAAAATCCTACGGATAGGCTTTTGGCTTTCTTGAATGGAGAGACTAATTTAAGTTCTGAGCTCAAACTCATGAGCAGCACAAGGATACGCACTTTCGCCCCTGGCTTTGTCAAAGAGCTGCTGATTAAGTAAAGGCGACTATCTACACTTCTTATGACTTTAAATCTTAGATTTTCTCTTCCATATTCTTGCAAGTATGATGACTTTCCCCTTATCTTTGCTGTCCGCCTTTATTGAAAAGGTGGTCAGTCTCAAGATTTTTCTGAAGACTGTTTTCAACTGATACTACTGTTAAATTTTCATTATTCAACTCGGAAGTAAAGACTTTCGGAAATGGAATTGGCAGCGGTAAAATGTTTGGCGATAAAGGCTCTTCACAGATTATTCGTCCGTTGTGAGTCTAGATCAGCCTAAAGGGCAAAATTTTATTAAAATATTTAGCCTTTATACTTGCAAGGTTTGTATCAATGATATTACCTTTGCGCTCGCTTCCGGAAAGACGGTAGCAAAAAGATCATTGACATTGATGGTAGGCGAGGTTTTGAATTGTATTTAGACGATTTAGAAACTACACACGACACACTAGTTGTGACCCTAGAACTAGGCATCATACTTGATTAAGTTTTAAAATAATGTTCTGTATTGATTTTGGCATTTAAGCTGAGGTTGGTATTAGGATAAAAGAAACTTACTACGGAGAGTTTGATCCTGGCTCAGGATGAACGCTAGCGGGAGGCCTAATACATGCAAGTCGAGCGAGAAAGTAGG
>JBCDFE010000150.1:0-11576 GCA_039178745.1 Bacteroidota bacterium | reverse complement strand
TTATGTCAATCCCTTCATAGGCACGGGTGGTCATGGCCACACTTACCCCGGTGCGAGTGCACCCTTCGGTATGCTGCAACTGAGTCCAGACACCAGACTGACTGGCTGGGACGGCTGCTCGGGCTATCACTACAGCGACGATTACATCTATGGCTTTTCCCATACTCACCTGAGCGGAACCGGCGTATCCGACTACGGAGATGTGTTGCTGATGCCAACCAACACAGCACATTTAAGTAACGGAGCTGATGGCCAGGCAGGCTATCGGGCACATTTCTCACATGGGCAAGAACAGGCCACGCCCGGTTACTATAAAGTAACTCTGGACAGCACTGATATAGTAGTTGAACTTACGGCAAAACAGCGATCGGGCATGCATCGCTACCGGTTTCCCTCTCCCGAAAACCAGTGGATCATTATCGATCTGGCGCATAGAGACGAAGTAATCGATTTTGCCCTAGATATCGACTCAAACCGAGTCATTACTGGCCATAGGCACTCCAAGGCATGGGCTCAGAAACAGTATATATTTTTCCATCTCGAATTTTCGCATCCTATAGATATTCCCAATATCGAGTATAACGAAGATGGCAAGGTCGCGGCCCTGCCCATCATCAACCCCGACAATGATCCTGTAGAGATAAAAACGGGCATCTCTGCCGTTGATAATGCTGGAGCGAAACAAAATCTGGCTACAGAAATTGGCGAAAAGACCTTCGATCAAATTCGCATGGAAACCAGAAACGATTGGAATACGCAATTAAATAAAATACAAGTCAGCACACCCGACCTGGGGCAGCGAATCACCTTTTACACCGCCCTTTACCATACGATGCTAGCACCCAATATCTACCAAGATGTAGATGGCCGCTATCGAGGCATGGATCTGGAGATCCACCAAACGAATGATTTCGACTACTATACCGTTTTCTCCCTTTGGGATACCTACCGCGCGCTTCATCCATTGTACACCATCATAGACGAAAAGCGAACCAATGATTTCATCAATACCTTTTTAGCAAAATACGATGAAGGTGGCATCATGCCCATTTGGGATTTATCGTCCAATTACACCAATTGCATGATCGGCTATCACGCCGTTCCGGTCATAGCAGACGCCTATCTGAAAGGTATCAGAGAATACGATACAGAGAAAGCTTTCGAGGCTATGCAATACTCGGCTACCCGCGATCATCACGGCCTAGAAAGCTATCGCGAATATGGTTTTATCCCTATTGAAGAAGAACCCGAATCCATTTCCAAAACCCTGGAATACGCCTACGACGATTGGACCATTGCACAGATGGCAGACGCTATGAACCGGCCTGAAATTAGAGACGAATTCCTGCTGCGTGCCCAGAACTATAAAAACGTATTCGATCCGAGCACCAACCTCATGCGTGGTCGATTTAATAATACCTGGTTTGAGCCCTTCGATCCGTATGAGGTCAACTTCAACTATACCGAAGCCAACGCCTGGCAATACAGCTTTTATGCACCACAGGATATAAATGGCCTTATGGACCTAATGGGCGGTAAATCTTTTTTTGGAGCACAGCTAGATACATTGTTCTCGGCTAATGCGGCTACTTCTGGCATAAATATGAAGGACATCACGGGCCTGATCGGTCAGTACGCGCATGGCAATGAACCCAGTCACCACATGGCTTATCTATACAGCTTTGTCAACCAACCTCATAAAACGCAGGAAAAGGTGCACCAAATACTGACTGAGCTTTATAAAAATGCCCCCGATGGTATTTCGGGTAATGAAGACTGCGGGCAAATGAGTGCTTGGTATATTTTAAGTAGCCTCGGTTTCTATCCTGTGACACCAGCCAGCAATCAATATGTTATTGGAACGCCTTTGTTTCCGGAGGCCCGTATTCAACTGGAAAATGGGGAAACTTTTCGCATCATAGCCAACAATTATGGTCCGGAAAATAAGTACATCCAATCGGCAACTCTTAATGGAGAATCACACCCCTACTCCTATTTAAATCACGATAAAATTATAGCAGGCGGCGAATTGATCTTTGAAATGGGGCCAGAGCCATCCGATTGGGGGTCAGCAGACGAGCACATTCCCGTGAGCGCTATCCAAAATCAGTTTATAGTGCCCGCTCCTTTTATAGCATTGGGTGAAATTGTCTTTCGAGATGAAACGACCATTCAGCTCGATTGTGCAGACCCTGAAGCCACTATCTATTATAGCTTGGATGGAAATAACTTCAATAAATATGAGGGTGGGATAAGCATCTCTGAACCCGTGAGCTTGGAGATCTATGCAGTCTTAAATAAAAAAACGAGTGCGACCATACAGTCGGATTTTCATAAAATAGATCCTAGTTTGAGTTTGGAGCTAGGAACAGAATATGCCCAACAATACAATGCGGGCGGAGACGACGCGCTCATTGATGGCATAGTGGGCACAGCCAACTACCGCACCGGCACATGGCAAGGATACCACAACCGCCCAGTGGAAGCTACGGTAGACCTGGGAAGCGTAAAACCTGTGTCTGAGATTGCTGTCAATTTTTTGATCGACCAAGGTGCCTGGATATTTTCCCCAACTAAAGTTACTTGCGAAGGCTCTGTAGATGGACGAAATTTTTCTCAAATCGGTCAACAGCAGTATGCTGCCTCAGAAGCTTTGGATGAAGTGCAGATCGAAAATCTGGTAATAAATACGCCGACACCAACCGAATATCGGTATATTAGATTAAAGGCCAATGGCTTAGGCAATGTACCGAGCTGGCATCCTGGCTATGAATATGGTGGCAAAGCCTGGATATTCATCGATGAGATTATGGTGAGATAGCGTATTCTAACCATTCTTCTTTTAGGATGCCATAGCTTACAGAATCGTAATACTGGCCATTGACAATTCTCGCCTTCCGGTAGCAGGCCTCTTGTATCATGCCTAGTTTTTGAGCTAGCTTTATCATACCTATGTTCCCCGACCATGTGGTTAGGCCTATTCTAACAATTTCTGGCTTTAAATCAAATAAAAAATCAATCCACATGCTTAGTGCTTTTCGCCCCAATCCAATACCACGATTTTTCTTCTCATAAATTACAATACCAATTTCCAGCCAATTGGTTTCTTCGGATTTCCAATACCAATTAACTTCACCTAATAGATGCCAAGATTCATCTACAATAAGTCGCTTATAGGGAATCGGATCATTTTCACCGAGTCGTAGCATTTGTGATATACGCTGGGTATCTATATCAATTTCTTCTTTGGTTGACTTTTTGAAATAAGGTCCATTCAACTGATGATAATCATGAATCGGAAGCTGCCAATATCGATATGACTCTAGCAGTGCTTGAGATATTTTAACTAGATTCATAATTTACGAAGTCAAGTATCTTAGTGTTGAATCAATACTTTTTTCATGATATCGCCTTCTCTGGTTAAAAGAGCCATTAAATAGAAACCGGGGGAAAGTGGTGTGGTCTCCAATTCGGCATTGAACTCGCCTTCTTGATGCCAGCCGTCGTAGAAGGTGTGGACTAATCGACCTTTGTGGTCATACAAGGATAAATTCAGGTGGGTATGGTTACCTAAGGTATAATTTACCTCCAGTCTATCGTCGACAGGATTGGGATATATTTTCAGACCATAATTAGGTGCTTTGACCACTTCTTGCCGCGTACTAGTCATCAGGTCATCTGAATACTTATAAATGGTGTGCCCACTGGCGTACATGAGCGAGTCGTTTATCTTTTGAAAGCGATTGTAATTAGCGCCTACATCTATAAGCGTCCAATTGTCCCCACCGTCTATAGTCTCGTAAAGACCGTTAAAAAAACCTCCTGTGAATCCATGATCGGGGGTTAAAAACCCTACGCCCTGAAGCTGTGTGCCGTCGATTGGGACCTGTTTTACTTCCCAGTTTTCGCCAGCATCATCAGATACTAAAATCCTGGCGCCGCCCTCCAGATTAACCCCTGCTACGGAAGCAAAAATATGTTCTTCGTCTAAGATCTGAATTTTCCACAACAGCCCGGTTTCCTCATCACTATATATTCGGGACCAAGTCTCACCACCGTCTACTGTTTTTAAAATGACTCCTCCTGGGTTATCGACATCTCCAAATCCGACCACGTATCCTTCTAGCTCATTATGGAAGTAGACATCGACCAAGGCTTGCGCATAATCCGACATATCTATATTAACCCAGCTGTCTCCGCCGTCCAAGGTTTTGTACACCCTGGCCGGTCCATAAAAAGCACCACATCCAAAAACGATATCCTCACTGACAACCGAGATCCCACAAACGCCAATGGGTTCGGGATCGATCAGTGAGGTTAGGTCAGTCCAGTTATCACCTCCGTCTATCGTCTTAAATATCTTTGCACTACTCGGAGGGCCACCAAAATTACCTTGTAGGCTCCCTACATATCCGACATCCTCATTGGCAAATTGAATACACCTGAGAAATTCACCGAGATCGCCCAGGTTTTCCCAGCTATTGCCTCCATCGACAGTCTTAAATACTTCTCCAAGACTATTGAGGGTCCAGCCTATTTCAGCATTGATAAAATGTACATCATCCAGCTTAGAGAGTGCGCCTGTCAGGTTAGGCGCTTCAGCCAGTGGTCTCCACCCTATTTGCCCTAAAAGTAGGCTCGCACAACTGATCAATATGCATACTAATTTAACTCTCATCAATACAAATTTGATTGAAAATTAAATATAGCATCCTGCTATTGGAGTTATGTATAAATACTAACAACAATACGTTTTTTGTAGTCTGGTTGCCAATAAAAAGACTAATACCGATTTTCCAAGGAGTAAATCCTGGCGGACTCTACAAGCTCATCGCCCAGATTATCGTCGTACTTAAAAGAGTGCATTCGCCACTCTTGGTTGGGCTTGTAAAATTGAAAAGTAAATCTAATCGGTTGCCGGTCGTATCTGACCAAGTAAGAATACAGAACCAGTCGGTCGCTCAGCCCCTCTTCAGCAATGAGGTCATAGCCGTGGCACTCTCCGATGTAGGATTTATCATCGAGGGTAGACATTTGATTTTTCAGGTTGATGATCTGCTCTGCGCTGGTGTTGAACCATGGGTTGCTACCGTACAGATAGTCTAAGGCGACTTGAGTACCTTGATCATCCAGCACAGCAAAAAAGGAATCGATGATGCCTTCTGGAGTTTCTTGTGCTAGTAGCGATCCAGAAAATAGAAGAAAAAAAATGGGTAGGAATTTCATAAAGCCGATTATAAATGTTGAACTCACACAAAATTAAGGAATCCCGACTGTTCAACACTTCAGGATCTATCGACTTCCATATAATTGGACAGCCCCTTGAATGTCTCCCTCTTGAAGCCCGTTTAGACTTTTTATCACCGTAAAATCCGAACTCATAATATTCGTTGTGCGAACGTGCCCAAGGCCAAGACTATGACCAATTTCGTGCATGAAGAAGTTTCTTAAGGCATTACATCCGCCAAGGTCTAAATCAGCTTGAATCACAACCTGGCCAGCCATATCGGTACAAGTAGGATCTACGTAATTGGGGTAACCAATTCCACTTTGCCTGATCTCGGCAACATAGAATTTCAAATCCGTATCACTATTATCTGGCATTTCTTCAAATTCCAATTGAGCCACATCAGACCATGCTGCCAGGGCGTTGCGAATCTCATCTTTTGCGCAAGCTGGAAGACGATCGAACGACAGGCTAGGCAGGTTAATTTGTGCATGGGTGTTTAGGATACCATTTCGCTCTTGAAAACTGTAGCTCATAATAGCACCAGGACCTTGAGGGCCTTCGGCATTATACCCAGCATCAGTAGCAGGATTCACACCACCCCACCGAAACCCAAACAGACAATAATCCCCATCTCCATCCACACATTCAGCCAGCAGCGTATTACAAATAGCGAATTGGGATGACTCGTTTCTAATCTCACTATCGTCGTCATTGCTACAAGTAAGCAATGAAGTAATACCGAGAATTAATATGAGTCTATGCATAGGTATCACTGCCTTATTTACCGCTTGACAAATTTCTGCGCATCGACTCGATCATTGGCCATGTCCATTACTCTGAGTGTATATAGTCCTTTGGGTAGATTCGAGAGATCGATGAGCTGTGTATTCCCTGCAAGACGGTAAGACTGCCAAACCCGACCTATAGCATCGACGATTTCGATTTCAAACTCGTTTAGCGATCCGGTGATGGTCATTCGATCATTTACCGGGTTGGGAGAGAATTGAATATCAATTGCACTGGATTCCACATCTTCATCAGAAGTGACATTCGGATCAAAGAATCCAAAGTCGATGGTATTATTTCCGCTGGCATCGTAGTCGAACAAGCAGCTGAATGGGTCACCATCGTTTAGCGGCTCGCCGTCTAGGGTCAGTGTCACTATACCAGACATAATATCTGTAAAAGGCTCGCCGGAACCATTGTTATCGAAATCGACGTCATTATCAGCATCAGCTATAAAACCGGTAGTGGACTGGAAGCCTTCCAATGGTTCGCCAGGGCCCCAGTTGTCTACCTGCCAGACGAATACGACGTAGTTTCCAGGTGCTAAGCCCGAAAAGCGGTAATAACCTTCCTCATCAGTCACTTGGACGCCACCGAACCCTTGCCAATCTGGGATATCGTCACCATCCGAATCGCCCCAGATTACCAGCGATACCCCCGGAATACCTGGCTCTTCTGGATCGTTGACACCATCTTGATTCAGATCGTTCCAAACCCGGTTACCAATGGACACAATGCCGGGTGATACTTGCTGGACACAATCCAGGTTGCAGAATGCCATATCATTGATGGCTTTGATCATTTCATCACCTAAGGCTTTTCCGATATTCAGGAAAGTAAGTGCATTATTGTTGAAATGATGAATCGCATCATCGGGAGATTCAGACTGATCGATAAAGAAGAGTTTGGTATCGGCAAAACCAACTCGGCCTCCGTAGGTATCGTCATCGCAGCCCACATTCTCCTGGGCCACCGAGACAATCGTTTGCATGCTTTGCACCCAGAGATCACTGCTCAGTGTGTATCCACCATGGCCAGAACTGGCAATGATCACGGGCAGGTCGGGGACTCCCAAATCACTTCTGACATCATTGACCAAGTGATTGAGGTTGCTCTCGTATTCTTCCAGAAAACTGTCTTCGGCACCGTCGTTCCATCCTTGGAACCAGGCAAAGCCAGAGATTTCAAAATCGGAAACCCCTAAGTCTGGAAACTCACTACTGAGATCCTGAGTCACCTCCTGTACCGTTTGGATCATCTCATTATAAAATGCCCCCGTCTCTCCACCAGCAGATGGCGGACGAAAATCTACCGCCAGATTTTTACCGCCCCAGGCTGTTTTGATAATGAGCACCGGATCATCGTAATAGCTGTCGAGTTGATGCGCAAACATCAATTCTGGACCAATCAAGTCAGAGAATGCGCCCTGACCGACGGTGACCTTGTCTCTGATGATTTCATCTTCCTTGGCGAAGTAAAGAGAAGCTCCATCGAGTACGGTCCAGTTATCGACTTCTCCGATAGTAGACCACCGGCCAGACTCATCGTTCTGCACCACATCAACCAGTGTGCCGACATTATTCTGTGGATCGTCTATCTTACCATAGCCCTGCATGTTCGACTGTCCGGCCAATACAAATACTCTGACTTTTCTGGAGGATTTCTCTTGCCGAGTGACAATGGGAACATACCCAATTTCGAGACCAGCCGGTGGTCTAACGATGGCGTTTGGATCGAGTGTAGCTACCTGACCGATAGCAGGAGGTGCCATATAATCATCGGTATGACTCCAATTGGCGTGAATAAGCTCGACCCGCTCTTGAAGATCATCCCTGATATCTTCGGGGAGATTGGCCTGAACGACAGCTGGCTGATCTACGAACTTGTACCAGTAATAAGTGACCGTAGATCCGTCTTCCAACTCCGCCTTAAATGGACCAGTAGATGGACCAGGATTATTCCAGGGTCCGTTGGGGTCTTGCCATTGGCATTCTGGATCCAGTGGTGTCAGGTAGGTGATTTCGGGCCTTGGTGATAAAGGAACAACCGCATCAACGAGATTGGTAGAAGAAGGAACGGATTCTTCGCTGAGATATCGCCATTCGTTGTCCGAATCCAGCTGAAAATACTCAGGCATCAGGAAATTTTCGTCTCTTTGAGAAACGGCATTCAGGTCATACTCATACCCCATAATATTGGTGGTCAGTTGGGTATTGTTAAGGTAATCCAACACGATCTCATTGGTCGTGCCGCCAGCAGTGATCTCACCGATCATCGCCCCACCATTGTTGATAAAAGGCACACCGAGAGCTCCGGACTGAATGCTTTCAGGTGATACGGCTTCACCTCCATTAAACCAAGCATTCATATTTTCCCAGAGTGCGTCTTTCGAATAGACGGAGATCTGATTCAGCAGCATGGAATTGTCCTGATTGCTGGCAGGGTATTGCAGTCGCTCGATTTTGGCATAAGTATTCCCGTCATCACCTTGTGCAATAATCGCTGGCGACTGAGCGTGCTCAATTCCGAAGCCGATGCTTGGTTCCGATGGTCGGGAATCCAGGAATAATCCTTCCAGGGAAGGGTCTTCGAGTACTGGCTCTGTCCAGAAAGTGGGCAAAAAGCAGGTAGCCGGGCCTTTGAAGTTTGTCGTATTCAAAAACAGTGTCCAGTATTGATTGCCAGTCTCGACATCTACCCCATTAGTTTGCGACATAGATTCAGAAAGTGGCAGTGGCGTATAGCCGTATCCCAGCATTTCGCCATTCAGGCTTTGCGCCATATTGAGCCCGTCGGGTGCCCATAAAAGTCTATTGGACAATTGAGCTACGCCATATTTACCACCGGGTGTGCTCCAGTCGCGCTGTCCGTTTGGTAGCATATCACTCCGACCTGCCCCCGGCCCATTTGCCCAAGCATAGAAGTTGTGAGAGACCCCGCCCATGATAAATTTTGGGACTCTGGTTCCGAATCGCGTATCGTGCCACCAGCCAAGTCCACCCTCGATCGTGGTATAAAAGTCACTGGGCTCCGTTCCCGTACGCTGAGTCGTGAGCCAGCAACCGGCAAGACCCATTTGAAAATCTTGTGGCCCTGGATAGTTTTTGAAAATGGGCCAGGCTGCGCTGTAGAGCGTGTATCCGGAGCCATACTGGTTGTCACTTACTTCTTCGGTGGTTATCCAGGTAAAGCCGGATCGACTGGCCTCACTGATTTGCGCGTAAGTATTTTGGCACCAAAGGACGATGATAAAAATGGGTAAAATGCTGGATAGTGGTTTCTTCATTTTGCAAAGCTGTGTTGTAGCATAATCGAGTTACACCCATACAACAAGCAAGATAACACATACCCTACACTAGATAAATTTATTGATCAAAAACCACCTCTTCCATCAAATTCATAAATCGTTTGACGATCGTATCGGATTGAAATTTATGGGGCATGAATGAAGCCGTCAGGGAATCTCCATTTTGTATAAAATCACTTGATTCGCCCCAGTCTATCGATATTTCCTGATTGTCAAAAAAGCCGGTCGATGTAAGAAAAAACTCAGAATCAGCAGGGATTGGTGGATCATTGTCCAGTCTGACTTCGATAGTAATCTGGCCCTGGCTATTGAGATCGATCTCTTGTATTTGACCTACCTCATATCCATTGGTCAAAACCGGTGATTCGGTAGTCAAACCATTAATTCGCTCAACCGTCAGATAGATAGCAGTAATTCCAGTACCGACTCCAGCGAATAGGAGTACCATTAACGCTAAAGTTAGAAACAGAAATCTTATCGCCACCGTTTGCATTACACTAAGATATTAGTATCCAATAGTTCCATTCCTTCAAGGATGAGTCCGCTAATTTTTTCATTTTCTGCTGCCATCGTATGTAATATGCCAGCCGTTTTTGTCTTTAAGGGCTCACTATGAGCTAATTCTAAAATTTCCAAAACCAACAACCATTGATCCGGATAGTTTTCATCTATCTGTTCTAACAATTCTTGCAGGTCCTCATCAGTGGCTGAAGCGCTTACTCGCCAATCTCGAACTGTTTGATAGCGTTTTTCCAGCTCACGCTCTTCATCTGTTTTGTCGGGTTTTATAGTCATTACCTTGGAAGCTTCGTAGAGGTTGGGAAACGATTCTTGATCGGCACTACCTGCGTAGGCAGATGTAATGCTGGTACCGATGGCCATATTGTATACCCCATCTTCTGGTCTGAACAAGACCTCATCTCTATAGCGAACGGTGCATTCTTTCAACTGGATGAGCATCAGTTTACCTTGAATATTTCTAATTCCTGTGATATTGAGACCTTCTACGGTAATGCCGCTGGCAAACTCGAAAGAGAGCCACTTATTGTCGTAAAAATTATAGGCTTTAAGATCAAAAGGCCCCATATCTTCTATGGCCAAATTGATATTCTTCAGCTTTCCGAGCGGAGACCCGAAGCCGTTTGTATGGTTTTTTATGCCATGGCCCAGTAGTTCCTTTTCCCGGTAGGCCAATGCCGTCGGCCCTGCTGTACAGTAGTAAATGACCTGATTCTCTTCATTGAGAATGACTCGGGTAAAACGACCAGACACTTGCATGCCGGTATTGATCTCGATGGTTCCGACCAAATTAGACGCTATCAGTTTTTGTATGCCTTGTCGACCGCCTGTTCGCAAACTCAGGGTATTGGCAAATTCTTCCAGAACTTCCATCAGGTGGGAAAAGTCGGGCGTGACATACAATCGAGGTTGAGGATTCGTAATATCAAAGCTCTGCCTTGTTGTCTCTATGGAATAGGGTATTTTCTTGACCTCATCTGTCATGCACCACTTACTTTCGCCTATGGAAGAAAGCAAGCCCGCCCCATATATTTTAGGATTTTCTATTTCTCCTATAAGTCCGTACTCTACACTCCACCATTGAAGATTGCGGATTTGGGCCATCTCCGACAGCTCTACTTCGGCCGTTTGCAGTGTCTCCACAGCCAGCTCTGCTGCTGCGATTTCTGCCGGATCGACTTGTTCGGCCTCTTTAAGTATGGAGAGCTTCCGAACGGCTTCGTACAAATCCATATCGTGCTTAGAAAGTATGGCTTTTGCACCTATCGCACCCAGCCTTCTGAGATACTCCGCATAGTCTGGATTGGCGATGATGGGTGAATGGCCCGCTGCCTCGTGAATGATGTCCGGCGCTGGGGTATACTGGATGTTCTCCAGCTGGCGAATATCGGAGGCAATCACCAAGACTTTATGCGCCTGAAACTCCATAAATGCATTGGGTGGGATGAATCCATCTACGGCTACGGCTGCCCATCCGATTTCCTTTAAAATGCGATTCATCCCATACATACTGGGGATGTCATCTATTTCTATGCCCGTCTTTTTCAATCCTTCGAGGTAGGAGGAATGCGCTACTTTCGATAGGTAGTCTACATTTTTGCGCATCACATAGCGCCATACCGCCTGATTGATGGGGGTGTAGTCTTCGTAGTTCTGTGGCTTGATGAACTGCTTTAAGTGTTTCGGCAGTTTGTCTATGAGCTCGTTGGATTGGAAGGAATTCATATATCTGGA
>JBCDFE010000149.1:0-11622 GCA_039178745.1 Bacteroidota bacterium | reverse complement strand
CAGTTGATGGCCACCGATATAAAATCTGCCAGCTTTGCTTCTCCTGCCCTCAACTTGATCACAGATGCCGAGTTTTATCGCTCTGCTGTACTGAATATGTTCCCGGATAGCCGCGAGCGTACAGAGGCCATGAATGGAATGGCACTTGGCTTGCTGGATATTCCAGCCAGGATCAATAGCCACAGCCTGCTATTCAGTAAGCTGAATTTACAGTGGGTAGAAGATTATCAGTCTTTTGTGAGTACCGAAGAGCAGACCGGTTTGGTCAGCATCTATGGCGAGACCATCAATAAAATGCTCGAAATCAAGGTCGAATTCAAAATGCCAGCCGCAGGTGACGATCGCATGTACATATTCATCAAGTCGCCTTCCGAATTGTACTACTTCTTTGGCTACAATAATGGCATCCTGAATGTGTGCTCGAACAATACCTCATTCATGCAGGAAATCTATGATATGAAGCCTCGCGATCTGGTCTTGAAAATGGACGATGGCGAGACCTACGAGATTCTGCCCGTCGAGTTGAGCACAGCAAATGCCTTCTTGAGGCGGATGGAAGATGCGTTTTTGGAGTAGGAGAATAGAAGCTCAGTGCCTGGTTCCTAATATTCGAGAACTATATCATACATTGTCATTCTGCAATTAGAATATTGCAGAAGACATGCTTGAGAATGAAGTTTTTATTACCTACAGTTGGGGCTGGCTTAATATGTAGCCTTGTATCTTTTTCTTGCAATTCTGCGCAGGGTCTTCCCGATCCTTTGGAAGCCGGTTGGCAAGGAAAATCTGTATGCGAGGTACTGGTCGATAACTCGGCCGTTCGGACCTTGAAGTGTACCTTTCCGCCTGGTGTCGGCCATGAAAGGCATTTTCACGATGCTCATTTTGGTTACACTTTGCAAGGAAGTCGATTTAGAATAACCGATACAACGGGTACCCGAGAAGTCGATGTACCTACAGGCTATGATTTTTACAATGACGGAATCGAATGGCACGAAGTACTGAATATCGGGCAGGACACGGCAGTGTTTTTGATCGTTGAACCTAAGTGAATATACCATCTGGCTATCGCGGCAAACTGAAGGAAGATAAGTTAACTAGCAACCAACAACAATAACTATTAATGGGGTAAAATATGAGTACAGTTCAAAAGAGCAATTAAAGGCTATATTGGATAGCCACAAGTCTTAAAGCATTAATAATTTACATCGTGCTTGTTATTCCTTTTTTATTGCTGTGTATTAGCATGGTGTCTTGTTCTGAAAGGCAAGCAGTAGATATGAATATGCGGGATTCACCCGCTTACCAACATACACAAGCAAACTCGAATTCTCCTCCTCCTCCTCCGATCAGACTCTCTTACGTATCTGGCATACGCGCTATTCTGGAAGATAGCCAGGGACGTATCTGGTTTGGTAGCCACAATGAAGGTGTGTGCTTGCTTCGAGGCGATACCCTTACATACTTTACAGTAGCTGATGGATTGAGTAATAATCAGGTGCGCAGCATATATGAAGACAGAGCGGGCCAAATATGGTTTGAGTGTGGCGAGGGAATTAGTGTATATGACGGAGAACGACTTGCGGTATGGAAAGAGAAAAATTATGGCCGTAAACACCAATGGAGTGGGGGAGTGCGTGACCTTTGGTTCAAGAGCGACCCATCAACAGGGCATAGCGAAATCGAGGAGTTTCCAGGGGTATATCGCTACGACGGCGAAGCGATGTACTACCACGCTTTTCCCATTTATCTGGAGGAGGAAGTGAAGTTTGGATACTCCATTTCGGCTTCTTTTGCCCGCGGGCAGGGCAATGAAGTTTGGTTGGGAACCTATTCGGCAGTCATAGGCTACGATGGCGAAGCATGCACATTCATCACTAATGACTTGCTGGGATTAAACGAAAATACGGGCTATTTACATGTCAGAAGTATCTACGTGGATTCGAATGGCGATTTATGGATTGGCAACAACGGTATCGGCGTTCTAAAATACGATGGCGAGGAAGTGGTGAACGTTTCCAGGCAGCATGGTCTAATTTCTTTGGCTGGCGCAGGTCGGGGTGGCTACAGGTCTACAGAAACAACCCTAGAGCACATATTCGCCATCGGAGAAGACAAGCATGGTAATATATGGTTCGGCGATAGAGATACCGGCGCCTGGATGTTCGACGGCGAATCGATGAAAAATTATGGATTGGAGGCTGGCCTGCCCGTTACACACATCTGGCAGATATACACGACTAAAACAGGCGAGCTATGGTTTGCTATGGCCGACGGAAGTGTACAGAGGTTTGTAGAGGATAAGTTTGAGCGGGTATTTTAAGGATGAAAGAGAAGGTCCTACGTTTTCGCTCATTTCCTCTTCCGAAAATCGGACAGTTTATAGATATTTGCCTGAATTCAATAGGCGAGGAAACAGCCTCTCTACTTGAGTTGTTAACAAGATGTTTGCATATAAAATTCACCGAATGGACAAAAGTGAATATGTAAATGTCTAAGCAGATGCCAAAAGTATAACACAGATGAGCAGATATAGCGAGTACTTAAAGGAAATCGAGGAAAGGAAAAAAATAAACCTCCATCCCAAGCCCATAGATGGGGTCGAGTTGATAGCTGAGGTGATCGAGCAGATCAAAGATGTAGACCATGAACACCGAGAGGATTCGCTTCACTTTTTTATCTACAATACCTTACCAGGCACAACCAGTGCTGCTGGCATAAAGGCAAAGTTTTTGAAGGAAATCATTCTTGGGCAACACATAGTGGAGGAGATTTCCATCCCATTCGCTTTCGAACAGTTGTCGCACATGAAGGGAGGCCCTTCGATAGAGGTTCTTTTGGACTTAGCGCTTGGCAATGATGAGAGTATTGCTCAAAAAGCAGCCGAAGTGCTGAAGACTCAGGTGTTCTTGTATGAAGCAGATATGGAGCGCCTGGAAGAAGCTTATAAAGGGGGCAATCCCCTTGCCAAAGATATTTTAGAAAGCTATGCCAAGGCTGAGTTTTTTACCAAGTTACCAGAAGTCGACGAGGAGATCAAGGTCGTTACCTTCGTAGCTGGAATCGGTGATATATCTACCGATTTGTTATCGCCAGGTAGTGATGCGCACTCTCGTTCCGATAGAGAATTGCACGGCCAGTGCATGTTCGAGCACAACAAAGAGCAGCAGCAGGCACTACTGGACCTACAAGCCCAGCATCCTGATAAGCGAGTCATGCTCATTGCCGAAAAAGGCACCATGGGTGTGGGCTCTTCACGCATGTCTGGCGTCAATAATGTAGCCCTCTGGATTGGCAAGAAGGCTAGTCCGTATGTGCCCTTCATCAACATTGCGCCTGTAGTGGCTGGCACCAATGGCATTTCACCTATTTTCCTGACTACCGTTGGTGTGACTGGCGGTATAGGTCTGGACCTCAAAAATTGGGTGAAGACCTACGACGAAGACGGCAAGCTGGTCGTAGATGAAGATGGAGAACCCGTACTGAGACAAGACTATTCGGTAGATACCGGTACGGTACTGACCATCAACACAAAGACAAAGAAGCTCTACAATGGAGATGAAGAGCTGATGGATGTATCTTCGGCTTTCACACCCCAAAAGATGGAGTTCATGCGAGCCGGTGGATCTTATGCCATAGTCTTCGGCAAAAAACTGCAAACTTTTGCAGCAAAGGCTCTGGGCATAGATGTACCTCCAGTGTTTGCACCGTCTAAAGAGATTTCTCACGAAGGCCAGGGGCTGACTGCCGTAGAGAAGATCTTCAATAAAAATGCCGTCGGTACATCAGGAGCTACTCTTCACGCAGGCTCGTATGTTCGGGTCGAAGTCAACATCGTCGGCTCTCAGGATACCACCGGACTGATGACGTCCCAAGAGCTGGAGATGATGGCCGCAACGGTCATATCGCCCATAGTGGATGGTGGGTATCAATCGGGCTGCCACACCGCATCTGTATGGGACTTCAAGTCTCAGGAGAATATTCCGAGACTCATGAAGTTTATGCACGACTTCGGTCTGATTACCGGTCGCCACCCAGAGCACAAGTATCACCCTATGACGGATGTGATTCACAAGGTGCTCAATGACATCACCATAGACGACTGGGCCATCATAATAGGTGGTGACTCGCATACGAGAATGTCTAAAGGGGTGGCCTTCGGAGCCGACTCCGGAACGGTAGCACTGGCACTTGCTACTGGCGAGGCATCTATGCCCATACCCGAATCGGTTAAAGTGACCTTTAAAGGAGCCATGAAAGACCACATGGATTTTAGAGATGTAGTACACGCTACTCAATCGCAGATGCTCAAGAAATTCAATGGGGAAAATGTGTTCCAGGGTAGGGTTATAGAAGTACATATAGGCACCCTGCCTTCTGATCAGGCATTCACCTTTACCGATTGGACAGCGGAAATGAAGGCCAAGGCATCGATCTGTATTTCACAAGACGATACGCTTATCGAGTCGCTCACCATTGCCAAAAATCGAATCCAGATCATGATCGATAAAGGCATGGATAATGATAAGCAAGTGCTTCAGGGACTGATCGACAAAGCCAATAAGCGCATTGCCGAGCTGGAGTCTGGCGAAAAGCCAGCCCTGGCACCAGACGAAAATGCAAACTACTATGCCGAGTTTGTGGTTGATCTGGACATCATCGATGAGCCGATGATTGCAGATCCCGATGTGCACAATGATGATGTATCTAAGCGGTATACCCACGATACGATCAGGGAGCTATCTTACTACGGTGGCGACAAGCATGTCGATCTGGGTTTTGTAGGTTCGTGTATGGTACACAAAGGCGATATTAAGATTGTGTCCAAGATGCTGAGAAACCTAGAGCAAGAACATGGCGAAGTCGAGTTTAAAGCGCCGTTGGTTGTCACAGCGCCCACCTACAACATCATAGAAGAGCTAAAGGAAGAAGGCGACTGGGCTATGTTGCAAAAGTATTCGGGTTTTGAATTTGACGATTCCGCACCCAAGAGCCAGGCTCGTACAGAATACGATAATATCCTTTATCTCGAAAGACCGGGTTGCAACCTTTGCATGGGCAATCAGGAAAAGGCCGAAAAAGGAGACACGGTAATGGCAACATCCACCCGTTTGTTCCAAGGTCGGGTGGTCAAAGACTCCGACCGAAAGAAGGGTGAGTCTTTGCTCGCCTCTACGCCAGTTGTTGTGCTATCGGCCATCTTAGGCAGAACGCCTACGCTAGACGAATACAAAACGGCCGTCAAGGGAATTAAACTGACGCAGTTTGCCCCACCACTCAAGAAGCTGACAGCTAGTCCAATAGCTGATCATAAAATTTCGTACTGATTGAGAGGCTACTTCTCAAAAAGTACGACTGTCTCAATATGAGCCGTGTGTGGGAACTGATCCACCAGACTCAGCTTCTGAATGCGGTAACCGGCTAAATATAACTGCTCGGTGTCTCTGGCTTGAGTAGCGGGATTACAGGATACATACACCAATCGCTCCGATTGGAGATTTATGATTTTTTGTAGTGTTTTAGGAGCGATTCCCGCACGAGCAGGATCGAGTATAATCGTTCGGATCTTACCAGTGTATTCTGGATGCTCTCTCAGAAACTTGCCGACATCTGCCGCGTAAAATACGACGTCGTCTATACCATTCTTCCTGGCATTTTCTTGTGCATTTTCTATGGCAGATTCTACAATATCTACACCAACGATCTTTGCATTATCGCTTCTTGCCGCCAGCAACTGACCGATTGTGCCCGTCCCGCAGAATAGGTCCATGACTACATTGTTATCGATGGTGTCTTTTCGCTCTAATGCGTAGTCTATGACCTTACCGTAGAGTCGCTCTGCGGCTCTCGGATTGGTCTGAAAAAAAGACTTCATGCTGATCTCGAACTGCAGCCCGTGAAGCTCTTCGATTATTTTGTCTTCACCAAAAAGAAGCTGGATGCTGCCTGAGGTAGCAATGGTTCGATCGCCGATTTCGTCGTTGATGGTGTGCAAGAAACCTGCTACTCGGTCATCAAAAAGCTCGGTCAGGAATGAGGAGAATTTTTGGAGATCAAACTTGGGTAAATCGTAGGAAGTGGTGACCAAGTTGAATAGCAGCCGATTGGTTTTATACGATTTCCGAACAACAAGGTATCTAAAAAACCCTTCCTTTTTGGGCGCATGCCAGGGGGCGAGGCCTGTTTTTTCGCAATAGGCTCTGATCAACTTGAGCTGAGATTCGACCTCACTGTCGAACAGGCCCGAGTCTGCATTCAGGTTGTCTCCACACCACCAGGTTCCTCTTTTCTTAAAGCCGAGGGTGAATTCATCCACATCGGTTTTTTTCTCATGATCATATCCTATGGCCGAGAAGCCATATTCCATTTTGTTCCTGTAATGGAAACTCGATGGTGAGCTGATGAATTCATCGAATTTGCTTTCGATATCGGCAACTTTACCTATGCGTTTAAACAGCTCTATGGTACTTTGCTTTTTGTAGGCGTGTTGCTTGTCTAGCGGAAGTCTGATGTATGGCGCGCCGGGAATTTCCTGGTAGGGTACTTCGATCTCATCCTCAGATCTCTTTAAGACTTCAAAAAGCTTGCATTCGGCGTGTTTCTTCCCACTTTTCTTGACTTGGGCTTTGACGAGTTGCCCAGGTAGGGTGTTGTTGACAAATACGACAAATTCACCGTGCTCATTTCGAATTCTGGCAATGCCTTTTCCGCCGAAGGCATAGTCTTCGATGAGTAGTTCTAGGATCTCTCCTCGTTTGACAAATTTGTTTCTTGGTCTTCTGGCCATGTGTTATTTTAGAAGGGTCGAAGGTAAAAAAGGTGTTGTGTATTGCGTAATTTCACTTGTCAAAATCGAGATATATGGACCACACTCTACAATTAGACCATGTTGTCAATAAGATCAGGCAAGAACTGGGAGTAAGCATCATTGAAAAGGATAGGAAGGTAATTTTCTCGCAACTAGAGAACCAGCATGAACATCTTATTGAAGATCATAAGTTAAAAATTGATCTAAATAATTGGCTGAAAAGAAAGAAAATCTTTGGAAAAAAATTTCCTGCTAATCCTGATTTCCTGCTTGAAAAAAAGATAATCGGTTTTATAATTTTTGGATTTGTTATGTTCTTGTTTCTGGTTTTTTACCTTGTTTATTATGTATGGAAATAATTTTTGTTGTTCCTTTCCATTTATGATAATGTTATCCACGAAATAATTTCAAGGTATGATCAGCTACCTCAAACGCATCGCATATTCAAAGTGAACGGTATATGTTAGACCAGCAGAAAGTCGAATGGAAGAAGATCCTTGTCCAGAACATGGGGAGCGCCATGAAGCAAGTCGAGTCTGTTCTCGACTCCAGTAGCAATTTATACAACAGGCTTATTTTGCTCAAAAGCAGATATACTACAGCCACATTGGAATTTGACCAAGGGGTAGTCAAAGATACCGATCATAGACTGGTGATAAATCAGTTAACCAGATCCCTAATCAATCTGATCGATGATATCGAGCAAGAAGATTTAAAAAGCACTAAATCAGACCAGGAGTATAGCGAAATACTGGGCTTGTTTGGTACGGCTAGCCTTTCAATAAGCCGAGATATTAGAAACTACAAATGGGATGAGGCAAGCCCCAGCTTTATAGAAACTTTTGATGGGCGAGAAGCTGCGTTGATTAGTTTTGAAAATTATGAAGAGCCAATCTGGTCAGCGCGACATATTGATGGTGTCTATAAGCTAGTCAACGATGCAGATGAATATGCAGTCAAGTATCACTATCTGAATATCGACAACAGAGACATGGCATTAGTCCCGATGTCGGTTGATGTTAAGCTAGAGGCCAACAAGCGGTATCCCGGCCAATCGGCGGGACTTATTTTCTGTTTTGACGAAATTTCAAGGCAATATTATTCATTCACTGTCAACAACGATAAGGAATACAAGCTTTGGGTCAAAATCAATAATGCTTATCGGCCGCTGGTGTCTGGTCGGACCAGTATGATTCAGGCAGGTGATTTCAATAGACTGGCCGTCATCAAGCAAGAGCACCATATTTATCTATTCATCAATGAGTCCTTTCTTAAAGTGGTCTCTGATAAAAGTTTGGCATCGGGCGATTCAGGCATAATCGCGATGGGAGGGGGGAGCTTCGTGTTTGACAATCTCTCTTTCTACTAATTTGAGTGAAAACTAAAATTTCGGATTTTTCATCTTTAAATGACCAGTGTGTTTATTGTTTGGTTCCATCTTCATTTTATCAATTCATTTTAATCTTTCTTACCAAAACTTTAAGAATGTGCTAACGAAATTCTCGCCTTTCTTCAGCGTATCTTAAAGCGATTGATTTAGTCTGACAGCAATTAGGCATCAGACCTGATATGCTGTCTGGAAATTTTAGTAATTCTAAACCAAACTACAATGCGAAAGAACCTATATGCTACGGGATTGATTTTTATACTTGTCCTGTTTTTATCTGCCTCATGTGCTACCTTATTTGGCCCACAAACCCATCCACTTGATTTAACTACCCAGCCAGCAGGAGCTGATGTATATGTCAATGGAGTAAATTTGGGGGCGACACCGCTTCAGTTAAACCTGAAAGCAGACCAATCTTACAATATCGAATTTAGAAAAGATGGCTATAAGACCATCACCCGAACAGTAAACTCGAGAGTTGGAGGTGGTTGGATCGTTCTCGATATTCTGGGTGGGCTTATACCGATAATTGTGGATGCAGCTACTGGTAATTGGAATGTCTTGGACCAGAAAAACATCGATGCCACACTCTCTGCTGAAGAGCAATAGTGTACTTTGGGTTTACCATCAAAAATTTTTGATGGTAAACCCAAACGTTAAAATTCGGTCCTCCTCTTCCTGATCTTGAATGACTATACTCTCGTGGGTATGTCGATAGTTGATTCTGAAATTGAGAAAAGACCAAATGGGAAACTCAACACTCATATCTGCTTGCCACCTAAAGTTATCATCTAGGGTCAGCGACGGTTGAAAGTAATTTTCGTGACTGAAAATGACCTTCTTTTTGAATAGCGCATATTGCCCCTTTGCCCATAGCGTAGCTCTGAATGTATTGATACTGCTGCTGTTGTCGTATCTATCTCTATTGAAATTGGTCTGATTAAAGACTGTTTTTTCGAATTCGCTGGAGATCGAAATTCTTAGCGTGTTCCGTTTTTTATCTATTAAACGATAAGTGATACCTCCACCAACGAGATACCTCAAATCAATACGCCTTCTAAAATTTGTGCTGACAAAACCCAGGAGCTGCGGGTATATTTTTTTATCCGAATTAAAGTAGATGAAGTTGAGGCTTAAAAAGTCTTCATCGGCTTTCACTTGCCAGAATTCTTGATATACATAGGAGTTTCTGGTGTTGAATACCCATTTCTTCCAAGGCTTGTATATTAAATCAGAGTTGATTCTTAGTATAGTGGTTTCTACATTTCCGTCTTGCAAGAAACCGCTCACCGACAAACTGGTCTTTAGCTTAGTCGAATCTGAGCTTTCGGCCTGAGTAGCAAGAGAAACAGGAAAGAGGATGAGCAGAGCCAATACGAACCTAGTATGCATGCTTGACTGTGGGAACTGGCAAATATATGCGTAATTGGATGTTAGTAATAAGCACACGTTTTCTATTTTTACTCTCCACCTGCGGAAGTCCTAAACCTTAAGAATATATCATAGATAAAAGGCGATGGTACAAATTCAATTAGCATGCACTCAGTAAACCACCGATTCTACGCCCTGGTCACAGCCCTTGCTTTTCCATTTTTCATTTTTGCTCAGCTACCAGACGACTGCAAATTATCTTTTGGTACCAATCTGGCTGGCATGGCAGACTGGGGTACGGAATTGCCATTCGTGGATCTGATGCACAATGCCAGGGAGTGGTACACAAAGGATATCGATAACCCCAATGCGCCTTTTAATTCGGGTTGGGCAGACAAGCTGAGTTATCGGCCAGACGGTTATCCGACCCATTTGCCGCAAGAGATAGACGATACCGATTATGCTCAGCGCGTGTCTACGATCTGGGGAAGAACCGATGGATGGCCTCTTGGTAGCTATACTGTGCTTTGGGAGGGGACTGGCGAATTATCGCTGTGGGGAACCATCGTCAATGTGGAACAAACCGGTGATCACCGCATAATTTTCGATTTGGTCGATCCTGTAGATGGAATTGTGGAGCTGAATCTGCTGAGTTCTGATATTAATGATCCCATCCACAACATACGCGTACTGATGCCAGGCACAGAGCAGAGCTATCTGGATCAGCCTTTCAATGAAGATTGGCTAGAGCGTTTGTCGATCTTTCCCAGTATCCGATTTATGGACTGGGGCAGTACCAACGGCTGGGGATATACCGAGTGGGGGCAGCATGAAGATCCGACCAGATTGGAGTGGGCCGAACGCGCGCAGATGAATCACTATACCTGGGCAACGCCCAGAGGCATACCTTATGAGATGATGATCAGGCTCATGAATGAATACGAATTCGACGGATGGATATGTGTACCTCATAGGGCCAGCGCCGACTTTATGACCCAAATGGCTACGCTTTTTCGCAATCAGCTAGATCATAAAAGGCATCTGCATGTAGAATACAGCAACGAGGTGTGGAATTGGATCTTTGATCAGACCCACTGGCTGAATTTGCATGGCTGTATCAATCAGGGAGTATCGTGGCCGGAGGGTGTGGTACCTTACATACAGGAGTGTATGGATATCTGGACCGAGGTTTTCGATGGCCAGATGGATCGAATAACCAGAGTAGCAGGCGTTCAGGCTGCCTGGCAAGATGTGAGCAACAGGATGGTCCAGAATCTGACCCCAGGCAGCATCGATGCCATTACGCCCACCTTTTACTTCGGTTTCTCCGACGAAAGCGATACGGCCCTGGATCAACTGGGAGAAGTGGCGACTGCCGCTGACATAGCCGCTTATGCTCGCCAGGATATGGCCCAGTCTTTCGAATACCTGCTCCGTCAAAAAAACGAATTGGCAGATCCGCTCGGCCTGCCCTTGGTATTCTATGAGGGCGGGCAGCACCTCACGCCACATCCATTTGGCGAGGAACCTGCTTATGCGCAAGCTCTGCTGGATATACAGCGAGATACCGCTATGCAAAATCTATATGTCGAGTGGTTCGGTCTAATCCGCACGCTGCAATCGGGCGAAGAGCCTCTGCTGCTTATGAATTTTTCATTTATTGCCCCACTTTCTGCACGATATGGTAGTTGGGGAATCCTGGAATCCTTATACCAGGATACCACAGAGGTGCCCGCTCCAAAATATGCAGCCATTCTAAACGAAATCAATGCTTGCGATCAGGTGCTGAGCACGGAGGCAGCTAGAAATGGAGTGGATCAATTTGTGATTTCGCCCAATCCTGTTAGCGACATCCTGAATATCGAAGGGGGTTTAAGACAGGCACATTTGCAGGTTAGAGATCAGTTGGGGCGCGTACTCATTGATCGGGAAATAAATGGAGAATTGCCTAGTTTCAATGTGTCTTCGCTTCCCGCTGGTCAGTATGTGCTAACTATATGGAATCGTAAAGGAGAGCTGATTCAGAGTAGTCTGTTTGCCAAGGAGTGATCTGTTT
>JBCDFE010000148.1:0-11642 GCA_039178745.1 Bacteroidota bacterium | reverse complement strand
TTGCGAATGTTGAGAGCTACTGGAGTGCTTATTGTGCACTTTATTATTCAAAGACTATAGTTCTTCTTTAGATAGTTATCAAGCTGTGTATTCTGGATAACTGGTGCATCAAGTAGATAAACAGAAATAAATGTGCTTGCAAAATCTGATTAAGCTGTTTGTCCTGACCATTTTGGTGCTTGGAAAACCTGTTGCTGGGTATGGGCAAATGGAAGATGTAGACGATTTTATTCAATTCATAAGCAGAGACAAGATCGAGCTGAATGATATTTTTACTCGACTGGATAGCCTTGGTATCGACTCAACAAAAAATTATCGGTTGCCAGAGGAAGGGCATATAAGAATGGCGTTTGAGCGGCAGTATAATTTGCCTGGCTATAGTCAAATCGTATTTACTATAGTCAAGAACTTCGGGTATAATTATATGCTTGAAATCATATACAAGGATGAGCACTGGATGAGTCTGGCTTTTTCTGATAATCATGATATTATTCTCCATAGACGTAGCGAGATATGGGAGAAGATGAAGGCTGATTGGGATCGGAAACTGGGGTTTGAATCTCTTCAGAGTAATGACTTTTCTCAGCTGTCTTTACCTACGCTTGGACAGGTAGGTAAGGGATTTGGTGACAGTGGTACTACGCATACTTTTCTAGTTGGGGACGGTTTTGCTCTTTTTGAAGATAAGCATGCGTCAACTTTAAGTAATTGGGCAGCAAGCCTCTGCCCAGAGGTGCGAACGGTTGGAATAGCAGGCTTACTAGCACTTCAAGAGATTGGATATACTCTGGATGTTCATGATTTGAAGTTGATTGAGACAGGGCAGAAGGACGATACCCTAATTAATATACGCAGAGGATGTACTCAATCTGGATTTTTGGACTACAGGGTACAAGATTTTATAGAACCGGTAGCTGATTATTTCATCTTTCGATCAAATACTGGAAGATAGGAGAGAATTAACCGACGGGCATCGCGCAGACAATAGTAGATTGCGGGCCCAAACTGGTTGCTATGACTTCTGTCTCTATTTTTTGTGGCTCTTCACCTGGACATAATCCGATATACATAAACCAGGCACAGGAACTGGGAGAAGCTTTGGCCGAACGGAGAATGAGGATCATTTTTGGTGGCGGCAAGGTAGGCCTAATGGGTGTAGTAGCCGATGCAGCCATGGAGGTTGGAGGCGAAGTAATCGGAGTTATACCGGAGTTCATGATGCCCAGAGAAGTCGCTCATGAAGGCTTGACGGAATTGATTGTTACGGAATCCATGACTGCGCGAAAGTTGAAGATGCATGAGTTGTCTGATGCTGTTATTGCCCTGCCCGGAGGGTACGGAACCATGGAAGAACTATTCGAGGTGTTGACTTGGGATCAGTTGCAGCTCATTTCTAGGCCTGTCGGCATATTGAACACAAATGGATACTACGATCCCTTGATCGAGATGCTAGATAAAATGGTGGAATCTGGTTTTTTGCGCCAGACTAATCGGGATCAGTTGTTTGTCAGTAGTAAAATCGAGGACCTATTAGGAGAGATGATATCTACAAGCTCTTAAGCTTACCTTTGCAAAAGTTATCATCCCAATTGATTATGAAACCATTTTCCTTTATAGCACTATTGATCTGTCCGTTGATAGCTGTGTCTCAACCTGCGGAAGTCCAAAAAAACAACAAGGATGGGGCTGAAGAGGTGAGGGCCGATTTTAATCGCTACAGAACGGCTACTTTTGAAGATCGGGGAGCAGACGCCATTAAGTATCTGGATGAACGAGTGTTTGACTACTACGAGTTGATGCTTGGGCATGCGCGCCGGTCTGATAGTGCTACAGTAGCTGGTCTTGAACTGGCCGATCAACTGGTCGTACTGGCTATCAGGCATAGAGCAACTCCTGAGCAGGTGATGGGCTTTACGGATTCTACCTGCCTGATCTTCGCTCTTGACGAGGGTATGATCGATAAGGAGGGAGCTGCCAATATTCAGATCGATGATGTGCGTATCGATGGAGACTTTGCGGAGGCGACAGTGAGCTCAAGAGGTGAACAGCTGCCTGTGCAGTTCCACTTTTATAGAACTGATGGGGTCTGGAAGTTTGATCTCACTCAGCTTTTTCCACTTGCCAATGAAGTTATGACGGCCATAGTTGAGGATAGTGGTATGGAAGCTGGAGAATTAATGATTATGCTCATTGGTATGGCCTCTGGTAAGACCGTGGATGAATCTTCGATTTGGATGCCTATTGAATGATCATCGGTTTTTTGTAAGTTGTAGGATGCTTAAATCGATTGTGTTTTACCTCGTCCTTTCTCTTGTGTTTTTTGCTTCGTCAGCTCATTTGTCAGCTCAAGATTTCTTCTTTGGGGCTGATCTGTCTTATGTCAATGAAATGGAAGACTGTGGGGTGGATTACCAAGAGGCGGGTCAATCCAAGGATCCGTATACCATTTTTAGTGATCGGAATTTTAATTTGGTGAGACTGCGATTGTGGCATACGCCCAGTTGGTATGACGATCTGAATAGTGGTCTGCGATATTCGGATCTAGACGATGTAATCAGGTCAATAGGTCGGGCAAAGGATGAGGGCATGCAGGTCTTGCTCGACTTTCATCTGTCTGATATTTGGGCTGATCCCTCCAGGCAAATTGTGCCTACGGCATGGGCTGATGTGGTTGATGAGCAGGAAACACTGGGTGATTCCCTGTACAATTATGTGTACGAGACGCTACACAGGCTGCACGAACTCGATCTACTACCCGAGCTGGTACAAATCGGCAATGAAACTAACCGTGGCATCTTGCTGAGTGAGGAAGAAAACAATGCCGGTTGGACGCTTGATTGGGATAGAAACAGTTATTTATTTAATCGGGCGATTAGTGCTGTGAGAGACATCGAATCGATACTAGGCGTAGAAGTAGAACTTGGCTTGCACTTTGCCGGCCCTGCTAATGCGGCCTATTTCGTAGATGAATTTATCGCCAATGGTGTCACGGATTTTGATTGGATCGGGCTTTCTTACTACTGGGCCTGGCACCAACCAACGACCATAGAGGAGACTGGTCAGCTTATCGCAAATTTTAAGGCGAGCTATCCGGATAAAAGGGTAATCGTATTGGAAACGGGCTATATCTGGACCTTGGATTTTAATGATCAGGCGCAGAACATCATCAGCGAAACCCACCCGGATTATACACCTCCGAGCCCCGATGCGCAATACCGCTGGTTGGTTGATTTGACCAGGGAAATTATGAGTGCTGGAGGTGATGGGCTGGTATACTGGGAGCCAGCCTGGGTATCTTCATCTTGCTTCACGCTTTGGGGTCAGGGATCCCATCAAGAGCATGCTACGTTCTTCAACTTCAGTAACGAGCTCATCGAACAAGGTGGCATAGCCTGGCCACAGGTGGACTATTCTACGGTGAGTACAAGGTCATATCCGGCTTTGCCCGACTTCTCGCTAGAGTTCAGTGCTTATTATGAGTCTGAGGGAAATCGCCTGCAGATTCTTTTTGATGATCCAGTTAAAAGCGCGTCTATTCGTATAGTGCTGATTCATTTAGATGGAGCCAGGCACGGAGAAACTTCTCTCGTTGGCCGTCAGGACAGATACTGGGTAAATCTGCCAGAGCTGGCAAGTGGTCTGTATTTTGTTCTAGTCCGGACCAGCGATGGAGAGTTTGGGAAACGACCCGTTGTGGTGAAGTAGCATTTATTGGGGAATTGCTTTTATACTTGGGTTCGCCTTAAAAGTAGTTCCCCATGTCCTTATTCGGGCCTTGTCGGAAATTCATTTTTCAAGTCACTGAGTAATATAGGAAGCCAATAGTTCCAGGGTCTGAAAGATGTATCGCCAAGGTATTTCTCGTCTATCCAATGGCTGATGAACTCTGCATATATAAATCCGGCGGAGAGCTCTTCTGCGTTTTGATATCTTCTCGATAGCGGTGTTGAATATCGACCAATGAGACTAATGACTATACCCCTGACCAGGTTTTCTTCGAAGCAATAAGCCCAATCATTGATATTCTGGCGCCTGAGTCTATTTGATTCCGGGTCATAGAGATACTCCAGTTGAGCAATCTGTTCTTCGTTTTCTAACAGGACTTGGTTGAGATATATGTGACTTCCCTCATGCCAGACCAGATCTGTTAAAAAACTTGTTGACGTAAAAGAGGGATCGTCTGATGAGGTACTTGCTCTATTCCAGTAGCCCAACGAATATGCTTTAACATGGCTAAGGTTGGGATTGAGCTCTTCTAAATGTGGAATGGCATGTGCGCCCCAGCTATTTAGTGGATCCATAGCAATATAGAAGTGAGGCTCAGCCTCGATGCGATGGAATTGATCCAGCTTACTTACTAGGTCCAGAGAATCTATTTTTTGAGAAAGGGCTATTCCCCAACTGGCATAGTCAGGCTCGTGAGCATTATAAAATGCTTTAAAATCGGATGCTTTTGCAAAGTCAACGGCCAGCCGCAAATATTGCTGAACGGTATCCTTTCCGTACAATTCATACCAGCTATTAGAATCGGGGAGGAAAAGTGCGTAATCATTCTCGGTCTCTATGCACCAGCCCATTTCTGGAAAGTCGGTGTACAAGGTATTTTGAAAAGCGGCTATATATCGGACCGCAGGATGGTCGCTCATATTGGCGAAGTGGGCCCGCATGTCTTTTTGGTAAGTGCTTTCATTGGGTTCGGGATATTGGTCGGCCAAAATCTGAATGATGGTGAGCAGTTCTTGTCCGGGGTGGACACCGACTTCGAAAGTTTGTGCACTAGCAATTAAAGACAGGCTGCTCAAAAAGCAGCAAATTTGGATGCGCATGGTGGATTGTTTGGTCCAAAGGAAAGCTTGCTTGTGCATGCATAATTGTACAATTGTGACAGCTCTAGTCTGAAGACCAAAAAATGGATGATTGTCCTACTCGTTCTAAATTGTCGAAGAAGTGTTTTGGCGATTGTCCGGTCATTTTGCGCACTAATCGGATGAAGTGGGATTGGTCGTAAAAATCAGAACCTGCAAGGTCGGAGAGTTTTGTTGTAGACTCTTGCTGCCAGATTCCGATGCTTTTGCGGAACTTTATGAGTGCTTTGTAGGATTCAGGAGAGCAGCCGACTAGTTTTTGGAACCATCGGTGGATACTTTTTCGGCTACAATTGAATTCTCTTGCTAAGTCTTGTATGTTGGTGCTGGGATTGCCCTCTATTTTGGTAATAAGCAGATGGAGAAGTGGATGTTCCAGCTCCTTTATTTTATTTATGAAAAAGTCATCTAGGAGCTTAATTTTTTCATCAATCTTGTCTGTTTCAAATACATTATTGAATGCCTGGTTCCAACTGGGTAGTAAACTGTGTGGCAATTCTTGTGGTGAATTACTGAGGCGACCTATTTGATGTCTCAATATGAAGCCGATCTTGTCGGGTTTGAAAACTATGGCAACTTTATCGATCGGGCCAGATTGTGTGACTTGCAGTGGCAGTAGTTGTAAAGGCGTAAGGATTCCGCTTAGTTGATTCTCTTTACCCGGCAAAATAGTTGTTTCACCATTTCTATAGTTGTATTTACTACCTTGGTAAATTGAGATGGTAACTCTGTTGTTGGGATAAAAAGTGTATGTCCAGGGCTTTAGCCACTCGGACTTTTGGAAGTAATAGTAATCTATATAGTCACTGAGTACTGGATTTCTTGGTACCTGGGCAAGTATTTCGGTCATAATTGACATACGGGCTGACGACGAATTGTAATTATTTGTGGCAATTGTTAAATTTTAAAATTTCTCGACTTTAGGTCGTGTAATATGAGCTGTTTCTCAGTCTATTAGATAGATACAATAATTATAAACCACAATTATGGCACAATCAAAGACATATCTATTCAATCTACAGTTGCAAGAGTTGTCGAGGCTAAGTCGTATTCTTAGTCACCCTGCAAGAATTCAAATTATTGAGGCTGTGCGCAGAAATCGGGCGGTTTCATTTGGGCAATTGAAGCGGTTGATTCCGTTGGGGGACTCGACACTAAGCCGCCATCTTGCTGTCTTAAAAAGGGAACAGATAATTTTGCTGACGAGCTTTCAGACAGAAAAGAGCGGGTACTGTTTGAATAAGCTTGCTTTAGAGGAGCTTTTGTCTAGATTTTCTGGATTCGTAGATGGTGAATATATAGGTCGAGAAGGTATTTTGAGAGAATAGGGGCTTAGGGCAATCTCCTTCGCATTTTCGCGAACACTGGGGTTGCTGCCATGGTCTAGCTTCTTCGCATTTTCGCGAACACTGAGGTGAAATCCACCACGAAACCCAAAAATTAATTCAGGCTTCTAGATAAAATGAAACTTGTAATGACTTCTTAAGCATTACACCAATAGTCCAATACTATTGAATGTCGCAACCATCAAAATCACTCTGGATCTGGTTTTCGCCGCGGGTGGGCAGTACGGTCTTATGTCAGTTACTCAAGGATACCCAACGCGCTGGAAATCCACAGGAGCTTTTTAATGTGGAGACCGAGAACGGCATTAGTCTTACTGCCCACTACGGTGTCAAAGCGTATTCAGAATTACGCGACAAGCTCTGGCAAATCGGGTGTAGCCCCAATGGAGTCATGAGTTGTAAGGACAGCCTGTTTACCTCAAGATGGCAGCCATTAGTAAAGCAACTTGCACAACTGCAAAACAGATCTGAGCATAGCTTCGATGCAGTTTGGGGCGATTTGTTTCCCGATTGCACGCATGTCTACCTGACACGGCGGGACAAACTCCGCCAAGCCGTTTCTTGGTGGAAAGCCATCAAGTCGGAGATCTGGCATCTTAAACAAGGAGAGGAAGAAAATATGGATTCATTCTTTTACGAAGAGAATTACAATTTAGATGCCCTCACGCATCTCTTGAAGGAATCCTCGCTTCGAGAAGCAGCTACCCAGGCTTATTTTGAGCAAAATGGAATTGTTCCACTCACGCTGGTATACGAAGACATGATACATGATTTTCAAGGAGCAGTAGATTCCATATTGCATGCACTGGGGGAGGAGGGAATGATAGCTAGTGAGACAGTTCCTGAGCTGAAAAAGACCGCCACACCAATGTCTGAGATATGGGTGGAAAGATTGAGAAGTGATCTTCAGTCTAATTGGGAAAAGGTGATCTATTGACTAGCGGTGCAGGCTTGAGTAAAATGAGCGCAATTCTGCTCAAACCTTCATGCCCAATACTGTGTTGCACTACTTGTGCCCCGAATTTTGGCCATCCATGAATTTAATCCCACAGGATACTTTACAAAGTCTAGAGTTTAATAAACTGCTTGACTTATTCCGAGAAGCATGTCAAGGTAAACTCGCTCGCGATAGCGTGGGGGAGTTGCCGCTATTGACCGATGCGACCATTATCGAACGAAAGCTGGATGAAGTAGCAGAATTCAAGCAAGGAGCGGCAGACCGAAATATGCTTCGCATTCAGGCTTACGAGGATATTGCAGAAGACCTCAGACAACTGGCCGTGGATGGTTTTGTCCTGGCGGAAGTCGGACTACAGCGTATCAATGGAACCCTACTGCAGGCAAAAGAAATTTTCCATTTCTTTTCAGGTACCAACAAGCAAAATTATCCAAGCTTATTCGACTTGGTGCGCCCACACAATTTCAATCCGGAATTGGTTAAGGAAATCAGCCGGGTGATCGATGAAGAAGGGCAAATCAAACCCGATGCCAGCCCCGAACTCGGCCGCATTCGCCGCTTGACGGGTTCCAAGCAACGAGAAATGGACCGGGTTTTCAAGCAGGTCATCGAAAAATACAGGCGACAAGGTTGGCTAACCGACAACGTGGAGTCTTTTCGCAACGGAAGGCGTGTTTTGTCCGTGCCGAGTGAACACAAACGCAAGGTACGAGGCATCATACATGACGAATCCAGTACCGGTAGAACAGCCTTTATAGAACCCGAAGCGGTCATCGAGATCAACAATGATATTTTTGATCTGCAACAAGAGGAGAAACGAGAGATATACCGGATACTTCGCGACCTGAGTGCAGTGCTCAGACCCTATGTTCAAGATCTGGCTATCTATTCAGAGCTGCTAGTGGTCTTTGATCTTATTCAGGCTAAAGCGAGCCTGGCAAAAAGACTTAAAGCGGAGAGACCTAAGATCCTTCCGCAGCCCCATTTGGGCATTAAGGAAGGTCGTCACCCTCTACTGTATCTAAAGAATAAGCAGCTGGGTAAGAAAACGGTACCATTCGATTTGAGGCTGTTTGGAGCTAACAGGATTCTGGTGCTATCTGGGCCAAACGCCGGAGGCAAATCCATTTCAATGAAATCGGTAGGTTTGTTGCAACTCATGCTGCAAACGGGTATGCTCGTGCCAGTCGATGCAGAATCGGAAATGGGCGTATTCACTTCTCTATTCACGGATATAGGAGACCAGCAAAGTCTCGAAGACGATCTGTCTACCTATAGTTCCAGGTTGGAAAATGCCCGGCGATTTTTGGCCGAAGCCGATGAGGGAACCCTACTGCTGATAGATGAATTCGGCTCTGGAACAGACCCAAAAATTGGCGGTGCCATAGCCGAAGCAGTCTTAGATGGCTTAAATAGAAAACGCGTATTTGCAGTCATCACGACCCACTATGGGAATTTGAAGATGTACGCTTACAAGACGAAGGGAATCGTCAACGGAGGAATGAACTTCGATAAGGACAGCTTATCACCTACCTATGAATTAAACATCGGCAGACCGGGCAGTAGTTATGCTTTCGAGATCGCGACAAAGAGCGGACTACCCAACAAAGTATTGCATTACGCGCGTAAAAGAGCCGGCAAAAACGAGCGGGCCGTAGATCAGCTGCTTATAGACCTCCAGCGAGAGAAGCAGGAGGTGGAAGAACAGCTCGATCAATTAAAAACCAAGCAACAAACACTCAACAGACTCACCCATACCTACGAGCAACTCCACCGCGATATGGAGGTGCGCCGCAAGCGACTTAAACTGGAAGCTAAAGAACAGGCGCTACAGGAAGCCGCCCAGCAAAATAAGGAGATGGAACGCCTGGTGCGAGAGTTGAGAGAAGAAAAGAATCTCGAAAAAGCCAAAGAGAAGGCAGCCAGATTGAGGGCGGAAAGAGAAAAACTCAATAAGCAGGCGAGCCAGCTGAGAGAGGATATTTACTACGGAAATGACACCAAGGCCGAACCCATTGAAGTGGGACAAACCGTCAGGCTGAGAACTGGCGGAGCAACGGGCGTCGTAGAAAGCGTCGATAAGAAAAAGGCCATTGTGCAGGTAGGGGATTTGCGCATGACCATTAAATTGAGAGATCTGGAGAGAGCCAAAGACCAATTGGAGACCAATACTGTAAGATCTGTCCGGTCTCAGGTAGATACCCTTGCCAATCAGCCTAGAAAGCTAGACGTTCGCGGTATGAGATTTGAGGAAGTCCTGGCCACGACCGAAGCTTTTCTCGATCAGGCATTGCTGGCCAATTTGGATAAAGTAGAAATCGTACACGGCAAAGGAAGTGGTGCATTGAGAAGAGCCGTACATCAGAAACTGAAGGAGTTTAACTCTGTATCGGTATCTCACCCACCCAGAGAATTGGGAGGTGATGGGGTGACTATTGTAGCTCTTTAGTACAGGGAAACATGAAAAAACCATCATTTGTCCGGTAATTATTCAGCGCATACCTTTGTATCCTAAGCTCGCTGTAGTTGCGATCCAGAACTTACTGGAAAGTCATTAATCGAGCATTTTATAACGAAGGGTGGAGAGAACAGGCTCCGCGAAGCCCTGGCAACCACTCCCGATCTAATTGGGAAAAGGTGCCAAATCCTGCCAGGTGGAAAAGCCTGGGCATATAAAACGCTTACGCGATGCTACCACTCGAAAACCGCCTATCTGGCGGCATAATTTTTTCAAAGGCTTCTGCTTGTGCGACTGCACAAGCAGAAGCCTTTTGCATTTTAGGCGAAAGCCTCGATTAAAACCAAATTTTACAATGAAATTCGAAACACTTCAATTACACGCAGGCCAGGAGGTCGAGGAAACAACTCGAAGCCGGGCACTGCCGCTTTACCAGACAACTAGCTATACCTTCCGAGATAGCGAGCACGGAGCCAAGTTATTTGCCCTACAAGAGTTTGGGAATATTTATACCCGAATTATGAATCCAACCACCGATGTCTTTGAAAAGCGTGTGGCTGCTCTGGAAGGTGGTGTAATGGCCCTGGCAACGGGTTCTGGCCAGGCGGCACAGTTTTTGGCCATCAATAACTTGGCTCAAACCGGAGACAACATTGTCAGTAGTGCCAATCTTTACGGAGGTACATACAATCAGTTCAAAGTCGCTTTCAAGCGCATCGGTATAGAAGTGCGCTTCGTCGAAGGGACGAACCCCACCGACTATGCAGCTCATATCGATGAAAACACCAAGGCGATCTACACGGAAACGCTGCCTAACCCCAGCTTCTTGGTTCCAGATTTTGAAGGATTGGCAAAAGTGGCCAATGACCACGATATCCCCCTTATCGTCGACAATACCTTCGGTGCATGTGGTTATCTCTGCCGCCCCATCGATCACGGTGCGCACATCGTCGTCGAATCAGCCACCAAGTGGATCGGCGGTCACGGTACGAGCATAGGCGGCGTGATCGTTGACTCCGGTAAGTTCGATTTCGGTAATGGCAAGTACCCGCAATTTACCGATCCCAGCCCCGGCTACCATGGATTAGTATTTAATGATGTATTCGGCAAGGATGGTCCATTCGGTAATATCGCTTTTGCCATTCGCGCCCGCGTAGAAGGTCTGCGCGACTTCGGTCCGGCAGCTAGCCCATTCAATGCTTGGCTACAAGTGCAGGGACTGGAAACCCTATCACTGCGTGTACAGCGCACAGTCGATAACGCACTCGCTCTGGCTGAGTGGTTAAGTGCTCACCCTAAGGTGGATTCAGTAAGCTATCCCGGTTTGGCGCATCACCCTGGCCATGCCAATGCCAAGAAGTATCTGAGCAACGGATTCGGAGGTGTGCTGAGCTTTACCGTCAAAGGAAGCAAAGAAGACGCCACGAAGGTAGTCGACAGCCTGCATCTGATCAGCCACTTGGCCAATGTAGGTGATGCAAAGACACTTATTATTCAGCCTAGTGCAACGACTCACCAGCAACTCAGCGATGACGAACAAGCTTCAGCAGGTGTATTGCCCAATGCACTGCGGGTTTCAGTAGGTATCGAGCATATCGACGATATCAAAGCCGATCTGGAGCAAGCACTGAATTTGATATAATCAATTTATGTGGATGTCTCATAAGTCGTTTCTCCTTGCGAGTCACCACATAAAGGTGAGTTTTGTTTTTTTTCTATTGGTTGTAAACAGAGTTACAAACAAATATAAAAACAACAAACTCAATGATAATGGCTGTCGAAAAAGCCTGAAAAGGTTTTGAGACATCCGATATAATTCGCTATTAATGAAAGACTATTTCCACCACCTTTACGATCTGTTCCACTCCAAATTACCTTTCTATGGCAGTGGACTAGAGGAAAGCCTCGAACGCATACCCGAAGCTGATCTACACCGATCAGTAGGGCATCGTACCATAGCGCAGTGCCTGGAGCACATGCTGGTTTGGCGAAAAGATCTGGCAAAACGACTGCTG
>JBCDFE010000147.1:0-11777 GCA_039178745.1 Bacteroidota bacterium | reverse complement strand
TTCTGTGATAAGTCAAATTGGCAAAAGTCACTATCCGACATTGGCCTAAAATGTGGTATAAAAACGAGCAACACTAAATCGCTCGTGCTTGTGTTCAGACAGACGATTTCGTCACACTGAATCTAAAATATGTATACCATGCTAAAATTGAGCACAGCCATTATCTTCTTAGGCTTGGGCCTGAGCAGCTTACTCGCCACTACACCTGAAGCTTTTTTTGATAAAACCAGTAGTTTTTTTGAACGATCCGTGATAGGCGGCAAAATAGATTATGCCGCTCTGAAAGCCTCAGGGGAGATCAGCCCACTTATCGACGATATAGCAAACATCCAACTCAGCGAACTAAGCAATATAGAACGCGAGGCCTTTTTAATCAATGCTTATAATTTATTAGTCATTAATCAAGTGCTGGATAACTACCCATTGAACTCTGTATTGGATGTTCCCGGTTTTTTTGATAGAAACAAAGTGAATGTAGGTGGTCAAAGATTGACCCTCAATCAGCTGGAAAAAGATCTGTTGCTCAAGGAGTACAAGGATCCCAGATTACACTTTGCCTTAGTTTGCGGCGCATTAGGCTGCCCGCCCATCACCGATTTTGCCTATCGCCCGGAGCAACTGGACGATCAGCTAGACAGACAGACGCAACTGGCCGTGAACGACCCAAGCTTTATAAGAATCAACGGATCGGGTGTTGGTCTATCTCAAATATTCAACTGGTATGCTTCAGACTTCGGGGGCAGCAAAGATCAGGTCATTACATTTATCAATAGGTATCGAGAAACGAATCTACCTGCCTCTGCAAACCTAAGTTACTATACTTACGACTGGACGCTAAATGCAAGTCGCGGACGAGGCAGCATCGAGTTTGACCAGGGCATAAGCCCACCTCCTGGTGGTGGCAACAATGCTGCTCGATATGTGGTATCTGCTGCCATTCCGCAGGGAACCTTCGAGTTCAAAATATTCAACAATCTATACAGCCAGGAGGCTTTTGGTGAGCGATCTTCCTTTTTTACTTCCTGGATCAGTGCCCTGTATGGAGCTTCCGACAGATTCAATATCGGTTTCGATTTGCGCTACCGCCGCGTTAGATATGACGAAGCTGGAACGGCCTCCAACTTCGATGTCTTTAGCAATAATGGAGGCAGTTTTTTCCGATCTGCCGTGACGGGTTTCGGACCAAAGGTCAGGATTGCTCCTTTCGAGAATCTACCCAACTTTTCCATTCAGAGTGCATTGTGGCTGCCAGTGGCTGAAGACCCAACGGGGGCTAGTTCTGACGGGCGCTTTGTAGATTTTGGCGGACCGACCTGGTTTACCCAAATATTCAATGATTTTCCCATCGGTACCAATTTCTCCTTCTTTGCCGAAGTCGATGTCTTCTTAGAAGATATAGGCGCTGAGGCAGCTGGCAGAATTAATCGCTTGTCTACTCCTCTGACCGGTATATTCAGCTACTTTCCCAATCCAAAGACGACGCTATACGGCCTGGCCAGCTATAGCCCCTACTGGCAGGAAGTCTTTGATTATTTCTATCAATTGGGTGGAGGCATTAAATACCAGTTCACACCCAAATTCGAGCTGGAGTTGCTCGCCACGGCTTTCGACAGCCAACTTCTGAATAGTGTGAACGGAAACGCAGGCACGGTGAATATGGGCCTTCGCTTTAACCTTTGATTTGTCCATGCACTCCCCACACACTTTTTTCTTAGGACTGCTTTTTATTCTTGTGCACTTGCCTTTGAACGCCCAGGTACACAATCGCTTTTCGGGTACTAAGCGAACGCAGCTTTCCTATCTGGCCGCTCATGTAGAATGCCTGGAGTTGAGTTCCAAAAAGGAAGAGCTGCGCTGTACGCCCCTTAAAGATCAGGACTGGGAAACTTATTTAGAGGACTTGCGCCAGCAACTGGTCAATCTACCGGTGCTGATCGACGCTGAATACACCTGGCAGGTCACAGAAAACCAAGACACCCTCATTGAATGGATCCTAAAAGAAGGGCAAACCATCAGCCCCCTGCTCAATTTTGGCGGTATTCGAGGCAATTTCCACTACCTGTTGGGCTTTCACGACATTCACTTCCAAGGCAGAGGACAAACCCTGACGGCCTACTACCAAAATATAGACGGAGAGCACAACTACTCGATTGCGCTATCCAATCCATCGTATAGAGGAAGCCGATGGGGCTACCGGCTCGAAAGTCGCAGGTACGCTGCCATCGAGCCCGTTTTCTTTAGTATAGCTACCACCAATTATATTTACCGAAACCTCAGCTTTGAGGCTGGAGCCGGCTACAGACCCAGGCCCAACGTTCAATTCAACCTGGCCATCAATGCATTCCGAGAGCGGTACGAAAGACAGAATCGAGAAGAGAATCCGGGCGTAGGTCCACAAGAACTCACCTTGATGAAATTTGCCCTCAAAGCTGGTTTTCGCTTCGACCAAGTCGATTACAATGGGGAAATACTCGATGGCTTTGCCTGGCATATCAATACTCAGCGCATTACTACAGCATCCGACAATTCCGTCTTTCTATTTGCTTTAAACGACCTCTATTTCTACCGCCAGATCGGAAGCAGGGGCAACCTAGCAACTCGATTTCGCCTAGGACTATCCACCAATGAAAACAGCCCATTCGCACCCTTCGTACTCGATAGCCAGGTCAACATCCGAGGCAGTGGTAATCGCATTGACAGAGGGACAGCACAAGCCGTACTCAACATAGAATACCGCCATAGGATTTGGGAAGATCGCCGCAAGCGATTTGCTGCTCAGGCTGTCGCGTTTTCAGACATCGGAAACTGGCGAAACCCAGGAGGAGACTTAGCTCAACTGATCAGTTCGGAAAACCTGCGCCACTTTGCCGGAATCGGCCTGCGCCTGATCAGCAACAGCTCGAAAGATGCAGTCATTCGGATAGACTACGGCGTCGATGTGTACAACCCGAATGAACGTGGATTAGTCCTGGGTTTCGGTCAATATTTTTAATTCCAACTGGAACTTTGGTCGCCCGTCGCGCTTTGCGTGGCGGGCGGCTTTCTTCTACACTTTCTCCAAAACAACAGCGCTGGCACCGCCACCACCATTGCAAAGGGTGGCCAGACCATATCGGCCATTGGCAGCTGAAAGCGCGTTTTGCAGCGTGACCATGATGCGCGCACCGCTAGCTCCCAGCGGATGCCCCAGTGATACGCCGCCACCGTGTATATTCATTTTGGCAGGATCGACATCGAGCTCTTGAGCAAAGGCCATCGGTACAACGGCAAAAGCCTCGTTAACCTCCAAAAGATCCATATCGCCCATGCCTAAACCCGCACGCTGCAAAGCTATTGGCGCGGCCAATGTAGGTGCCGTGGTAAACCACTTCGGTTCTTGCGCAGCATCGGCAAAAGAAACGATTCTGGCTAGTGGGGTCAGGCCCAACGCTTTTACTTTTTCTTCTGAGACCAGTACAAGTGCCGCTGCACCATCATTGATGGTCGAAGCGTTGGCGGCCGTCACCGTGCCCGTCTTGGTAAAAGCAGGACGCAAATTGGGAATCTTATCAAACTTGACGCGCTTGTACTCCTCGTCCTCACTCACCAACAGATCATCACCACGACGCTGAGGAATACTTACTGCTGTTATTTCAGCAGCAAAATGGCCACTTTCTGTAGCAGATGCCGCCTGCTTATAGCTATTTATGGCATACTCGTCCTGCGCCTCCCGACTGATGCCGTATTTCTCGGCTGTTGCATCTGCACAAACACCCATGGCGCTGTGATCGTAAGCATCGGTGAGGCCGTCTTTAGCCAGCCCGTCAATGAGCTTCTGGTCGCCGTACTTTGCTCCCCAGCGAACCGAAGGCGCATAATACGGTATGTTGCTCATAGATTCCATGCCGCCAGCAACGACCACATCATTCAGCCCCAGCATGATTGACTGAGCACCCAGCATAACCGTCTTCATCCCAGAGGAACATACTTTATTGACCGTCGTACAAGGTACGTTCTGACCAATACCTGCACCTAGAGCCGCTTGCCTGGCCGGAGCCTGACCCAGATTGGCACTACAGACATTTCCGAATAGAACTTCTTGGACTTCCGCAGGTGGAACACCCGCCTGCTCTAGTGCGCCTGTTATGGCCGTGCTGCCCAAGTCTATGGCGCTGACACTTTTAAACACTCCACCGAATGACCCCATAGGAGTACGCTGGGCTGCAACAATATAGACGGTTTTGGTAGACATGATTTGGTATTGGTTAGTTTAGTTAAATCTTGAAAATTGTCAAGCAAAAATTTGATGAATATGTGCGGGTCCTAAAACTCGAACTTTCTCCGACAATCGATAATGTTCATCAACCGGAGCCACAATAAAATGTAAATTGCAATTGAGATCGCTAGCTACCGAATAGAACCCTTTTCCTAAAGAAGGTGACGTAGAGCTTTTAAGTTCTACCAAAGCGTAGGGCAATCCCGCTTTAGTGATAACCAAATCGACTTCAGCACCTACTTGGGTACGGTAAAAATATAAATCTGCCCAGTCTGGTAATTTGGAAGAAATTTGCTCAATAATATAGGTTTCCCACGAACCGCCCAGTACTGGATGACCCAATAGATCGCTTATGGAAGATATGCCTAATAACCGATGCAGTATGCCCGTATCTCTTAGATAGACCTTGGGCTTTTTTACCAATCTCTTACTCAGATTGGGATGATAAGCGGGAAGTTGCCTGACCAAATAAGCACTTTCAAAAAAATTGATGTATTTCTGAACAGTTGGCACACTGCTATCTAGAGAATTAGAAATTTTAGCCGAATTCAAAATACCACCACTCATATTGGCTAACATTTGCCACAGCGAACGCAGAAAAATAGGATCAGCTGACAAACCTAACATGGGTAAATCTCGCTCCAGATAGGTTTGTATGAAGCTCGTCAGCCATCTTTGACTTAATCGGGCACTCGGCGCAAATAGTGATTCTGGAAAACCTCCACGAAGCCAGTGATCAGTCCATACATTATCATTAGGCGTTTCATAGATACTGAATGGCCTAAGCTCTAAATAAGAAATTCTACCCGCAAGTGTTTCAGAGCTATCTCTTATTAAATCGGGTGAAGCAGATCCCAAAAGTATAAACCGGCCAGCCCTCCTATTTCGATCTATAGCTCCTCTTAGGATCGGGAAAAGCTCAGACATACGCTGAACCTCATCCAAAATAATAGTCTTATCTAGGTTATCTTCAAAAAAGAGATTGGCATTCTCTAATTTTCTCAACTCATCGGGATTCTCTAAGTCAAGATATACTACAGGGCGATTTAGCTTATCCGGCAGGGAAAGCGCTAAAGAGGTTTTTCCTACTTGTCTCGGACCAACTATAGCAGTTACAGGAAAGAATCCTACAGATTCTAGCAGTTCAGATTCAATAGCCCTGGGAAGAAATTTTTGCATTGAATATTTAAACTCTAATTTTAATTATTCAATGCAAAATTAGTAAAAATGGGGAAAATATTCCATTATTCACCTCCTACCAACTCAATAAACCCTTCGATTTTCTCATTGGGCACGGTCACGCTCAAGGTATAGTGCATGATCAGGTAGCTGCCATCAAATTGGCGCTTGGCTATTCCGGTGCCTCGGCAGGGGCCCATCCAGGTATCGAGCAGCTCATCCCAATACACGAGCCGATTATCTGGGGAGATAAACAAATGGCGCTCTATGGCCGTAAAGTCCCAGGCTTTCCCTTCAGCAAAATATGGGGCGGCAAATTCTATGAACTCAGCCCGCGTCCAATGTTCGGTCGCATCTGTGCCTATAAAAATGCTCTCTTCGGCCATCGCGCCAAAGTAGGAAGCAGAATCAGCTTCGGCAGCGGCACGGTGCCAATCGTCTACTAGCATATTTAGGCGATCTTCTTCATTTGTCTCCTGCAAATCTGGGCAGCCCGATCGCCTTCGCGTATCGATTATGTTGACGATTTGCCACAGGCCACTTTCTGAAGATCTCACCAGCTGAAAACTATTGACGCCACAATGAGATAACTCGCCCTGAAATTCGAAACGATAAGGCGTCCAGGCCGTAGCCAGATCACCGTCTATACGGATCTCGATTTGGTAGAGTTGCTCATTTAATGCATCAGGACCAGCACCCATTATACCCTCATAAAAGTCATAAATAGAGCTCTCGCGTAGCTGCACACTACCATCTTGAGTTCGTTGAATGGTGTGCAAGCTCACTTCGGGATGTACGATTGCAGCTATGCCCGTCGTGTCGCCTTTGCGCATACCCTCGAAGAGCGTATTGATACTCTGCACAACGCCTGCGCGTTGGTCAAAATCAGCCTGTGTCCATACAAAGACGGAAGGAATAAAGCAGAAGAGAACAAACAGCAAACGAGAAATATACATACCTGCGGAAGTCTAAATGATTATCAAAGTAAGCTTGCTTAGTTGGGCGACTGTCTTTGGTTTTTTCGAACAAATCAATTTGTTAATTTGCGAATGATTTAATACACGAATATGTTCGTGCTCGATCTCCCTTAGACGCAACTCATAAGCACACACAAAAGTACCGATTTCCCACCTTGTCCATCATCCCATTCACCAATCGATTGCGAAAAAACATCCGCCATTTTGGCCGGTGGGCCAGGCGCCAGGAGCTGGAAGCCTATCGACTATACGATGCCGACCTCGACGAATTTCCATGCACCATAGATCGATACGCGACTAGATATTACGTGGCCATCTTTGATAATAAAGGTCCTGAGAATTGGCGTCAGAAAAGTGCCCCTGACCAGCAGTCCAGTATACTTCAGGCGCTGACCGACGCCCTGACTGCTGTGCCCAAGCAGGAAGTTCCAGACCCCGATTTCGTTCATTTCAAAGTTCGAAAGCGTCAGCGTGGAGAGCAGCAATACCGCAGACTTTCGCAGGTAGAAGACTTCTTCACCATACGCGAAAATCAGCTCCAATTCTACGTCAATCTATCTGACTATCTGGATACCGGGCTATTTCTGGATCACCGCCAAAGCCGTGCCATGATACGAGAATTGGCCAAGGGTAAATCTGTCTTAAACCTCTTTGCCTATACCTGCTCCTTTAGCGTATATGCAGCAGCTGGCGGCGCCACTACTACCCTATCTCTGGATCTATCCGGGAAATATCTGGACTGGGGACGAAGAAATATGGAACTGAACGAGCTGATGAGTCCGCACCACCGATTTGAACAAACAGACGTTCTGGCCTGGCTGGCCGAAAATTCTAAAGAAAAATTTGATCTCATCGTTCTTGACCCACCGACCTTCAGCAACTCGAAGTCTATGACAACCACCCTGGATGTGCAGAGAGATCACACTGACCTAATTGAAAAATGTATGAACAAACTCCATCCAAATGGAACGCTGTTTTTTAGTACCAATCACCGAGGCTTCAGACTGGCGGAAGAAGATCTGACTACCTATCGAATCAAAGAAATTACTCAGCAGACCTTACCTCCAGACTTTAGAAAAGGCCAAATTCATCGTGCATGGCTACTGAAAACCAAGTAGTCAGCTATTCTCAAATTAAAAACCAACTGACTTTATGCGAGCACTCATTCAACGCGTCAGTCAAGCTGCTGTAGTTGTCGATAACGAAACCGTGGGCCAAATCGACCACGGTTTACTCGTTCTCTTGGGCATCACGCCTGAAGATGACCAAACCGATATAAACTGGTTAGCCGGCAAAATTGCCCGCCTGCGCATATTCAACGACGAGGAAGGCCTGATGAATTTGAGCTTGCAAGATATAGACGGAGGTGCGCTGGTGGTTTCTCAATTTACCCTATATGCCAGTACGAAAAAAGGCAATAGACCCAGCTACATCAGAGCAGCGAGACCCGAACAGGCAACCCCACTATACGAGTCCTTCTGCAAACAACTATCCTTTGAACTCAAGAAGCCGGTAGAAACGGGAACCTTCGGCGCCATGATGCACGTCAGTCTGGTCAATGATGGGCCCACAACCATCTGGATTGATAGCAAAGCAAAAGAATAAACATTATGACCATTAAAGAAGCTCAGCAAATAGTGGACCATTGGATCAACACCATAGGAATCCGGTATTACAACGAACTGACCAATACGGCTATACTCATGGAAGAGGTAGGCGAACTATCTCGGCTCATGGCCCGCATGTACGGCGAACAATCTTTCAAACGAGCAGAAGACGAGCAAAACGCCCCAAAAAAAATGGCAGAAGAGATGGCAGACGTACTTTTCGTCCTCATTTGCCTGGCCAATCAGACTGGAGTAGACCTGACCGAGGCACTAAAAGCTAGTTTGGACAAAAAGACCAAGCGAGATAAGGGCAGGCACGCCAACAACGAAAAACTCAAGGCCTCCTCCTCCGGGGCGTCGACCGAAGGGAGCTCCTCAGAGGTTTGAGGCCATCAGACCCTATTATCCTCATCTGGAAAGACCACCATGGGTTCGTAGTCCTTGGCTTCTTCGGGGGTCATGAGACCGTAAGCTATAATGATGACCAAATCACCTACCTGGGCACGCCGGGCAGCTGCTCCATTGAGACAAATGATACCCGAACCCTCTTCTCCACGTATGGTGTAGGTTTCAATGCGTTCACCATTGTTATTGTTGACGATCTGAACCTTCTCGCCCTCCATGATACCTGCAGCGTCGAGTAGTTCACCATCAATGGTGATGCTACCCACATAATTGAGATTGGCTTCGGTGATTTTTACCCGGTGAATCTTGCCTTTGAAACGATGAATGAGCATAGTCGACAAAAGTATATAATTACGAGATCACCACATTTACTACCCTACTGCGTAATAAGACGCACAAATATCGAAAAAGAAACAAAGAAAATGTGGTTGGGTTTGATTTTAGAGCTCCAGGTTATCTATGAGCCTGACATCTTCTGCCCAAACAGCGGTTACTAAAATAGCCGCTTGCTCTGCACGATAGGTTTGTATGGGTTTCATTTGTTCGGCATCTACCAGTTCCAGATATTCTACTTTCAAGCTTGCAAATGCATTGATATACGCTTTGGCCTGAGCCAGCAAGGATGCGGCATCCAGTCCATCTTTGAGACCTGCGGAAGTCCGCTTTAAAGCCTCGTATATAGCAGGGGCTTCTCTTCGGGCTTCGGCGCTCAGTCTGGCATTGCGAGAACTCAGCGCCAGGCCGTCGTGATCCCTTACTGTGGGCACCGCGACAATTTCAACCGGACTTTCGATCTGCTTGATGGTACTTCTGAGTATGGCCACCTGCTGAGCATCTTTCTGACCCAAATAGAGCCGGTCTGGTTGTACCAGTTCCAGCAGGCGAGTAACGACCTGCGCAACCCCATCGAAATGGCCTGGCCTATGCTCACCTTCCAGGCGTGTATCCAGGCCGTCGAAGACCAATTTTGGGCTCAAATGTCCTCCTTTGGGGTAAACTTCCTCTACAGTTGGCAAAAAGACCAAACCACAACCAACCTGTGCCAACAATTCGCAGTCTTTGCCAGGTGTACGGGGGTACGTACGGAGGTCTTCCGCTTCGTTGAACTGAGTAGGATTGACAAAAACGCTGGCAACGGTCAGCTCGTTTTCTGCCTGAGCGCGTTCAACCAAAGATAGATGACCTGCGTGCAAAGCTCCCATGGTGGGCACAAACCCAAGGCTTCGGCCATGGGTACGACGCCGTTGTAAGAATGCTTGCAATTCGGCTGCTCTCCGAAATATGAACATGCTGGAAACTTGAGAAAGGCGGGAATATAGGCCAAGTAGCCAACTTTTCGTAACTTTGCCTCCGCTTATTAGAAACCCGCAATGGCGACGGTTTAACTAAAAATGACTGAGACAAAAGGAGTATGAGCAAGAAGAAGGTGCTGATCGTTACCCAGGAGATGAATCCTTACACCACGCTCTCTACAATATCTGAGACGGTTCACAATTTGGCCCCGCATCTACACGGTGGTAAAACAGAGGTACGCGTACTAATGCCTAGGTTCGGCACAATCAACGAGCGGCGCCATAGGCTGCACGAAGTTGTCCGATTATCAGGAATGAATATCATCGTCGATGACGACGATTATCCGCTAATCATTAAGGTTGCATCTCTACCTACCGTGCGTATGCAGGTATACTTTCTGGACAATGAAGATTTCTTCAAGCGCAAGCTGATCTTCGATGACGCCAGTGGCAAACCCTTTGATGACAATGCAGAACGCGCTGTGTTTTTCTGCAAGGGGGTAATCGAAACCGTCAAAAAATTTGGGTGGCCACCAGACATCATCCACACCCACGGTTGGATGACGAGCCTGATTCCTTTCTACCTTCGGACTACTTACAAGAATGAGCCCTTGTTTCAGAAAGCCAAGGTCGTTTACTCGCTATACGAAACCGCTCACGAAAAACAACTCGGTGAACAGTTTGTACAAAAAGCCAGTATCAACAATCTTTCCGAAAATGATCTCGACACTTTCTTCGAAGATGGTCAGCTAGCCGTACACAAGGGAGCCATCTCTTATGCAGATGCTGTCATTAAAGGAACCGAAGACATTTCGGATACCTACAGCAGTTTGTTGAGTTCGGCCAACAAGCCAATACTCGACATACAAGGTGACGAAGCCACCGCGGCTATATCCGAATTTTATGAATCTCTACTTACCGAAGAAGTCGAGCAGTAATTTTTGATCATTCTCAAGACTTGAAATAACGAGGGTAGCATGACCGCAGTGTTGCCCTCGTTCTTCTTTGTCCTCGTTTGCAGCGCCTTTTTCACCCTTTCAGCCCCAATCATGAAAGCAATTCAAAACGCATCTTTTTCTTTTTTTTGGGCCGTAACGGCAGGTCTATTGCTTGCTGGTCTAGCCGGTAGTTGTACCGATCCCATAACTGTTGGTAGTGACCTATTGGAAGATGATCGCATCGAGGTCGCCTTCAATGGAGATGTGCCCATCAGCACGCGAACCATACAAATGGATACCTTCAACGTCTTCGATGCAGGTTCCAATTCTCTCTGGCCACGCGCTCCGTTTGGGGCAGTCAACGATAATGTATTTGGCAGATACAGCACCGGTTTGCACATGTTCTTTAGGCCATTGCGCGCGGCTGATCAAACAGTAGCTGTACCAGAATTTATTGCATTCCGCGACAATCCCAACGTACAGCTCGATTCTGTTGTCGTCTTATTGGCAGTAGATACCAATAGCTTTTACGGTGCTGTCAATCAGACCGTATTCGAATACGAACTGCGTACCCTTACTGGCCAACCAGATTTCGATCAGGATATTCTCTTGACTGACCGCCTCAGCATAGGCGATATCGCAGGGGCTGATAATAACTTTACATTAATTAATGAAGTGACCGCTCTTGCAGACTCCGTTATTTCAACAGATAGTGCCATCCATCAGCGTTTTAGGCTCAGTCCTCAGATCGTTGATCAGCTGGCTAACCTGGATGCAGATGCATTTGACTCAGATTCGACCTTTACCGAAGCTTTTCCAGGTCTGTTCTTAGAGGCAACAGGCGAAAGCTCGGGTATCTTCAATTTCGATATGTCAGCAACCATTCCTTTCGATGGTATGATTGCTTACTATACCGATACTGTGGGTGTAGCACGACAGTATGATTTCCTGTTCTCTCGTCGCCTGCCTACTATCAGCAGAGACAGATCGGGCACCACTGCTGAGATGCTACTCGACGATGGCGATGATGATGTGCTGACTTTCGTAGAGTCCAATGCAGGTCTACTGACAGAGATATCACTTACGGACCTTTCCGAATTTCAGGGGCAGGTCATCAATCAGGC
>JBCDFE010000146.1:0-11804 GCA_039178745.1 Bacteroidota bacterium | reverse complement strand
GGCGTGTACCCCAAATCGAAGTGGATGCCTTCGAGCAGCATATCGGTAGAGATCACCAACTGCTCAGGCCCGCCCGTATCTATGATGGCAGCATCGTCTCCTATCCCCAGGCGAGTGCTCGACTGAGTCTGGGGAAAATTGTTGGTGAGGTGTTCGATTAGGCCGAACTCGCCTAGTTCGTTGACGTCTGTCATAAAGCGGTGGGGAGAAATTTAAATGGGATGCGCATTCAAGAGCTTGGGCTATGTAGTAAAATCAAATTTTGTAAATCCAAAGGTTACAGGGATGACCGCCGCATAGCATCAATAAAAAACAGTCCTTAATAGATATAGTTGTGCGTATTCAGTTCTTATAACTCATTTGCTGTAGGTACAAATACCCAATTTTTTAAAACGGGTAATTGTACGTACAAAACCGATTAAAAACGCACCTAATTTTGTGTTAGAACAATATTCAAAACACAACAACCATGCATAAGTACCTATACAGAATGAGCGAACTGAAGGAGAGCATCAGAAACAGCAAAGAAGGCTCAGGAGTTCTGGCTGTTCTATCATCAGCTGGAATACGTGGCGATGTCACCTTTCAGGAAAGGATCATTGAAGGTGAATTATTCCTCGAAATCCAAACCTCTACTTACACCAAAGAGCAAATAACCGCAGCCATTAAAGCATAGCGTAGGTCATAGCGTGGAATAACCGCGCTCCGCGTGGTCAGGTTACTGCCGCGCTCCGCGCGGCTAAAATCAAAGACAGATCGATACGGCTATAACTACAAGTCAAACTTTGTTTGATCTATATACATAAACTCGCCGCTGATGACGCGAATCTAACGGAGTTGGCGGATTTTAATAGCAATAATTGATCCGTTCAATGAGCTCAATCGGTGACAATTAGCTACAAGTCACGACTGGATGGTAAGTTGCTTTTATATCTTACGTCCATGAATAAGGTCTACTTTCTATTTTTTCTCCTCTCCTTATTTGGGCCATTGCCTCTAACCAGTCAGTCGACTATGCCGCCCATTCTCAGCCTGGAAGAGCAGGGGGAGTTGGAAGATAGCTGGCTAAAGCGACGGGTGGAGACCGTCTTGCCCAATCTTATGCGCCGCGAGGGTATAGATATGTGGGTGCTCATCAGCCGGGAGTACAATGAAGACCCGGTTTTGGAGACCATGCTACCCAGCAGCTGGACGGGCGCTCGGCGAACGACCATACTGCTAATCTACGATCCAGGAGAAGGGCCAATCGAAACCCTGGCCTGTGCCCGGTATGGTGTAGGCGATGTCTTTCAAAAAGCCTGGGACAAAGAACAACAACCCGACCAGTGGGGTAGATTGGTAGAACTGATCCAAGAGCGAGACCCCAAGCAAATTGCCATCAATCGCAGCGTCGATTTTGGCTTGGCAGACGGATTGAGCGCTTTCCACTTCGAGCGATTACAATCGGCTCTACCTTCGAAATATGTCGACCGTCTGGTATCTGGCGAGCGCCTAGCCATAGGATGGCTGGAAACCCGCATACCCGAAGAGATGGGCATGTATCGACACATTATGCAAGTCGCTCATGCTATAATTTCGGAAGCTTTCAGCGAAAAAGTCATCATACCCAATCATACCACGACCGAAGATGTTGTCTGGTACATGCGCGAACGCGCACGGGAGCTCGGACTCGCGGTTTGGTTTCATCCTACGGTCGATATCCAACGGGCCGAAGCGGATGAATTGTACGCCTTCAGCGGCAGACCGGAAAGCGATGTCATCAGACCCGGCGATTTGCTGCATTGCGACTTCGGCATCACTTACTGCGGATTGAATACCGATACCCAGCACAATGCCTATGTCCTGCGACCAGACGAGACTACTCTACCCGATTACTTGCAGGAAGCTCAACGCCAAGGAATGCAGGCTATGGATATACTAAGCGATCAGTTCGAAAACGGCCGATCCGGTAATGAAATGCTGGCCGCTGCCCTGGATCAGGGGCAATCTGCCGGTTTGAGGCCGACCATCTACTCCCACCCCATCGGCTACCACGGACATGGTGCCGGGCCAACCATCGGCCTTTGGGATCAGCAGGAAGGTGTACCCGTAAGAGGCGACTATCCGCTATACCCAAATACGGCCTATAGCATAGAGCTCAATACGCGCGTCTATATCGAAGCGTGGAACAAAGATATTCGCATGATGATGGAAGAAGATGGCTATTGGGATGGAGAAACTTTCGAGTACATCGATGGCCGGCAGGAGGAGTTGTATTTGATTCCGAGGCAATAATATGCACCTAACTTTATGCAACCGCCGTGTTTTGGTTCCGAAACCCAAAAGGGGAAACAAGACCGTTGCGTAACTATCTATCTTAACGTGAGGTTGGGGCAGTGGAACGCTCGCAGGAGCTCAAATCCTTCGCAGAGCTACGGCTTTGAGCACGCTACGAGGTTCTTTTCCGAGCAAGATTAGGACCTCGAAGCGTTTGCAAGCTTGTCCTGATAGCTATCGGGATGGCGGAGAGCTTGTAATCCTTTGAGCGTCCGATGCTTACCCTCCCAACCTCACATTATCTTAGCGCAATCAAAAATACGGCTATGAGTATTGATCTATTTCGCTTCTCCTATCACTTGTTCCTGAGTCTGCTTGGCCTGCTCTTTGTCAGCTTACTCCCACTTTCAGCCCAGGATGCCGACCAATTCAGATTAGCCGCCCAACAAGCACTCGAGGCTTTTGACGCTCCCGGTTTTGCGGTTGGCATCATACAGGACGGAGAGGTCATTCTGTCAGAAGGGTTTGGCACCAGAACCATCAACCAAGACGAGACGGTAGACGGCAACACCCTATTTGCCATAGCCTCCAACACCAAAGCATTTATTGCCACGGCCATCGCCAAGTTGCACGAAGAGGGGAAGCTGGATCTGGATGAACCCGTCCAGACCTATTTGCCCTATTTCCAGTTGTACGACGAATACGTCAGTCAGCATACGACCGTTAGGGACTTGCTTTGCCATCGGGTCGGCTTGGGCACCTTTAGTGGCGATGCGATTTGGTATAAATCCGAAAAGAGCGCGGAAGAGATTATCCGTCAGATCCGCTATTTGCCCCAGGCTTATGAGTGGCGTAGCGGCTACGGCTATACCAATCTGATGTTCATTACCGCAGGTGAAGTCATACGATCCGTAACGGGCAAAAGCTGGGCAGAATATGTCCACGATAATTTTCTCGACCCCTTGATGATGGAACGCACCCAGACGAGCGTATTCCCATTAAGCGAAATGGACAATGTAGCCACGCCCCATATCAGTCATCGAGACAACCTACCGATCCCTATGGCGCCTTGGGAAGCGTCAGGTGCTGCCGGTGGTTTAATTTCAAGTACGAATGACATGTTGAAGTGGCTGGGTGCTCAATTGGACTTCCGCAGGTCGGAAGCTCAGGGCATTTTCCCGGCTGCTGCCCGCCGTACCTGCATGCGCCCGCATACCCCCATCGGAGAAAGCAACTTCTACAGTGCTGGTTTGGGCTGGTTCTTATATCGGCATGGCGGCGAGTTTATCGTTACGCATGGTGGTGGTTATGATGGTATGTATTCCAATGTTATTATGATCCCCGATCGAAACATCGGTATTGTCGTTTTATCCAACAGCATGACCGGAGTGGCCTCTACCTTGGCGCGCTACATTCGTGATAGCTATCTCGACCTCGACACCGAAAGCTGGCTCGAAACCGCTACTACCCGAGAGGCCAACAACCGAGCAGAATGGCGGGAGAAAGTCGGTGCTCCTGGCGAAAATCGCATCTTGGGCACCAGTCCAAGTCTTGAAATGAATGAGGTCGTTGGCGTCTACCACGATCCACTCTATGGCGAGATTCAAATCACCACTGCCGCAGATGGCCGCCTACAATTATCTTTCCAAGACGCCCCTGCCCTAACTGCTCACCTAGACCACTGGCACTACGACACTTACTGGATCCACTGGCAAGAAGATCACGCCTGGTTCAACGAAGGCACCCTCCGCTTTGTGGTCGATAATAACCGCCAAGTAACGGGTATCCGTTTCCACGTGCCCAATGACGACATCTTTTTTGAGGAGATTGAGATGGAGAGGGTTGGGGAGGAGTAGGCAATGCCCGATTTATTGGTGGACATTATGCTGGAGAAATGTTCGTGCCTTTCCTCAGGACAATCTAAAGCTCTTACCCAGTCTCAATAAACAATAATCTTGACTCAAGCGTATTTTTAGCGTACATTTGTACCAGTGAGTAAAGCCTAGATAAGCGTGGCGGGTGAAACATCCTACCATAAACATGATTTTAAGCATGTCGCCTCTAGGGTTCACTATTTAGCTAAAGCTAATAGAAGAAGCTTCCATCACGGAAGCTTTTTTTATTTGCACGGAATACATGACAACACTCATATATCAAGACGAGAGCGGCGACCTTGGCTGGACTTTCGACAATCCAAATAGACACGGTAGATCCAGTCGGTATCTCACGATTGCATTTGTAACCGTACCTGAGTCCAAAAAACAACAGCTTTGGAGGTTAGTTAAGCGGGTATATGAGAAATACAAGCTGAATGAAACACGCCTCTTCTTTCCTGCCTAAAATTAGCTGTTCGCGTTACGCTGCGTAATGCGAACGATTTTGAACGCTAAAGTGACAGTAAAGTGTAGGTTTTAGCCAGTCTTGAAGGCAAAGCGTTCGCCTTTTGGCTATCGAAAGGCGAATAACTTAACATTAAAATTTTAAGAAAAAACAAGGCCTTGATCAGGATCAAAGCCCTGGAAAGATGCTTGGAAGACCACAAATAGAAATAAGATTAACGAGTTACTCGAACACAAAACCAAGCCGCATCCCGAAGCGATCATAGCTCAACTCTTGCATACTGAGGTAGGCTTCCAGCCGCCATTTGCCAAGTATACGGTCTAGACCAACCCCTAGTTCGACATAAGCATCAAGTTGCTGAGTCATGAGATAGTTGAAGCTAACCACCGGTTGGAAAAGGTCCTCTTCTTCTCGCACCTTAACTCCCTTCCAACGGTGTTCATAATGAGCCCTCAAGTAAGCACCCTGGGTACTGTAGGTGTAGTAGTCTAGCAATTGAAAGCTTCCTAATTCGTGGGTATTATTGATTACTAGTCGGTTACCATTAAAGTGATGAAAGTCAATAAAAGTCAGCCGCTCCTTACCGATGAAGTCACCAGCCTCCAGCTCGAATCTTCCTTTACCGAGGTTTCCTTCTCGTAAACTACCGTTAATACGTAACGCCACCTTTGAGTAGTCCAGATTGCTACCAAGGAAGTCCGGAATAGCACGCGAGTAATATAGGCTGAACCGTGGCCCTTTTCCTTCTGTGATAAAACGTCCCCGTTGGTGGGTGTAGCTGGTATTGGCTTGCCAGCTCAAGCCAACAGATAGCAGTGCAAGTTGGTGACGAGAAAAGGTGGTGTTGTCTAGTTCGATGTTCTCTGGAGCGTTTGGAGTGAACTCTCCGTCCGCGTATTCTGGCAGATTTTCTAGTGGATTCCGTTGATTCCAGCTTAGGGTCCCGGTCAGGAGTAGGTCCTTTACGGGCACAGTAGTATGAGAAACCTGTAAGTACGATTTCTCGTATACCTTCAGATAATTATCTTCGCTGAGGAGTGGGTAGCTGGTGTAGATGTTTTGCGCCAACCTACTCTGCTCGTTGAGTTGCTTGGTGTACCGACCGCCGGATACCTCCACGGAAGACATGGTAGCCGGGTGATAAAAATACCGAGCTAAGAGTTCCGCCCCAAAACGCTCATTGCCAAAGCCATACCGCAGTCCGGGACGGAGGTAGAAAAATTTTCCTTCCTCCAACTTATTGGTGTAGCTAGGACGGAAGTCTACCACGTAGCTCTCTACAGTATTTGCGGACAAGATATTCGTTACGGGGGGTAAGTAGATAGACTTTCTCCCTTCATCGAAAGAGAACAATGCACCACTAAATAACAATTGCTGTACGGAAAGCTTGGTAGCTTTACGTTCGGAGGCTTGGCTAGCGATGACCACCGCTGAATCTGCAGGTATTATGGACGGATTAACTTGGCCTCGCAGGTGGTTAACGATCAGGGGTATCAGACAAAAAAAGATGGCAAATCTGGATGATTTGATCATGCTGAGTTACTTTGTTTTGACAAAAGTCCTCTTATGCAGCATAGCTTGAAAGCGATTTCGGGTGAGCTGCTGCATGCCCTTTTGAGCAGCCATTTGTCCGTTCATCCAGCTATACAGCAACTCACCATGAATCGGGTGAGCCTCTCTTTGGGTTTTCGCATCTTTAGGGGTATTCTCGCCACAATCTTAAAGTACATGAAGTTGCCACTCTCCCGACACGAATGGTCGCTACTCATCGTTTTCTATGCTTTCATGGCGTTGAATTACTACGTTGTACTGTATATCGACGTTGGGGTTATTCCACACCTAGAAGCGGTACTATTCAATTACGGATTTAAGGCATTACTCAGTATTCCAGTTTTCCTTTTGGTGCGCAAATACATGAGCTATATGCGCTGGGGGATAGTGTTGTTGATTCATTTTTTACTTCTCGTCGCTTTTAGCGTGGCATGGGCGAAGCTGTATTATGCGGCTTGCGACTACTGGGGTATCTACCGGCCTAGAGACTCTAAATTTATTTGGGATTACTATCTAACTGGGGCTTTCTACGCTATCCAATTTGGTGGCTTGCATCTCTATTTATATAACCTTCAAATCAAAGAAACTAATCAACTCATAGCCCAACTCAGCCGACTCAAATCTGAGAGTGAGCTCTCCGCTCTGAAGTCGCAACTGAACCCTCATTTTTTATATAATGCGTTCAATACCATCAGCTCGGCCATCCCACGCGAGGCAAAGCCCGCGCGCAGGATGGTCAATATTTTAGCGGACATCTTTCGGTATCAGTTGCGCGCCTCTCGCCAGAATCTGGTGCTGATTCAAGACGAACTTTTGTATATCGGTAGGTACCTGGAACTAGAGCAAGAGCGTTTTGGGAATCGGTTGGCGTACCGTATTGAGGTCGAGAGCTCTCTGGGAAATCTAAAAATACCCCCTACACTACTACAACCCCTCGTAGAGAACTCGATCAAACATGGCATTTCGCCCATGGTTGACGGCGGTGAGGTGATCATCCAGGTTACACTTTCGTCAACGGCCGTAACGTTTACCATTAGTGATACTGGAGCGGGCGTAGATGACGAAGACCTTACCGCTATTATCGGTATTGGGGTTGGCCTGTCCAATACCAACGAAAGGCTAGTGAAAATATACGGAACCGGACTTGATATACAGCGTAATGTCCCACGCGGCCTCTTGGTCCGATTTAGCGTTCCCCTTACCGAATAAGCTATGAAAAAAGTAATCATCGTTGACGACGAAAGCTCCGCTAGATCGCTGATTAAGGAATACCTGGAGGACCATCCGGATTGTATCGTTATGCAGGAATGTAATAATGGAGTGGATGCCGTTAAGAGTATCAATATGTTCAAGCCAGATCTCGTCTTTCTCGATATTCAGATGCCAGGGTTTAACGGATTTGAGGTGATTGAAAAGCTAGATAAAATTCCGCAAATCATCTTCACAACGGCCTACGATGAATACGCCTTGCAAGCTTTCGACGTTCATGCTGTAGACTATCTACTTAAGCCCATCAAACAGGAACGTTTTGACGAAGCGATGGTCTGTCTGGCCAAGAATAGCCTTACCCAAAGTTCACGCCTTGAAGAGTACGTTAGCCAAATGGTTAACAACGATAATTATCTGGATAAACTCCTGATTTGGAAAAAGGGAAAACTCATTAAGCTGGCTACAGAGGAGATCGTCTGGATCAAGGCGGACGGGAATTATGCCAAAATCATAACAACTACCCAAACACTACTCAGCAGCATGAGTCTGAAGAACATCGAGCTAAAGTTACATCCTCACCACTTCATCAAGGTACACCGCTCAGCCATCGTCAACATCGATGCGATTAAGGAGCTGTATCGTCACCAATCTTCGTTTCAAATGATCCTGAGTAACGGCGACGTGGTGAAAGTGAGCAGGTCCTACACCGATGACATAAAGAAAAGAATAATATAAATACAAGAGAAAGCATAGTTGCTTATATAGGGAATTAGGGTGCATGGACACTCGCTGAAAGCACGCCGATTAATGCAGTTCCTGTTTAAAATGAGTATTCGCCTTCTGGCTACCATAATGCGAACGATTCTGAACACTGATTAACAGGACTGTTCGCATATATCCTCAGTTTAGTCACTAAAAAGGTCGGTATTATCAATAACCGGATCAGAAGAAATACTCACTCCTCCTCACTCCCCCAGACCCTAGCCAAAAGATATCAAACCCTTCCCCCGCTACCAAACTCAGCCGCTGACCCTGAGTTAAAAACACGCTTTCTCTGCCTCAGTCCGAGCCCCCCTAACAAACGTCCCACTTCAACCCTTATCAGAAGCCCATCGTTTGAAGAGTCCAGCACTCTGTAATCATGTCCAACGTACTATTGATTTTTGCCCATCCGGCTCTGGAAAGCTCTCGGATCAACAAAGTCCTTATTGAAGGGATCGACCAGATTTCGGGTCTCCACTTTCACGATCTCTACCAGCAATATCCAGACTTCTACATAAACGTTCAACGCGAGCAGGAACTACTCCTTCAACACGACACCATCATTTGGCAGCATCCTCTTTATTGGTACTCTACGCCTCCCTTGCTCAAGCAGTGGATTGACTTGACCCTGGAGCACGGCTGGGCCTACGGATCCAGGGGTGTATTTCTGAAAGGGAAAAAGCTACTGAGCGTCATCACCGCCGGAGGAAGTAGAAAAGCCTACGAAACCGGTGGTTCAAATCAGTACTCCATACACGAGTTTTTGCGTCCTTTGGAGCAAACGGCCAATTTGTGCGGCATGACTTATCTGCCACCCTATGTCATCCACAACACCCACAGCATAGGTAAGCAGGACGGCCGGAAAATCAGGGAAGCATATCACCACTTTTTAAAAGGGCTCATCGCAGGAGAGATTCTACCCGAAGAGCTGAGTCATTTAAGCTACGCCAACGATCTAACTCCGTCTCAACTCCTCAATAATCAGTAATGGCAGACAGCTTACTATTCGACGCCATGATCTACCTCTCGGCAGCGGTGGTTGTGGTGCCCTTAGCACAAAGGCTAGGACTGGGTTCAGTTTTGGGGTATTTGATCGCAGGTGTTATCATCGGCCCCTTTTTACTGGGCTTTATAGGCGAGGAAGGTGACGAACTGCTGCACTTCGCAGAATTCGGGGTGGTCATGATGCTTTTCCTGGTCGGTCTGGAGCTGGAGCCCCGCTTGCTCTGGCGACTGCGAATCCCTATACTGGGCATGGGAGGTGCCCAAGTCGTAGCCTCGACACTAGTGATCGGTGGCTTGGCCTTTTTCGTCGGCCTACACTGGAATGAAGCCTTGGCCGTTGGTATGACCTTCGCCCTGTCCTCTACAGCGATTGTTCTCCAAACCCTGAATGAGAAAGGACTGATGAAAACCGCAGGCGGACAAAGCTCCTTTGCCGTACTGCTCTTCCAGGATATAGCGGTCATTCCCATTCTCGCCTTATTGCCCTTGCTGGCTTTAAGCCATGGTGGCGGAGGAGCTGATGGCGGAGATCATGGCCATGGCGGCGGTGCCCTAGAGAATCTCCCGGCATACTTGCAAACCATACTCACACTGGGCGCAGTTGCTTTCGTGGTTTTGGCGGGCCGCTATCTCGTGCCGAAATTGATGCGGGTCGTAGCAGCTACCCGCCAACGCGAACTACTGACAGGCGCAGCCTTATTGCTGGTTATCGCCGTTGCGGTACTGATGACCTTCGTTGGTCTTAGTCCGGCACTGGGTGCTTTTGTGGGTGGTGTCGTATTAGCCAATAGTCACTACAAGCACGAGTTGGAAAGCGACCTGGAGCCTTTTAAAGGGCTATTGCTCGGCCTCTTCTTTATGGCTGTTGGCGCCTCTATTGATTTCAAGCTGGTAGCAGAAAACCCACTTCTAGTCTTGGGATTAGTCCTTGGATTACTCTTTATCAAAGCTAGTATTCTGTTTATAATTGGTCGATCCTTCAAATTGGGGCTCGACCAAAACTTTTTATTCTCCCTAGGTCTGGCCCAAACGGGAGAATTTGCTTTCGTGCTACTGTCCTTCATCAAGCAAGAAGGCATTTTGCCCAATGAGTCTGTCGCTCTTCTGCTGGTCATTGTGGCGATCAGCATGGCAGCCACTCCGCTGCTGATGCTCTTTAACGAAAAAGTCTTGCAACCCAAGTTCGGCACCCTGGAGAGAATCGAGGACAACCGCCCGGCAGATGCGATTGAAGATCAGCGCAGTGTGATCGTTGCCGGCTTTGGTCGCTTCGGAGCCGTAGTCGGGCGCTTTTTGGGTGCCAATGGCGTACAGGCCACCATACTCGACAATGATTCCGACCGGGTGGAAGTGCTGCGAAAGATGGGATTCGAGGTCTACTATGGCGATGCAACCCGTTTCGACCTGCTCGAATCTGCAGGAGCAGCAGAGGCCAAGGCCATCATTATCGGCCTAGCTACGCCCGAAGAGAACCTCACCCTGGTTGAAGTCGTGAAGAAGCACTTTCCTCATCTCCAGATGGTCGTCAGGTCTTTCGACTATATGGACACCTACGAGCTTATGGATGCTGGCGTGCTACACATATTCCGAGACACCATCCGCAATGGTGTGGCTGCGGCCGGAGAAGCGCTGAAGCTCATGGGCCACCGCGCTTACCAAGTCGAGCACTACGCTCATCGCTTTCTGGAACACGACACCAAAGCCTTGCGCTCTTTGGCAGCCGTGCGCACCGATGAGCAAGAGTACCAAAATATGGTCAGAACAGCGGTTTCAGATCTGGAGCAGCAAATGCGAAGCGACCTCGGCCCCTACCGAACGCCTCAGGGTGCAGGCTGGGATTCGGAATCCTTGGTGGAGGAGTATGGGGAGTAGATCGGCCGACTACTCTTCTTCGTCTCCAGGCTCCAGCCAGAAATTATTGAAGCCTTCTCCGACTACCAAAGACAGCCGCTGCATATTGAGTAGCTCCAGCAGGCCTAGGAAGGTGACTATGGCATGAATACGGGTTTTACAGGGAGCGAAGATTGCTTTGAAGCTGGGCCTTTCGGCGCCTAGGCGTACACGCCCCACCATGTCCATGATGCGAATCTGCTGCTCCTCGATGGTATGCGCAAACTGGGCGATCTCGTGAACGGGTGGGCGGTTGGCCTCTTCCTCCAGCTTGGTCATCAAGCGCTCGAAGGCGCGCAGTAGCTTGAAGAGAGTCACGCTCTCCAGTTCTACATCGACCAGGGCTTTGGTCGCAATCTGAGCCAGCTCGGCGGTTACATTACCACGATAATTCCTGATGGCCCGCGCACGCTCCAACTCGCGCATCTGATCGAGTACGCTCTTGTAGCGCTTGTACTCCAGCAGGCGAGCCACCAGTTCTTCGCGGGGATCGATCTCGTTGCCCTCCTCATCTAGCGGCTTACGAGGAATCAGCATCTTGGCCTTGATCCGGCAAAGGGTAGCCGCTACCAATACGAATTCACTGGCCAGGTCTACATCCATGGCCTCTGCCTGGCGTATATAGGCTAGAAAATCGTCGGTGACCGTAGCGATGGGAATATCGTATATGTCCAGCTCGTCTCGCTCTATAAAGAAGAGGAGCAGATCAAAGGGACCTTCAAATTGGGGAAGCTTGATGGTATACGTACCAGACATAAGCCGCAAAGGTAACACGCACTAGTGAAGTGGTG
>JBCDFE010000145.1:0-11819 GCA_039178745.1 Bacteroidota bacterium | reverse complement strand
TTGACGCTTAAAACGAAGATTCCGAACACGTCCGCTATGATAGAGCATTTCTACCACGCGCTTGTCCGAGTCTTCACTAAAGATTAATTCTATCTCATCACCATCCACGCCAATCATATTTGGCGTTAGAAGATCTCCTTCTATGGATTCTCCGAATAAATCAAATTGGTATGTGGACTCTCCTATGTGACTAACGGGAATGCTCGCCCCAATTTCATCATTGTAATAGGTGCCTACAATCTGCTCGGGGGTGATGTGGGAATAGTCTTCTACTGTTTCAATGAGATCAAACGAATGATGGGTAGGGTAGTAAGCCGTAACTACTCGTTGCCCTTCCTCATTTTCGTGAAATGCCATCTTAAAATCAGGGTCCGTTACCTCGTAAAATACACCATCTCCCTCAGTAGCAATGCTGATGTCTGGTCTGCCAGGTCGCTGTAAATACAATTGGCTGTCCAGCTCCACAAACCGGAAGTAGTATGCTCCAGTCAAGTAAGTGCCCAGGCACTCCTCTGGGTTCAAAAGCTCCATTTCCGGACTAGGACCTAGCTCGTAGGCTGGATTTATCTCTGGAAGTTCCAGGAGAACATTGGCTACTTTATTAGCCAGTGTACTTGTGCCGAATTTACCGCTGTTATTTACGACGACTATGCTCAGGTTTTTGGTTGGAAAGCGTCTAAAGCTCGCCTTCCAGGCACCTGTACTCCCTTCGTGAAACCTGATGGGAGTTTCTGCATATTCTGTACCCTCTAAACCGTAGCCGTAGTCAGTTACTGCTAAGATTGGATTTTGACTTTCTTCTAAAGTATTAGCGGATAGCTGATCTGGGATAGCTTGCTGTATAATCAGTTCCCAACGCAATTGATCACCGAGGGTAGAAAATAGCGCACCATCTCCATGTAAATCGCTTAGCCATTCATAGGTGGTCCAAGTGTCGAAGTTAAAATATGGTCGAGCCAGATTTGGCACATCGTCTTCATGATTGGATAGAAAGTTTGTGGCATTCATACCCAACTGGGCAAACATCTGGTCGGAGAATTCCTGGAAGCTCTGACCACTGACTACCTCTACAATTTCAGTGAGCAGTAAATAATTGGAATTGCAGTACGATTTTTCGGATCCTGGCTCAAAATTTAAATCATTTTGCGCGCTCAAGATCTGTCTTACATCCTTGTTGTTGAAGGAGTGTTTCCACCATATTTTGCCTTGAAACGCCCACAAAGTACTGGCTTCCCGTATACCACTTGTATGAGTGAGCAAATTCTGTATGGTTATCGGCTTAGATATGTTTGGGTACAGCTCAGGCAAATACTTCCTGATGTCGTCCTCCATATTAAGAAGACTCTGTTCTGCCAATAGCAGTATAGCCAGAGCGGTGAATTGCTTGCCATTGCTGGCTAGGTTAAATCTTGTGCGCTCATCAATGGTCCGACCAGATTCCAAATCGGCAAGGCCAGCATAATGTTCATAGACGATTTCACCGTTACGAATAACACCAATGGCTCCACCAGGAGCACCATCCGGAATGTCTACCATTAGAAGTGAGTCTAGTATTTTCACTTCCTCGGTACTGAGAGGTTGGCTAAATAGATTGAGGGATAGGCAAAGTGTGAAAGATAGGAGTATCGATTTCATGGCATTTGGTTTTTCGTTGCCAGGCAAATCTGCCCCTTTACACCACAGCAAGCGTACCAGATCACGATTTGGCACTCGTGTGCAGATTGTTTGTCTCTATTCTGGACTTAAACTGCCTTGGAGTTTCTCCGTTTAGCCGCTTGAAAACGCGATTGAAGGTAGTTTTAGAGTTGAAGCCGCAGTCCATGGCAATACTTAGAATGGTAAACTGCTCACCTTCACCAGCTTCTAATCGGCGTTTGACTTCTTCGACTCTATAGGTATTGACAAAGTCATTGAAGTTTTGCTTGAACTCTTTGTTGATTAAGGCAGAGGTTTGTTTGCTGGTCATTCCCAACTGGTCAGCGAGATCGGTCAGGGTCAGGGTAGGGTCGGTATAGCTTCGATCTTTGTTCATAAGCTCGGTTAGGGCACTTTTATCCGCAGGTACGCTATCTTTTGCAGAGTAGGGTGTACCATTAGAATTTTGCTTGGTTATCAGGTCTTTCAAGGTGTTGCCTCGGTAGATGGAGTGTAAGGTTATGGTGTGGGAGTAGCCGGAAAACGCTATGAAGCAGAAAACCAGAGAGAACAGTAGGTAATAGTAAAACCACTGTCCAAATTGTCCGAAGTTGGGTAAGAGGAGCAAGAAGAGAAATCTGATCCCAACGATGATCAGGAGCGCGATCAAAAATTGACGAATCCAGTCAAAGATGACCAAGTCTGCGTAAGCCAATTCATTGAAGATTCGCTTCTTGTAGGAGAAGTAAATTCTAAGACTTAGGAACAAATAAATGCAAATAGAGGCCAAACCGCCTATTTGATACCAATTGGCTAGGTCCTTGTCCCGGCCATCTGCGTAATAGTAGTAGTCATCATACACAAATACATCGAAAACGAATATGAATAGGCTGTAGCCCAAATAGAGTAAGGCAGGAACGAAGTGCAATCCGTCTTTTTTTTCGATAGCCTTAGGGCCTTCCAGCAGGCTTTTGACATACACATAAATGACAGGGCCTATGAGAAATAGCTGCTGAAACGGAACGAAAAACAGAAACTCCCGGTAACCGTCTTTGGCATACCAACCTTGATAACCCAGCATGAATGGTGTGATGTAGGCCGAACACAGGACTAAAAAGAGGCTGAGGTATTTACTAGGAGGGTGATTAAAGCGATTAGATTGTAGCCAGATAAGTATAGCATACAATAGTCCAAGCGTAAAAAAGAAGCCAAGGATAGCAGTCTCAGATCCAATACTAAAATCCAAATGCAATTAATTCTGGGGTAAAATAAAATGCAGGGTGTCGGTGATCTCTTGGTTGAGATTTTCTAGTGTTCCAATTTGGTTGTTCTCTTGTTCGAGCAATTGATCGAACTTGCTGAAATTTCCTTCGATGCCGGTGCGCAATTCTGTGATGTAGCTCTTTAGTTTGCTGTCCAACTCTTCGCCGAGTTTGTCGCGGCCTTGCGTAATTTCAACGCCAAAATCACTTACGATTTTTCGACGCTTGCCTCGGGTACCAAAGCCTGCAAATATCACGCCTATGGCGGTCAGTACACCTCCGGTAATATCGAATACGGGCAAACTCCCGAAAGCAAATAAAATGACGCCGAGTGCAGCCATTCCTGAACCAGCGGCCAAATTTGGTGTGAGGTCTTCTCGCCCGTCGAATAGTTCTGCACGGGCGAAATTTTCATTGTGTTGTACAAAGCGATGGAACTGCTCCATAAGCTCTCTTAGCACCTGCTCCCTTCTGGTAGCAATCTGGCTAAAAAGCTCGTTGTCTTCGCGCAGTATCGTTGGGCTGGCGCGCAACTTCAGGTCAATAATTTTTACCATTTGCTGAATAGCTTCGGCCAAATCTACAACGCCTTCGTTCAAGCGGTTTTTGAGTTCTTGTTTCAGCTCTGTATCCAACTCGTCGGCCAGATTCTGCAACCAGACCTTAGCTTTAGGTGTGCTGCCAAAGGTACTGGCCAGCGAGCGTCGAAGTAGGCCGAAGGTAGATAGGCCAGATCGCAGCTCCCGTTGTTTTGCTCTGGTAATTCTATCGTAGGTCAGCAAGATGTTTTCAACCAAAAGGTCTACCTGGCGCTTGCTCTGCTGTTCTTGCAGATTTAGTCCTTCTGTTATTTCTTCCCTGAAGGCATGATCGGCCACCCACTGCTTCCGCCTGATTTCGAGGCCGGCACTTATTCGGTGATTGATGTTTCGGGCGGTTTCCACACTATTGGCCAGCTTGAGCATCGGGGCTTGACCACCAGTAATCTCAGCTTTGATGAAATCATTCAACTCATCGAAGCCAGATTCGGTTTGGCCTTCCATTTCCTGCTTGGCAGAAACAGCAAAGACTCTGGCTTGTGCAATGCCTTTAGCAGCTGCATGATCGCGTACCCCCTGCATATTGATAGCAAGGTCTCCAGCTTCCATCAAGTCCTTTTGCTGTAAAACGAAGATCACTTTCTTGCGCCAGTCGGCATGGATGAAATCGAAGAAATCCCAGGCCGATTGGCGATAAGGGTTCTTGGCCTCGAAAACAAAAACGATTAAGTCGCTAGCCGGCACGAAACGCTCGGTAATTTCCTGGTGGTGGTCTACTATTGTGTTGGTACCGGGCGTATCTACTATCGATACCTCCTGGAGGATCTCTACCGGCAGTTCGATCTTTTTGTAGTGTTCGTTGACTATTGTCTCACGGCGACTCGGCCCATACGCAATCTGCTGTATGGTATCGGTCATGGGCTGTGGAGCTACCTTGGCCACCTCTTCTCCCGTTCCGAGGAGAGCGTTGATAAAACTACTCTTGCCAGCCTTTACCTCACCTACGATAACAAACAGGAACGGCTCGAATATTTGAACTTTTAGATCAGTTGCTGTGCGATTCAATTCGCTATTGCCGATCAGTTCGGTGAGTTCTCGCAGCTTATCTACCCCTTCGGCTAGCCGCTCGCGCTTTTCAACTATGTCTTTGTCGAGTATGGTACTCAAGAATCGGTGGCTTAAATGATGTACCCGGAATTTTAAGAAGCTTTAGACTTACGCAGGTGGATGCTTCCCGAAGGACCGAGACAAAACAACAGGTCCAATATAGATAAATCTGAGAGGAAGCCGTGCCGATCTTCAAAAACTTGAGGGTAAGGTGAGTGATGAATGTCTGTGTGAGCTGATTTTCTTCGAAGGTCGAGAACAGTTTCTGGATATTGGTGAGCATATCCGTCAGTAACTCTAAATAAATCACTGATTACAAATATATTAAGTACTTTTTTATGAAGCTCTATATTAAGCTCCCAAAGTGAATGGTGGCGTTTATCCAGTACCTCAAATATCAGAGGGGCATAGTGCTCAAAGTAGGGTGAGCGCCCATATGCTGCCGAGATACTCCTTTTGTGCAATCTGACCCAGTCGTTGGTGTAACTGATTTGAACATCGCAAATTGGGGTAGACTGGTGCTTCCCCTTGACCAACGGAATACTTAGGAGCTCGACCTTATTGGGACCTGCAATTTGACAGCGATTTCTCCAGGCGCCTTTTTGATAATTTTCATGGGCTTCCCACTTCCACCCATGCTGGCGGATGGCAAGCATATAATGGGAAATGGGAGGAAAGTATGCTGTGGTCGTAATGAGCATAATAGCCAACCAAGATGGAAATTATTCTACAAATATTTGCCAGGAGTAAGTATGGTTTTCAAACGTTAACTGCAAGACATACATCCCTGATACATCATTGCGCAGATCAGGACGCCAGATAAAACTCGTACCGGATAAACCATCCACCTGCGGAAGTCCTAAAGAACCACCCAGCCTGACTGATGAAGATACCGGTCTACCCAGGAGATCAACAATTTGGGCTAATCCACCGGCTAGCTCGCCAGGGAAAGTTATCACCTCAGCATCAGAAAATGGATTTGGAAAACTGACAGTTGGCTTGTCGGTGGCCAAACTATTGGAAGAGGTCAGTGCATCGACTCCGAGAAAGAGAACAAAGCCGTCGTGGTCGCTAGAGCGAAGGGCAGTGAACTGGTTGGATTCGAAAGCCAGGGCCGCGTCAGCATTGCCTCGTGCAAACTCGAGTTCTCTCGCTGTTAAGCCAGTCAATTCATTAGCGAGACAGTGATCTAACATCTGGGCAGATCCTCTGAATACGAAGCTATATCGGTCATCGAAAGGAAGTAAATCGACAGTTAGATTTTGCAAGGGTGGCGATACAATGGGAAGTGGAGGACGCTGAGCACCCAGGGTGAAGGTTCCTCCGATTTGACTCAACACATCCACATAGCCGTCAGTAAATTCGAAGGCATTGTAGTCACCCACGATCACCAGGTTTTTATCGCGCAGATCTTCCACCATTTCAGCTACGCTTATGGCCTGTTCGTGCCTTTTAGTTCGAACGAAACTTGCGTCACTCCCTTCAATGCCATTGAGTGATCGCATATGCAGATTGAGCACCTGGAGTAGCGTCTGGTCGGGGTCATCGAGCTGAATGCTCAGCAACAGTGGTGGGCGGTCGTGTAATATGCCTCCGATGGAGAGAAATTCGTTGGTTCCCAGCTCGCTGATATTGGGTTGGGGCAAATGGCTAGATACCAAAAATCCATTGCTGATGTTTCCTGTGCCAGTACCTAGAAACACTTGATAATCGCCATTGACTGGATCCATCTGCCGCAATTGGAAGGATAGCGCATTGAGCTCCTGAATGCCCCAGGCCTCCTGGACGGCGAGAATCTGTGGGAAGCCAAGGCTACTACCCACGTACTCGGATAGTTTCTCTAACCGAGTATCGTAATCATCTGCCTCTGCATCGAAATTGAGCAGGTTGAGGGAACCTATGGTGATTTCGTCGGCCTGCCGGGCTCTTACCTCAGTAGCTGGGTCAAACCCGTTATAGATGACCGATGAGGTGGGAGAGAGTACATAACAGCAATCATCTTGAAACAGCACACCGAGCCCGCTAAAGCTCGCACCTGCATTGAGAAAGCGATTGTCTGCTTCGCCAAAACCGTCTGGATCGTAAATGATTAATTCGGGGTTGCCATCGTAAACGGGAAGGCCAATGATGCCTGGTGCCTCGATGCCCGGCTCACGCATGGGACGACTACTGGTGGTATAGATGGTGGCATCGCTACTTCTACTTGGTCCGCCAACCGTAGCATCAAATGATACGAACATCCCTTCATAGCGTTCGAGGAAAGGCACATCGGGAGCTGCGGTAAGGGCGACCAGCTCTACGGGGTCAGGGGGTGATTCAGTACCAACAATACTGAAGGAAAAGTTGGGACCCGATAAAGCGGTTTGACTATCTAGTTCGCGGACAATGCCGCTGGCCGTGACAAGCTGGCCGACAGATAACTGCCCCAGAGAGCTATTGTCTAGTAGCAGACCATCGCTAGTGCTTTCGATTCCGTCGCCTTGGGGGTCCTGCACATAGGCGAATCCAGGACCTGCAGCGACGACCACAGCAGATTCCATGGATACAAACTGCCCCACAAAGTCGGATGCATCATCGTCTCCTTGTATTTCGTAGGTATGCAGTTGTGGTGTTTGGCTGTGTATAGAGAGCTCAAAAACTAAAATGCAGGCAAGAGTTAACAAAAGCTTCATGGAATCGTTAGGTCTCAGTATAAATTGGAGGAATCCACCATTTAGATGAATAATGACAATCGATCTATTTACGAACGGCAGTTTGATCCACTAGTTCAAGCGGGAGTTGTTTTGGCTGCGGTGTTTTTGATAGATGTCATCGGGGCGGCAGTAGGTGGAAGCGGGCCCGAAGGTCGGCCTAATCTTTTTGCCTGGCAATGTGCAGCGGCATTTATTCTGTTTTTTGCGCTTTTCAATTCCATTTTCATGGCGACGACCAAGGAGGTGCAGCGATACTTTCAGCGGTCCATGTATGGATTTAGTGGGTTGGTGCTGGGTGGTGGTTTACTGGCTTACCTTTTTAGTGGAGTAGGGGTGCGAGATGCTGGCTCATACTTTTGGATCTTGATCGTATTGACCATCGGTTATTTTGTATTCATGGGTATGGTAATCACCATCAGGCGCGTAGTCGATTTTGCTCAAAGAGAAGAGTGGAACCAGCCCAGGAAGAAGCACAGAGGAAAAAAATAAGGGCCAGATCTCTATCGACGGGCACTTATCACTTGAAGCTCTAGTTGCTGTCTTCTCTCTCTAAGTCCGGCTCCGAGCGGAATAGATATACCCACGCCCATACCCGCTTGCGGGCTCAGGTTGGGTACTAATCTGAAGGCACTCAGATTGTCGTCCATGTCGAAATCCATGAGCTGAGCATCGGTATAGGCTTCTACAGCTTGAAGTATATAAACCAGTGCGATATACAGATAAGCATATTGGCGCCGCTGATCGAAACGGTCTCGCAGGGTTCGCATGGCTGTAACATCGAAAACACCCGTGAATTCGTGATCTGTCACTACGCAGTCGTCGGGAATCCCATCGCCGAAACACTCTGCTTCCAGCGCCCTTACAACCCTTTGGAAATTGTTGTTATAGAACTCCGCATAACCGATGGTGCCAAATACGCCACCGTATACCAGAGGTAGTTTCCACCAACGCCGATTGTATATCTGGCCGCCTCCTGGGATCAAGGCCCACCGCAGGGCTACGCCCGGTTTGACGACTCTTTCTCTGCGTTGTTCGAGAGAGTCTACGGCCAGGGCTAAAGAATCCTTTATTTGCGCTTGCAGGCAGGAACAAAGGACTAATAGCAGTAAAGTGGTGAGAAACGTTTTCATTCGACAACACAAATGTACGTGCCACTTACCTATTGAAGTACCCCATTAACTTCTCGTTTTCCAGAACCTCTTTGATTAAGGTCTCTTTGCCAAAGTTCTCTCTAGTGGGGTGCTCTCTGTACAAGGCTGTAATTTTTTCGCTGAAGGCTTCACCAGCTTCAGCATAGTTGGCTTGAACATAGGCCGAGATTTTGCTTTTGTGGCCTGTATTGAACAGCATGCTCTCCGAATTGAGGGCACCCAAGTTTTTTAGTGCTTTTGCTTTCTTTGGACAGCGGCAAGGATTGGATTTGTTGACCAGGCCACACTTGTTATTCATATAATTGTATAACTCCTTCCTAGCTCTATGGAGCTTGACTCTAAAGTTTGCCGGACTGACGCCAAATAGTTCAGCACCTATTTTATGATCTACTCCAAAAGCGTCGCCGATGATGTATATTAGACGTTGTTCTCTGGTGAGGCACATAAGCATACCCGACATACACCGCACTTGCATTTCTTTGCTCAGTTCTTCTTGTTCGATCTCTTCTTCACGCGTCAAGTCGGGATTGGGAACAGAATCTAGTTGTTCTCCATACTCTTCAAAGCTGGAAAACTGAGCTTCGCTTCTGCGTCTTTTCCCTTGTAAGAATTCATTGAAAACAATCCGGTATAACCAGGTGCGAAAATTGCTTTTTCCATGAAACTGCGATAACTTAGTGATGACCTTAATTAGTACTTCCTGCGTGAGATCCCAGGCGTCATTGGGGTCGTGTACCATCTTCCAGGCTACATTGTAAATAAATGGTTGGTGGCGTTTAATCAATGCATCTAGTGCAGGCCGATCTCCTTCGACAGCTTGACTAACCAAGGCTACGTCTTCAATTTCCTTATAATCCCCTGTGAGTGGATTTTTCATATCACATCTTTTTCATTAGATGCAAGAATCGATGAGCTGTTACAAAGTGAAGCACCTCAAACATGAATACGTTTGAGGTGCCACAAGGGATGAACTTTATGCTAAGTAGCATCCCCTATTGGGCTACAAGAGCTACATTGCCGATCATTTCTGACGCCGTTTGATTGATGAAACCCAGAAACTGCTCTTCTGTCATTTGCGGATTGCTCATAAAAGATTCGTAGCTACTCGTCCAAACGATCATAGATTTTAGATAGCCCAAGTCAACTACTTTAAAGTGGTTGACCATGCCTTGTACGGGAGCGCCTTCCAGCAGCGCATATGTATAGGTTCTCTCACTGTCATTCAGGGTCAGAATTGACTCCTTAAAGTACCCCTGGCCGTCTGCTGTGTGGCATATTCTGGTTCCACCTGCTCCGTAATTGCCCGTAAATTCTACTGAGGAGACCACATTAGTCAGATCATCTATATTGTCTAGTTGCCGCAGAACGGCCCAGACATCGTCTGCTGAACTTTCAACGACTCTGGTGATGGTGATGTCAGCATCGATTTGCTGAGCATTCAGATTTAGAGACATTATAGCTAGGAAAAACAGCGCTGCTGATGATTTTAATAAACGCATGATTATTGTGTTTTAAATGAAAGAAATCAATAGTTGATTGATAGGTATTATCGAGCTGAATTCACTCGAATTTTTTCGATGGAATATTCGAAATCTTTGTAGCGGCCATCAGCCTTATACTGCCCAATGACGGCATTGGCATTTTCCGAACCTCCTGTTACATGCTCTCCGGTTACGAGGTAGTGCTCTAGTCCAATCAAGGTTTCGTTGAGCGACTTTTTGAACGATCCAGCGGCTATTCCGCCCATGAAAGCAGGCTTGGTTCGAAAATTAAACTCGTAGCCAGCAGTACAGGTGCCGTCGCCATTATCTACTACTGAGTAGATCGCGTAGCTGTTATCTAGGTTTAGTGGAAACTTCTGAGCATCGACTATGATGTTTTTCATGAGCATATTTTCCTGGTCGACCCAGACGATTCTCTCATGACTCCATCTTGTGCCGTTGGCATTAAAATTGCACCTACGCTCTGCGCCTTCCACACCCAGCAGACTTCCGCTCTCATAATTGGAGGCATAGATAAATGGGCTGAAATTTGCGATTTCTCCATAGTCTAGGACCAATGCCTCCCAGGCTTGTGCTGCAGGTACGGCTATCTCGCGTTTGACGACCATCTTGCGATAGTTTTCTGACATGGATTGTGCCGATAGTGAAAATGAAGACCCCAATAGAAGGATGCTAATGAGTGTAGTAAAAGTGAAATACAGAGAAATGCGTTGCATTTTGATATAGTTGGTGAGGTTCGAACCGTTGCAGCAGTTCGAATTCTCGATTAAAAATGAAATGATTGAAGATTGAAAATCAGGCCGCTCTTTTAGCGAGCTCCTTACTTTTTGCAAGGCTGGGTTTGCCCGTTTCTAGATATACCCTGACCTCTTCTTTGATATCGCCTTGATAGGTTACACGAGCCCTATTTGTGCTAGGTGCGCCAGGTATAGTCGGTTTTCCAATGTCTTCTGAATGGTAAAGGCCAGTTGCCCAATTGCAGGCCTGACCGAACTGATCGCCTGATACGGACCAGACTTCTTTGGTGGGAACATCGATAATAAAGTTTTTCTTGATTTCCATGATTTCCATGATTTCGGTGGTTTTGGCAGCCTTCAAGACTGCTTGTTCACCGATTGGATACAAGATTGGAGTAGGTGTTACAAATTTTTATAAAAAGTTATTTCAACTGCTTCCTTGCCGCCCTTAGCATTTCGATCAGCATGGGCCTGAACTGCTGCGGCTTTTCTATTGGACTTTCGTATTCTACTTCAAAAGTCTCTCGCTTCCCATCCTTACCCAGTCCGATTAGCTCCATAGCTTCTTTATCAAAAGGCCCCATTTCAGCATCGGTCACCCAGTCGGCATCGCAGTAGGCGTGTAGCATATCGACCATAGCATCGCGGTGGTCATCGTTCATGTGCTCGATGACGCCGCGCCGGAACTTTTCGGGGAAGTGGTCTAGATTCATTTCCTGATCGGGTTTTGAGCAAAGTTAGCGGGTTTATTTTTTTAGACTTTCGCAGGTCGGAACATCATACAGTAGGTGAGTGAATACGATTTCATCTGGAAAGACCGTTATACCGCCATCAAAAATGCTTGCCAACAGCAATCACTCTTCTGGTAGCGAATATGCTACCTGCGGAAGTACAAAAAAAGATCAAGCTTCTACCCGTAAAGGGACTCACTGTTAAAAACTATTAAATGTGTATTTGACTGGTTAAAAGACCTTAAAATGCATACATATCACGGTGATTCATTAGTTCTACGCTCGTAATTAGTTCATGCAAAATCCCTTAAACCGTGAAACAGAGCATTGCTATCATATACCGCTTTTCTATCTTCATCATTTCTTTACTAATTAGCCAAAAAGCTGTTGCTCAGGAGATACACGCCTGTGTAGTTATGCCTGCACCTGCGGAGTCTATTTCTATGAATGGTTCTTCGGGAT
>JBCDFE010000144.1:0-11966 GCA_039178745.1 Bacteroidota bacterium | reverse complement strand
GTAGGCGAGGGTTTCTTTACCTTCTATGCCGGTCACGATCCGGAAGACTACCGCCATCTGGTCAATGATCCAGAAACAGATCTGAGCCTACACCCCAAGAGCCCCGGCTATAGACTCATTCTGAACAATGTGCTCTTTCCCGCAGCCAAAAAGCAAAAGCGCAAGACGAAATAAGCACCCGACAGCTCTGAGTATCAAAATATTTGGTGTGTCAGTGCAGCAAAATGACCAGTGTCAGCACCACCAGCTGAATGACCAAAAATGGTATCACGCCTCGATATAGGTGCCCAGTCGTGACGCCTGGTGGTGCAACCCCCTTTAAGTAGAATAGTGCAAATCCGAAAGGAGGGGACAGAAAGCTGCTTTGCAAATTGAGGGCTAGCAACACGCCTACCCAAACGAGGTCTATCCCCATTTGCTCGAATATGGGTGCCACCACGGGTACGATAATGAAAATAATCTCGATGAAATCGATGAAAAAGCCGGCCACGAAGACTACGATCATTACCAAAGCGAGAAATACGCCAGCAGAGAGGTCAGCCCGCTCAATCAGTTCTATGAGATAGCGATCTCCGCCCAATTGCCGAAAGACCAGGGCAAAAGTCGTAGCGCCCAACAAAATCATAAAGACCATACTGGTCAGGTGTGTGGTTTCCTCCGATACTTTACGCAAAACAGCCCATTTCATTTTACCCTGTACCGCTGCCAGTCCTATGGCACCTGTAGCTCCTATAGCAGCCGCTTCGGTGGGTGTAGCTATGCCTGCAAATATCGAGCCCAAGACGGACAGGATAAGTAGAAATGGCAACAAGAAGCTGGAAAACAAATTGCCTGTCAGTTTTGATTCGACACCTTCTTTGACCGAAGTAAATTGGCCAGAATCTCCAAAGTGATGTGGCTTTAGGCGGGCCAATATCAACACATACCCTAGGTAGGCACCTACTAAAGCTAAGCCTGGCCATAGAGCGGCTTTGAACAGCTGCCCCACGCTGACCTGCAGGACCGAACCGAGCAGAACCAGCACGATGGAAGGCGGTATGATCTGGCCTAAGGTGCCCGAAGCGGCAATAATGCCCGTTGCCAGTTCTGGTTTGTAGCCTTGCTTGAGCATGGGCGGCAGGCTGATCAGTCCCATAGTGATGACCGTAGCCCCAACTATACCAGTCGACGCTGCCAGCAAAGCTCCGACTATAATAACCGAGACACCAAGGCCCGCGGAAGTCCTACCAAAAAAACCGGCCATACCAATCAGCATCCGCTCGGCTAGCCCAGATCGCTCTAGCATGATGCCCATAAAGATGAATAGTGGAACGGCCATAAGCACCTCGTTGCTCATGATGCCCATGATCCGGTTGGGTAGCAAGCTGAGTGCCTCAATATTCAAAAAGCAAAGTGCATAAATCAGGCTAAGACCGCCTAAGGTAAAAGACACTGGATAGCCATATAAAATGAGCAAAAAAATGCTCGCAAATAGGATCAGAGCAATGATGGCCAAGCTCATTAGCCCGAATTTTTTGATTCCTCCCTAATGGTCGACCATGCGCTACCAGCCATGGCAAGGCCCTGCAGGAATAGCAGTAAAATAGCCAGAGGTAGGGCTATCTTGATGGGTACATAGGAGATGAGCACAGCATCTGAAGAGCGTTCGCCCACTAGCCAGGCTTGGTAGGCAAAGGCGGTACAAAACCAAATTAGCATAGCACACCAGGGCAGTAGGAAGAGCAGGCTCCCCACCAAATCGACCCAGGCTTTATCTCTCGGGCTGAAGCGCTCGTAAAATAGATCTACCCGCACATGCCGCCCTTGCAGCAGAGCATAAGGAGAGCCAAACAAGAAGATCAATGCAAACACCTGCCATTGGATCTCTCCCAACCAAGCGTGGCTGTATCGCAGCGGAGGTAGGCGTAGCAAAACTTCGAGCACAACCAGAAATATCAAGACGATACACAAGCAGCTGACCCATTGAAAAACCCACCTATTGAGCCTATCGATTTTGTGGAGCATGGTGGAAAGGTAGGCTTTTGGTGGGAATGTGGCTAGAACGAACATATTCGTTTATTAAAATGATCACCGACATTACCGCCCCCATCCCTTATCTTGCTGCCATGGCCAAGCGCATCGCCCTGACCGGAAATATAGGCAGTGGGAAAACCACCGTGGCCCGACTATTTCAAGAACTCGGTATTCCCGTATTTGAGGCAGATGCCGTGGCCAAGCAGTTGCTGGTAGAAGATGCAGACTTGCGCAGGTCGGTCACCGCCCACTTTGGCCCGAATGCCTATGACGAGCAAGGAGATTTGAATCGAGCCTATCTGGCCAAACGCATATTCAGCAGCGAGGAAGATCTCAACCAGCTGAATGCGCTCGTTCATCCGGCAGTTACCAAAGCTGCTCTGACCTGGCACGAATCTCAAGCTGACGCCCAAGCTAAGTTGGAAAATAACCAATTTTGGTACACCCTCCACGAAGCTGCCATCACCCTCGAAATCGGACAAGCGAATGCCTTCGATGCCATTATTGTTGTGACCGCACCCGAGTCAGTTCGCTTGCAGCGGGTCATGCGGAGAGATGGATCTACAGAAGCCCAAGTTCTGGCCCGAATGGCCCGCCAGTGGCCTGAAGCGCAAAAGGTGGCTGCTGCCGATTACCTGATTTACAACGATGGTCAACACGAGCTCTGGCCACAGGTAGAGTCCGTTCACCAGCAAATCAAAGCCCTGCCATGAGCAATAAGTTCATTTCCAACTTTCCAAGCTGTGTGCGTACTATAGACTCCGCCTGGATGTTGTCTAAGGAGATTGATCTCAGGCATGTTACCCTCATCGATTTGGATCTGAAACTGACCAGCATCGACTGGGAAAACTTCACCATAGACGCAACGACCTTGTTCCTGGGTTGCGAAATGGATAAAGAACTAGAGATCAAACTGCGTAGTCTGGGCGCCAGTATGCTCGCCAAACCCCAGCACCTACCCTATCAGCCACTGCGCAGTAGACTTTATACCTGGCAAGAGCTCATGCATGGCTATAGTCCAGAAGACGATCAAAGTTATGATCTGCGCATTTACACCCACTTTAGTCATTATCGATCTTCACCATGCATGCAGGAGGCCCTGTATGAGCGCCTTCACGACTTCAGTATGGACGAAGCCCTAAGGCGCTTGCTTAGCTTTGGAGTAGACGGGCTACCAAAAAGGAGGTGCGTCGGTTTTATGGGCGGCCACAGTATGGGTAGGGACAAACACTACTACCGACTGAGTGTGCAAACGGCCAAACTACTGACGGAAGCAGGTTTCCTAGTCGTATCGGGAGGTGGCCCTGGCATCATGGAGGCCGCCAATCTTGGGGCTTATCTGGCCGGTCGTACCCAAGACGAGCTAGATTGGGTATTGGATACACTGGCCAGGGCACCCAAGTACACTGATCCAGGGTTTCATGAGGCCGCCTTGAAAGTACTGGACCGCTTTCCCGATGGAGAGGAAAGCCTGGCCATACCCACTTGGTTCTATGGCCACGAGCCGAGCAATCTCTTTGCTACCTACATTGCCAAATACTTCAGCAACAGCATTCGCGAAGACACCTTGCTGGCCATCTCCATTTATGGCATCGTCTTCGCACCCGGAAGCGCAGGTACCACCCAGGAGATCTTTCAAGATGCCGCCCAGAATCACTACGTCACTTTCGACTATGTGAGCCCGATGGTTTTCTTGAGCAAGCAACGCTATGAAATAGACACTTCGATTTTTCCACTATTACAGCAACTCGCAAAGGGGAAAGATTATGCAGCTTACCTGCACCTAACTGACGATCCGGCAGATGTGGTCAATTTTATTCAAGCAAAAAAACCGAAGGCGGTAAAGGACCATTAGCTCGACCTGAATGCATTGACATTTCTGGCTCAGGCTAGCCAGCGTTTCCTCTTTTAGAGCGGTTTGCTGAGCAAAAAGTAGGCACCAATCAGCAAGTTTGCCCCCGACACATCCCCGTAGCTGCCACCGATCTCTACAAATCCCTGGATGTATGGTTCCAACAAAGGCGTGGTAAAACCGAGTCCGTAGATGCCGAAATTGGTGTTCAAAGACTGATCAATGACCAGGTAGCTGCCAAAGTCCGCACTAAAGGCATAGGTCAGGAATACCCCCAGACTATGCCCGCCAAAATTGTAAAAAGGCGATACGCCCCAACTTCCCGATAGCCAGGTCGGACCGATGTAAACGGGCATAGCCGTTGAAAATGGTGGATCACCTTCAAAAGTCGTAATGGCCTGTGGAGCCAGAGTCAGCCCAAACAGCCACTGAGACTGAGGGGAAGTTTTTTCGGGAGGGACTTCCAGTTGGGCAAAAAGCTGTAAGCTAGACAGGCAGAGTAAGATTAGGGTCCATTTCCTCATAGCGGCTATGATGTTACAACAAAGGTAAGGCTCTAAATCATAATTTCCTCGCCACTTGCCCTTCACTGTCCAAACTATGCCGACTCAAACGCACGCTATTTTACTTTCAATAAAAAAATGGTAGCTGGCTGATAGTCTCCATATCTATCCTGCAGTGATTCCATTTCTCCTGATTGATATATATCCATAGTCAGTTTTCCTTCCTCTGCTTTTTGCTGGAGAAACTCTACTTCATAGTTGTAGTCCAAGCCTATAAAGTAGCCGCCTCTTACTGACCATGGCGCACTAATCACATATTCGTCTATCTTCCAAAACTTGCTATTCACCAGTTCATTGCCAACCATGTCTGCTATGTATCCGATGTAACCTTTCGAACTTCTATAGCCCCCGAAGTACTTTTCGCCTATAGGTAAGAAGTAACGAGCATAGGAAATGTCGTTATCTATAAAATAACTCAGTATCGATGTTTCGATACTAGGATCTGCCTTATAGATCCATGATCGATCGCCTGTAGAGAATCTGAAGCAAAATTCGTATTTGGCGTACTTATCCTGGATGCTGTAGACCGTATCATTGAACGATTTAAGGTAAAATATCTCGTCTTTACCTTCCACAAAATTTGGTCCAGCAGAAGCATATATTTTCCGACGAAAAATATCTGCACCTCGATTCCAAAATGACAGCTCACTGGTTTCGTGGTCTAAGAACACGAGGTCGTAACTCGATTCGGGATGAGGCGAACCTTCTTGTTGCATATTGTAAATGTCGTAGACGCTTTTGTTTTCGCCCAAATAAGCTCTACTGTTTGCGTATAGCGGCTGAGGCTCCTTTTTGACAAACTCACCAGACATATCAAACCAAAAGAAAGTGTTTTCCATACGGGATTCAACCGCAAAAAGCTGTCGCTCATAATCTATGATCAAATTACCAAAGTTTCCTAGCCCTAACCTCTCATCCTCATTTGCTGCAATTCGCCAAAGGAACTCTCCACTCAAATCCACTCCTAGAATAACTCTAGAGTTACCAACCAATATGAGCAAGCTATCTAGAAAAGCAAAATCGTTTAGGTATTCCATAGATGCACTCCACTCTTTATCTAATGGGATGGTCGTCAGCTCGAAGTGATCGCTGACATCCTGAATGATATTGGGATCTGCATTATCGATTAAGATGCAGTCGCCACGCATAAAAGCCACATCTTCAGATTCCTGACCACAGGATGCAAATACGATAAACAAAAGGGAAGCGTATGTGATACATCTCATATATTAGGTGTTGTGGCGAAGTACCCATTTGAAGTGCAATTCGCCTTAATTATTGGATTATTAAAAGTACAACTTATCGTACTATTTTCTACTATTAAAAATGAAGATTCTCCTTCGCTAATCGATAGCCAAGTTGAGGATTGTATAAAATATGAATACTCTGTAAAATCTATGCTTACTACAAAAAATCTACTGCTTCAAAATCATGGAGACAAATCCAACTCTTTAGTTGTTTTCTACACATTTAAGGATTAAATTCACGGAGTAAAATCCTTTTTTAACTATTGAAGCCCCCTATTAAATTTGCTTTCAGTACGGTACTCGCGTGCATAACGCTAGCAGGTCTTGGATGGCTTTTGGTTTCTGGACTTAGTATCCGGTGGCAGCCAGGACCACCAGCCAGGTTTATCCGCCTGGACTACAGTTGGCCCGATGCCTCGCCGAGTCTACTGGAACGATCTGTTACCACCCCTCTCGAAGCTGGTCTCGCTTTGGTTAGGGACATAGACGAGATAAAATCCGTAAGCAGTACGGGTAGCGGGTATATCAATCTAAAAATAGATCAGCAAGCAGTGCTCGACCGTTTGCGTTTTCGGGTAGCGGCTCAGGTCAGGCGCATTTATCCGGAATTGCCCAATGGCGTTAGCTATCCGCGATTGAGTGTACAAGCTGACACCGACGAGAGCCAGCAAAATCCCATTTTGATTTACAGTCTGAGCGGCGATGCCTCGGCCGAAGAGCTGACTCAATATGCCTACCAGACGCTATTGGGTAAACTAAGCGGACAAGATGGTATAGAAAGAATAGAAATAAGTGGTGGAAATAAATTGCATTGGCAAATAGCATTAGACGCCGATCGGTGTGCAGTTTTGGGTATCCGACCTGCGGAAGTACAAAATTTATTAAGGAATTATTTTGATAGAGCCGGACTTGGCTTTTTGGAACAAGGTGACAATCGCGCGTATGTGTATCGGCAGGCCATTTCGAGCGAGCTTAGTGATTTGCAGGTATCGGATTGGAGGCAGCTACCAATACCATCACCCAGCGAAAGGCAACTGGTACTGGCCGATGTAGCGGAAATAAAACGCGTGCCCTTACCGGCGACTCGCTACGATCGGGTTAATGGGCAAAATAGTTTACGGCTGTTTGTATATCCACGATCGGATGCTAACAGACTTCAGGCTGCTGAGACTTTTCGGGCTTTTATCGATGAAATATCGAGACAAACACCGTTATCTTATGTATTGCAAATGGAACGAGACTTTACGGAATATTTATCGGAAGAACTCTATAAGACTCAATTGCGAACTGGGCTTAGCCTAGTTATACTGCTGCTTTTTATGCTACTGGCTTATCGAAGTTGGTGGCAATCGCTCATTATTTTCATCGGACTTTTGGTCAATTTAGGTTTGGCTATTGCTGCCTACCGCATATTTCAGGTCGAAATCAATTTATATGCCTTTGCTGGTATTGCGATTTCATTCGGTATTATGATCGACAACCTTATTATAGTAGTCGACGGACTTCGCCATCCTAATACCAGCCCTGTTGGGCCAGCGGTTTTTGGTGCTACCCTGACCAGCCTGGCCGCTTTGAGTAGCATACTATGGCTGGAAGAAAATATACGCCATCAGTTATTCGAGTTATCGCGAGTTGTAGCCATCAATTTAAGTACGTCTTTATTGGTGGCCCTGATATTTATTCCGGCTTTGCAGTCTCTTTTTTTCAAACTTCCGCAGGTGGAGAGATTCCCCGAATCTCGACATCCTCGAGCGACTGCTAGTAGCAGGAGTAGCGGGATGGAGGCTTTCCCCGAATCTCGACATCCTCGCGCGACTGCTAATAAGGGGATGAAAAACCAACCTATCTATAGAAAATCTATTGGAAGAAAAATAAGGATCGCCAGATTTCACACCTCCACCATAGGTTGGCTCCAAGGCCGTAGAAAATGGCTCTTTACTTTCGTCATTCTATTATTCGGCACACCCATTTTTTGGCTACCTAACCGGGTGGATGATTGGCAACTCTACAATAAAACCATAGGTAGCGATGTATATCGCGACGATATCAAGCCGCATGTCAATCGCTGGCTGGGTGGGACATTCCGGCTATTCTCACGCTATGTGTATGAAAAAAGTCAATATCGAGAACCGGAAGAGTCGAAGCTATATATTTACGCGAGCCTGGATGATGGTGCTACACTCAACCAGATGAATGCGGTCATGGAGCAAATGGAGTCATACCTGTCCACATTTCCCAGCGGTATCGAAAGTTATCTGACCAATGTCAGTAGTTCTCAAAGAGCGAGTATAGAGGTCCGATTTTCAGAAAGTACCACTGCCGGTTTCCCCGCTTTTACTAAGAATCGTGTTACTTCTTATGCGGTGGGTTTTGGTGGTGTCGACTGGGACATATACGGCGTCGGCCAAGGATTCAGCAACAGCAGTTCAGGAGGCATACCTTCTTTTCGGGTGCGACTGCGTGGCTACAACCAAGTTGGTCTTCAAGATGCTGCCGATGATCTGGCTGAAATATTACTGAAACATCCGAGGGTGCAGGAGGTCAATACCGATGCCAATCTCAATTACTGGGAAAGAGACCGACGCATTTACGAGTTGAGCTGGTCGCCAGAGCAGTTGGCCGCTTATGGGGCTAGCGCATCAGCACTTCAAGATGCACTACTATGGTTTGATCAAAACGAGCAGCCAGATTTCTTTTTGGCGGGCAATGAGGCTGTTTCTATAGTTACAGCTCATCAGAGTGAATACGATCGCTGGAGATTAAACAACTGGAGTTTGCCACTAGACTCTATGGCCATTTCTTTTCCTGCTGTGGCCAGCTTGTCTTCCAGATCCGCTCCTTTGAGTTTGCATAAGGTCGACCAGGAGTACCTGCGCATGGTCGAATATGAATACATGGGCAGTGGCCGGTTTGGAGCTCGTCATTTAAAAGCCTGCCTGGATACCCTTCGGGCTCGATTGCCACTGGGCTTTACGGTAGACCGGCCCGATTACTACCGAGACGAGCAAGCCCGCAGTTGGACCAACGCCGTATTACTGAGTGTCAGTCTGATCTTTTTTATTTGTGCACTATTATTCGAATCGCTCAAGCAAGCCCTCCACATCATTTTATTGGTACCCGTTTCCTTCATCGGTATTTTTCTAACCTTTTATTGCTTCGATGTGTCATTCGATCAGGGCGGCTATTGCTCTTTCTTACTGGTTACTGGGCTGGCCGTAAATGGGCTCATCATCATCACCAACGAATACAACTTCATCAGAAAAAGGCGTATTCACTGGTCGTCAGCCCAATGCTATGGAAGAGCTTACGCCCGAAAGATCAAGCCCATTTTACTGACTATTTTATCGACTTGCGCAGGTTTGTCTCCCTTTCTCTTGGGCGGGAAGCACGATATTTTCTGGCCCAGTCTGGCTGCTGGCACCATGGGAGGTTTGGTATTTTCGGTGCTGGTACTGAGTTTGGTGTCTCCGGTATTGCTGGCTAGGGAATAGATAGTCTATACTTGAAAAGTACAGGATTGGCTTCGTAAGTGTCATCGACCTCATCTGGTGTATGAATGCCATATTTATCTAGTAGCGACTGACTAAATATCTCTTGAACAAGATTGGCATCTAAAATAACACCCCAGAAATAATCTCCATCGCTCGACAGAAATGGAACTACTCTTTCATTGTAAGGGATATCCAGCCTAATCCAATTTCCGGAGTCTCTAGTGGTTATAAAAGAGATGTTTTCCGAGCCTTCATGGGCTACGGAAAATCCACAAATCTGATCGGTATAGCGAAAAGAGGTCATGGGATAATACAGTGCATTTTCTTCTAAGAATGAAGAAAAGGTGCTGGTGCCTTCAAATTGCTGTGGCCATTCTATGCCGATCGGATCACCAACCGTAAATCTGTATTGCTCAACAAGTTCAAACTTAGCACCTTCCCTGATATATAAGCTATTCTCAGATGGATCCATAAAGTATAGCTCATTACCGACTTCTTTAAATGGAGAAAAGAACGAAAACTTAGAAGCGCCTATAGGCGATTTATCGTATTGGGTGCTCACTACCTCTCTTTTGTCAATGGAGTAATACAAAAGCCTTCGACTGTTTCTAGAGGAGTAAAAAACTCTGGTATCCTCATCCATAATCGCAAAATTAGCTACAGCTACTAGATTTTCGAAATCGTTCAAAATCTCTTTATAAGAGCGATTGAGAAAGTCATATTCGACTATTTTACCTTTTGGGGATAACAATTCCACGGTACTTCCAGATGGTCCAATATTAAAATCAACAATTACATCAATTCCGCCGGGCCCCTCTATTGGATTGGCTATACGGTCTAGAAAGACTCCGTTTTCAGTAAAAACAAAGATCGCTGAGCTTCTTCTGTCTAATATATACAATTGCCCTTCATGCGCTACAATCTTAGCCGCTTCCCTCATAAACGAACCTTCTGTCATCTCCAATGGAATAACCTGGAGATCAGTTATCATATCCGAAATGGATACCGAACGATTCGCCTCAGGATTTATGGTGAAATGGGTGACATCTAGCTTTTTAGATGTGCAAGCCAGGGCTAAAAGCAAAGTGAATAATAAGACCTTGTTCATTGAATAAAGGTAAGGTCTGAGCATCTATGCTCACATGCTAGCATACGCTTACAATTCCCACAAACGAATCACTCTTGGGCCTGCATCTATTTCTTCTCTGACGATCCGATCTCTTTCTCCCTTCCAAGCGGAATCAACTTTCTCTCCGTCGGCATAGGCTACCTTGCTGTGATCATATAAATACGCTGACTCAATTGTCATCAAATAATTGTTATCGTACAAATTAGCCGCTTTAACTAAGCTTTTATTTAAGATAAAAAACTGATTATTGAACATCCAATTTTCAGATCTTCTATCGAATAGTGCATTATAGGTATTTCCCGATTTTCTATAGATTACAAAAATACGCTCATCGCTCGCAGCAATAGTTTCTCCAAAAGCTATATTGTTATTGAGCGTATAGCCTAAATTAGATTCAATATATTGATCTTCGGTTATTCTGTTAGTGGATTCTTCGCCCAAAAATCTCAAAAAGAAATCTTGCTTGACAGTAAATTCTCCCACCCTGTAACATTCTTCCCTAATTGGAGAATGATAAAGAAGCTCCTTATCCAAAGTAGTAAACTCTAGGTACCCCTTTATAAATCTAAACTCCGGCTTTAGTGGGTAGCATTCGACAAATGAAGCTAAGATATGATCTTCCTCATTATCGTACAACATGATTTGCTTATTGTGGTGCTCGCTATCCTCCAAAAAATCATTAGGAAAACCCTGATTGCTATACAACATACCATCAGAATCTCCAACTGGATATGAAAAGGCATTTGCAAATCCAAAAACCGGCTGACCTAATTTACCCAGTGGAACTCCGTCAAAAGAATATTGAAATATCTCTCTACCATCTAGCACGCTAAAAACCTTTTCATCACTATTGAATGAGCAGTATTTTATGGAGCCGTGTATGTTGTATTCGTCATAATCTGCCTCTATTTCCCATACAATGTCTCCTGAGAAGTCAATCATTAGCACTTTTGCAAGACCAGCATCAACAAGGATGACACCTTCACCCTCAACAACATGAAAGAAATTGATTACGCCGAATTTGTTCGCGTATTCTCCGGACAATGAAATCTCTTGAACCTGACTAACATATTTAGTCAGATCAAAAATTTCTTCTGGATTCCCTACTTCTAAAAAAATTTCTTTGGCCGAGTCATCTACACCAGCCGACAGATTACGACTTGTGTCACCTTGGCAGCTAGAAATCAAGAAAACTAAAAGATAAACAGGAAGTCTAATGGCCATATTAAAAAATTTATTCTACGAATTCAAGAGCAGTAAGTACTTGAGGGCTAAACATGCTCAGGCCGCATGAACAAAATGAACTATTTTATATATAAAATCAATTAATCCAGCCCTATCCATTAGATGAACGACTACTGCTTAAGCCTTCTACTTGCTCATCTTATCTCAAGGCAAGTAGCCCGAAAGATCATACGCTACTAAGGGATTGGTTTCATTTAGCTGTATCCCATATAGCATTTTGTCCTCTTCAGAAATGGCGATTCTAATTATGGGCTTATCTAACTTAAAGCGATTTAGTAGATTACCATTGGGTGCATTTCACGCTTTCGCGCTCCTGCCCTAAATTTAGGCTAAAAGTCGATGACCAAAGAAGAGTATTTACAACTTGCCGCAGATCGCTGGCCTGAACTCGAAGCTCTGGAAGCCAAAGGTGACTTTTACGCCTAT
>JBCDFE010000143.1:0-11996 GCA_039178745.1 Bacteroidota bacterium | reverse complement strand
GAAGGAGATCTTCTAACGCCAAATATGATTGGCGTGGATGGTGATGAGATAGAATTAATCTTTAGTGAAGACTCGGACAAGCGCGTGGTAGAAATGCTCTATCATAGCGGACGTGTTCGGAATCTTCGTTTTAAGCGTCAAGACACAGAATAGATGTATAGAATTCATCAGTATCTATCCATAAACCAGCTCATCAGGCTTTTTTCTTCGGTTATGATCTCGGCCGTGCCAGACATGAATTGCACAGCAGGAAGCTGTTTCCCTGTATTGGTGATCAAACCATCGGGAAAAGTTACTTTAACCTGAATGATACCACCAGATGGAATCTCAGCCATTTGGGCGATGACCCCTTCAACTGATCCGAATTCCAAATAGGGATAGCTCGAAAATTTCACCAAAACTCGTTGGCCTACATCTACTTTTCCCGACCCGACAAGCTCCAGATCTATTCTTCCGACTATGCCATCGCCCTGAAGTGGAACGACCGTGGCCAAATGATCACCTTGCTCGACCAGTTGATTTTCCCTTACTTCCAGATTGAAATGTACGATCCCTTCGATGGGTGTAAGTAGTAGGTACTTTTTCTTCCATTCATCGAGGCTGGTAAGCAGGAGGTTGTACCGCTCTCTGAGCTCATTACCGCTGAGCAAGATTTGGTTCTCTTCACCAGTCTGTAAACTGAAGATCTGATTGCGCATGATCTCGACTTCAAATCGATGATTCCTGACATTCGTTTCAATAGATCTGATGAGTCGTTCTAAACGAGCAACATTATCTTGCCCGGCTCGGTACTCTACCCGACTTATCTGACCTCTCTCGAAAAGAGCCTGATCAGAGTCGGCGTTAGCCCTGGCGTTGATGAGTTCGTTCTCCAGACTCGACTGTTGCCTTCTGGCGAGCTGTATGGCCGCTAATTCCTGGTTGATCCTGTTGTTCAGGTCTCTGACAGACAATCCGTTTAATGTGCTGGACTGGGCTGTTTGATAAGCTTCCTGCGCCTCTTGAAAATCGTAAACAGCCGACTGAAGTGCGCCCAGATCCAAAGAGGAGGGAATGTCTATGTTCGCCAGGGCAGAATCCGTGTCCATAGGTGTATTGGCCAAGCGATCTTCCAAAGACAGCACGTGGCCAAATTTGGCTGTAGACTCAAAAGCCATGATCACCTGGCCAGCCTCTACTGTATCCAGGTGGCCTACGGTTACCTTATTCACCAGAAAACTACCGGGTGCTACTTGTGGGTAAGGAGGGTTTACTGTAGTTAGGGTAAGATTTCCCTCGACGATATCTGGATATCGGTAAAAGGAAACCAGAGCAACCAAACAAACCAATACCAACAGTATGAGCAGATAACCATATCGGGCTATCCAATGGGGCGGCATACCCACGATTTCTTCTACAACCTCCGATCTCGCCGGATTGCGAAGATACAGACCTTCTCTATCCGATTTAGACATCATCAATTACCCAATTCAAGCTGGTTGCGAATAATCTGGCGGTAGACCGACTTATTTTCCATTAAGTACTGGTGCGAGCCTACTTCTATGGCTTCCCCCCCTTCGAGTACGATAATCTGATCGGCTTGCTTGATGGTGGAATGTCTATGTGCCACGACGATAATAGTGGTACCTTCGAAGTATTCGAGCAAGTCATCCATGATGATGGCTTCACTAAAGGCATTCAGGCCGGTGGTCGCCTCATCCAAGAACAAATAATCTGGGCGGCGGTAAATGGCTCTTGCTATCAGAATTCTTTGTCTTTGCCCCTGGCTAATGCCCATACCGTTTTGACCAACTCTGGTTCCATAACCCTGGGGTAGCGACTCGATAAAGTTCTGTATTCGGGCTATACGCACAGCGGTAAGGAGACGCTCCTCATCGATGATCTCGTCGCCCAGAGCGATATTCCTGGCTATGGTATCGCTGAAAATGTATCCTTCCTGGAGAACAACCCCCAATTTAGATCTCCAGACATCATTCTGAATGGCTGCCAGGTTGGTTTCCCCGACCAGTACCTTGCCCTCAGTAGGCTGGAGAAAACCCATTAATAAGTTGAGCAAGGTCGATTTTCCGCTACCAGAAGAACCGACAATAGCAGTCACTTTTCGGCTGGGTATGCTTAGACTAATATCCCTCAACACCCAGGGCGAATGTTCATTACCGTATCGGAACCTAATGCGATCTAGTCTTAGATCCGCATCTTCTGCACTTATGATGCCGAGTTTGCGCTCAGGATCTTCTTCATCGGACTTGTCCTGAATTTCATTCATCCGTTCCAGGCTAATGGCACTTTCCTGGTAGGCACGCATAAATTCCGTAAACTCGGATATGGGGGTATTCAGATGCGCCAAGATATAGTGAATGGCCACCAGCATACCCAGGCTCATGCTACCGTCTAGCACATATCCAGCTGTAATAAGCGTAATGAAGATATTTTTACCATCATTGATGATCTGGCCGCCGGTGCGCTGTACCTGATCGATCTGCATAGTCTGTACGCTGGTGCGATATAGGCCAGCTTGTTGTCGTTCCCAGGCCCACCGTTTACTGCGCTCTGCGCCGTAGAGCTTAATCTCTTGCATACCATCGATCAGCTCCATCAGCTGGCTTTGGTTCTCAGCAGATTGGTCAAACCGCCTGTAATCGAGATCCTTCTTCCGATGCTGAAAAAATAAGACCCAGCTCAAATTGATAATACTTCCGAAGAAGAAAATCAACAATACTGGCAGTGACCAAAGCCCGAGAACAACGGAAAAGGCCAAGAGGCTAAAAAGACCAAATATGCTAGACAAAGCTTGTCCGGTCAGAAACCTTTGGACGCGCTCATGATCATTGATCCGCTGCAATAGATCACCTTTCATTCGCGACTGAAAAAAGCTCAACGGCAGTTTAGTGAGCTTATATAAAAAGTCGCTGATTAAACTGATGTTGACTCGATCGCCAATGTGCAGGAGAATCCACCTGCGCAGTGTAGCCAGCAGGGTCATGGTAAGTAAGAGGACTGCCTGAGCCGCTATGACCAACTTGATGAAGCTCCAATCGACATGCACGATGCCCACATCGATCATATTCTTGATCAGAAAAGGCAATATGATTTGTAAAATCAATCCTAGGATGAGCCCAGCCCCCAGCTGCCAAACAAGTGATTTGTATCGTTTGAAATAGCCGAAGAGGTGACTAGAATGTCCTCTACTGAGTCCTTCCCGGTCTTTGGAAAAGAAGTCTGGGCTGGTCTCTAAAACCAATATTTTACCGGCAGGAGTACCATTTGGCCCGTTGCGATCTGCCCATTCTGCCAGCAACTCTGCCCGGCTGAGTTTTCGCAATCCTCGCGCGGGGTTTGGATCGGCGATAAAAAACTGCTCATTTCTTTTGATCTGGTAGAGTACGACAAAGTGATCCTCGCCCCAAGGCAAAATACAGGGCAAGGGTATATCAGCACACAACTGATCGATGGTCACCTCAAGGGCCAGGGTACGCATACCTATAGCCTCGGCAGCTTCACTGATACCCAGCAGGCTGACACCAGACCGGCTTATGCCCGCTTTTTCACGAAGGTATTCCAAGGAATAGAACCGACCGTAGTGCCTGGCCACCATGCGCAAGCAAGCCGCTCCGCAGTCCATTCGCTCTAGTTGTTGATAGTATGGAAACCCTCGCATAATGTACAAATATAGTGACTACCAGTAAGTTAGCGAGGGTTCGGCCCTATGGACCGAACCCTCGTCAAACATAAATGGAGATTATCGCTAAACGAAAATCATTTATTTACACGCCACCGCGCAGGTTCTCCTGCAAGTTGCGCAGATCTTCCCACTTGCCTTCGGCAGCCAGACCAGCTTGCTGTGGCCAAGTGCCGGGTTTAGCCAGCCTATAGCGGCTACCCGCAGCATCTAAGATTTCCTGAAGGCGTTCTACACTAGCTTGCGATAGCTCACTCCAAGTATTGATACCAGCGTCTTTCAAAAGGCCCTCTATTTTTTGACCAATACCTTCGACAACCTTCAGGTCGTTTGGATTGGTGCTGGAGAAGCCCATCTTTTTCAAGGCCAGCTTCTCAAACTTAGAATCGCTCTGGAAGTCGCCAACGGTCTCGCGACCAGCATCGGTAAATTTCTGATACTCGATCAGGTCTGCCCAACGACCCTCAACAGCCATCTGCGCCTGACGTGGCCAGCTGGTTGGGTCTGCCAGTTTAAACCTGGAGCCGGCAGCATCTAAGGCACCTTTTAGTGCAGTAGATTCAGCAGCGGCCACAGCAGCCCAGGTGCTATAACCTGCATCCTTGAGTACGCTTTCAATCTTAGGCCCGACACCTTCAATGATCTGTAGGTTATCTTCGGCAAAAAGGCCATCGTATCCGCTGGTGCCAGCGGCAGCTACGACTCCGCCCGCTATACCCAAAGCAGTGGAATCGCCTCCACCTGCATTGTCGAGCGCATATTGCAGTGTTTGCTTGTCCGCTTCACAGCGTTGCACGGCAGCACGCAAATCCGCTTCTGACTTTTGAGATTCTTCGAACTGATACTTCAAAGACTGATAATCGGTCTCCCATTTGGTGGCTTTGGCGTGCCAGGAGTCGCGATCTGCTTCGATGGACGCTACGTCGACCTTTTCGCCTTGGCCCATACGGCCAAGCAGCCAACCCAGCAAAGCACCGAGTAAAAACATGATTAAAGACCACCACCACCAAGTACCACATACATCCATGGCGGGGGCAAATTGCAAGAATAAATTCATAGTATAATTCTTCTAGAGTGTTAGTAGTGAATGGATTAATTGGGTACGAGTACGACCTCAGCACGGCGATTCTTCGCACGTCCAGACGAGGTGGAGTTGGTGGCCTCAGGGTTGGATTCGCCTTCCGAACGGGTAGTGATTTGAGCTGCAGGCGCACCATAAGCTACCAATCTGCCTTTGACGAAATCTGCACGCTTCTGCCCAAGTCTCATATTAAAGGCATCGCTACTTACATTGTCCGTATGACCGGTTATAGTAACTCGCTCTTGGGTTTGTTGTAGTCTTTGCGCCAGTTTGTTCAGATAGTCTTCTGTACTGGAACTGAGTGTCTGGGTAGACTCGCGGAATGGGAATCGAATGGTTATCGTATTGCTGTCGAGCTCGATGACCTGATCACCATCGTCTCCACCGTCGCCATCATCATCGTCATCGCCGCCACTCATGTCGACTACGAAAACACTTCGGCCAGCTTCCCAGCGGGCGTCGGCCTCAGGTGATTCTCCGTCTAGCCGTCTAGTCAATCGGTCTATTTGATCTAGCGGAATTTCGGGCTGCAGCATGCGCGCTATAGCTTCCGCACGAGCAAAACCCATATTTTCGAAATTGTCTGGAATCGGCTCATCAGGATAGTAATGACCGTAAACTTCTAGACGCTGAGTCGTGTCGTTTCTGAATTCAGCGATTAAATTGTTTCGCCAGGTACCGTAGTCGGCACCTTGCTCGACATCGGCTGAGTTGAGCATAGTAGGTATGGCGAAAGTCCCTTCTGCGGGCGGGATCACGCCCGTGTTGTCATCGACTTCTTCTATGTTGTCGTCGGTGCAGCATTCTGGTTCGATGCACGCTTTTAAACTGACAAACATCAGAACTAGCCAAATGAGCAGGTAGATTATTAATCTTCCTATCATAGAGCAGTGTGTAGTTGTTAGATTAAGAATATATCGGCCGGGCACTACCGTTATAGGCCAGACGCGGGTGTATTTTGTTTGGCACAGGAGTAAAAAAATAGGCTACTCCTAGCGTAACCGTTTTCTCGTGAGTAAGACAAATTGGGGGAAAACTGCTCTATCTAACGGCCAATATACTCACATACAAACTATTTCAAAGTGTAAACCGCGAAAAAAAGCACATTTACGAGCAATCTTAAACTTTTGCAGGCTAAGGCCGATTGGGTTAAGTATCTTTGCGTTTCATTTTTCAGACTTCCGCAGGTAGAAGCGTATAGCGTTAGACGAATAGCGTATAGCGATACAGCCAGGTAAATATTTTCGCTGTACTCAATACGTACTACGATGTACGCATTCTACCTGCGGAAGTCCAAATTCAAAAAATCACTACCCGAGCGATGTTCAACAGCTTAAGCGACAGACTGGAAGGTGCCTTTAGAACCCTGACCGGGGAAAACAAGATCACGGAGATCAATGTCGCGCAGTCGATCAAGGAGATCAGGCGGGCACTGGTGGCTGCCGACGTCAACTACAAGATTGCCAAGGAATTTACAGAGAAGGTCAAGGTAAAAGCGCTGGGTACGGAAAATGTGCTCAAAGCCGTGAAGCCAGGCCAGCTCATGGTAAAGATCGTGCAAGACGAGCTGACCGAGCTCATGGGCGGTCAGGCTGCGGGTATAGATCTGAATGGTGAGCCTACTGTTATCTTGATCGCGGGTCTTCAGGGTTCGGGTAAAACTACCTTCACGGGCAAGCTCTCCAAGTTTCTAAAGGAGAAGAAAAACAAGAAGGTTTTGGTCACGGCCTGCGACGTGTACCGCCCAGCAGCCATAGATCAGCTGACGGTGATCGCCGAGCAGGTAGGGGTGAATATCTACAAGGAGCCAGAAAATAAGAACCCGGTCGAGATCGCCCTGCATGCCATAGGGCACGCCATGGACAACAAGTACGATACGGTGATAGTGGATACGGCCGGCCGCCTGGCTGTGGACGAGGAAATGATGACGGAGATCGCCTCGATCAAAGAAGCGATCTCACCCAATGAAACCCTTTTCGTCGTCGACTCGATGACAGGCCAGGACGCCGTTAATACGGCTGCGGCCTTCAATGAGCGTATCGATTTTGACGGAGTGGTGCTCACCAAGCTAGACGGTGATACCAGAGGTGGTGCGGCCCTTTCCGTTCGCTACACCGTAGGCAAGCCGATCAAGTTTATCTCTACGGGCGAGAAGATGCACACCCTGGATGTCTTCCACCCTGAGCGAATGGCCCAGCGCATCTTGGGTATGGGTGACATTGTCAGCCTTGTCGAGCGCGCCCAGGATCAATTCGACGAAGAAGAGGCCAAACGCCTGGAGAAGAAGATCAAGAAAAACAAATTCGACTTCAACGACTTCCTGGGGCAGCTGGCACAATTGCGGCGTATGGGCGACATCAAAAGCCTGCTGGGCATGATACCGGGCATGAATAAAATGACCCGCAACCTGGATATCGACAATTCGGCCTTTACCCGGGTAGAATCGATGATACAAAGTATGACCCCAGATGAACGCGCCAATCCGGAGTTACTCAATCCGAGCCGAAAGAAGCGTATAGCACGTGGCAGCGGCCACAGCATGCAAGATGTGAACGCATTCATCAAGCAGTTTGACCAAATGCGGAAAATGATGCATAAGCTGAGCAAGAACCCAGCGGCGATGGCAGCCATGCCCGGTATGGGCGGCGCTGGTGGCCCCGGACGCATGAAGCGTGGCAAACGGCGTAGATAAGGCCAGATGAACAAAACCGGTCTTTTTTATCGGTACCTGACAGATTTTTTCTTCCTGTCGCTGGGGGTTGCGTGTGCAGCTTTTGGCCTGGAAAGTTTTCTACTGCCCAATAGCTTTATCGATGGCGGAGTGACGGGTATCAGCCTGCTGATAGCTGAAGTAACGGGTTGGCGGCTGTCGGCCATACTGATTGTATTGAACATTCCTTTTTTACTTTTAGCCCGGCTAGTAATCGGCCCCAGATTTGCCTGGCGGTCAACCATCACAATTGTCTTGCTAGCAGCTTCTCTATTCATTTTTGAATTTCCGGAAGTTACCCAAGACAAACTGCTGGTGAGTGTTTTTGGCGGGTTCTTCCTGGGGGCGGGCATTGGCCTGAGTATGCGGGGCGGCGGAGTGCTGGACGGCACCGAGATACTGGCAATCAGACTGAGCCGGCTGATAGGCGCCAAGGTGAGCGACTGGATCATCATCATCAATGTGATCATCTTTGGGTTTGCGGCCTACATCCTGAGTATCGAGCAAGCACTATACTCTATGCTAACCTATTTTGTCGCCTCTAAAGCACTCGACTTTGTCATTGATGGTATCGAAGAGTATATAGGCATCACTATCATCAGCGATCGAGTAGACGATATTCGCCGAGACCTGGTGGAAAAGATGCGCGCAGGGGTAACCATCTTCAAAGGGCGGGGTGGTATGCAGGCAAACGACGGATCCACTCCAGACAAGGATATACTCTACGTGGTCATCACTCGCCTGGAAATCCGAAAGATCGACCGCCTGATCGAAGACATAGATCCCAATGCTTTCGTGACCATGACGAGCATCAACGATGTAAGAGGTGGAATGGTGCGAAAGAGAGTACCTATCGAAGGGGAAGAATAATGGCTTGGCCCTGGCCACCGATTGCAGCCTTAGACCAACATCTTAATCCACCACGACAAAACACCTCGCTTCGGGTTCGCTATCCCCTATTCTCACGTAGGCGATATACTCTCCGGCCGGGTAGTGTCCAACCTCAAACTCAATATTCCCGACTATGGACTGAACCTCCCGCTCAGCCATGAGCTGGCCCATCTTAGAATAGATGGCAATGTTGGCGCTTTTGCCTTCGGCCTCAGTCTCAACCTGAAGGCGCAAGTAATCAGTGGTTGGATTGGGAAATAGCGCAAAGCATTCCGCGCTCAAGGCTGTTTCGGCTTCTTCGGTAATTGGCTCAAAATCATAGGTATCGGATTCTGATTGAGGAACGACGTAGCCCTTTAAATACACGAAGGTTTGCGCCGGATCGGTATTAGATGTGATGGTCACCTTCTGATTCCGGTCTCCTCGTTTTCCCCGACTATTGAATTGAACCGTGATGCTAGCTGTTTCGCCGGGCATGATGGGCGCTGTGGGCTTAGAGGGCACTGTGCAACCGCAGCTGCCCCGAGCATCGGTGATAATCAATGGCTCTTCTCCCGTATTGGTAAAGGCAAATACGTGGGTGACAACTTCTCCTTCTGGAATTTCACCGAAGTCGAATTGTTCTTCCTCGAATTCGATGGAGGTGATGGGCTTTTCATTCTTGGCTACAAGCTGATAGTTTTGATCGGAAGAAACTTCCGCATCTATTGAATTTACCAGCCCCCTCAAAAAAATAAAAGTCTGTTCCGGATCGGTATTGGCGGTGATCGTTACCTTTTGGTTTCGCTCTCCACGTTTACCCGTAGAATTGAACTGAACAACAATACTTCCTCTTTTGCCGGGTTCAACCGGTTCTTGTGACCAAGTCGGCACGGTGCATCCACAGCTGCCCCTGGCATCTGAGATAACTAGCGGCCGACTACCCCTATTGATAAATTCAAACTCGTGAGTAACGATCTCGCCTTCTTCAATCTCACCAAAGTCGTAAGTCTCTTGGACAAAATCTATGCTGGCCAATCCAGAATCGTAGAATTGTGGCTGAGCCGTAAGGGTAGAGAATAATAGGGCACAAGCCAGAATGGAAAAAATGCGTAGCATGTTAAATGGGGTTTGGTTCCATTATAAGAATGGAAATTGGTACCCCTTTGGTGTGTGAACAACGAAAATTTAGAAATTCACTTGTCCTGATTTAGGATAAACCAGATCCATTACTGCCAAGAAAAATTCCAGGTTACACTCGGAATAATCGGAAACAAACTCACTTGAAAAGCAGTGGCCCCTGCCCTGCCTTCGTCTTGGTCGACTTCGAAATTGTAGTAAGTAAAAAATGGATTCCTTCGATTGTACAAGTTGTATATGGAAAAAGTCCAGCTGGATTTAAATCGCTTAGTCGATTCCGGCTTAGGAACGTAAGTGGCCGACAAATCAAAGCGATGATAATCGGGCAATCTAGCCGTATTTCGACCGCCAAATTGAGTCACCAGGGTATTTTCAATTAGGTATATGCGATCGAGGGGCGTAAAATTTTGCCCGCTGCCATAAACGAATACACCCGAAAGCGTCCATTTGGGATTGATCTCATAAGAGGCAACCGCGCTGATGTCGTGTGGCCTGTCGTAAACTGCTCGAAACTCTCGACCATTTTCGATATCCGGGAAGGTGCGCCTGGTCGTACTCAAGGTATAGCCGATCCACCCGGTCAGGCGACCTCTTCGCTTATTGAGAAAAAACTCGATGCCGTAAGCTCGGCCACGACCGAAGACAAACTCCTGCTCCAGGTCATCAGCAGGGTCATTGACATAATTCTCGGCATAATCGATCTGGTTTTCCAGATCCTTGTAGTAAACCTCTACACTGGCTTCCCATGCATTATCGGCAAAGTTTTGGAAATAGCCTAGCGCATACTGCCAGCCCAGTTGTGGCCTCACCAGCTGCGATGAAGGCACCCAGACATCTGCGGGCAAGGTGCTGGTCGAGTTGCTGACCAGGTGCAAATATTGAGCCGATCGGGTGATACCCATCTTTAGGCTACTGGTCGGACTCAGGGTATATCTGGCCGACAATCTGGGCTCTAAAGCCGTGTAAGTCGCTACGGACTCACCCTTGCCAAACTCCTGACCATCGAATGGCGAAGTATACGGCCCCAGCTGGTTGAAGAGGCTGAATCTAAGTCCAAGATTCACCCCAAATCTAGAGCTGATTTTCCAGTCGTTAAGTGCATAAATGGCTGCTTCGTGTGCAAATCTGGGTTGAAGCCCATTGGAAAACACCTGGTCGCCAGATCGAGCCTCGGCCACCTGGGGTGTCAGTCTGTGATAGGTATAATGAACCCCAAATTTGAAGCTGTTCGACGGGTTGGGAAACCAATCTACATCATACTTGACATTGTAATCCCGCACACCGCTGAAGACATCAATGGCAAATTCGCCCTGCCCACCAGCAAATCCAAAATCGTATTCGTTGTAGATGACCGAGAAGTTGGAAAATAGCTGGTTGTTGAAGAGGTGATTCCAGCGGAGTGTGGCCGTCGAATTGCCATAAGGTAGCTGAAAGTTAAAATCACTCACCGTCTGTCTGAAAGTCAATACGTCTCTTCCAAAATAACCACTTAAAAATACCCGATCGCGATCGCTGAATCTGTAATTGATTTTGGCATTAAAATCGTAGAAGAAGTAATTGGTACCCGCAAAGTCCGTATTGTTGATAAATGGCTGAGCCAGATCCAGAATGTAGGTCCGTCTGCCGCTGACAATGAAGCTGCTCTTCCCCTTTTGAATAGGTCCTTGAAGAGTCAGGCGAGATGCAACGATACCGATACCCCCATCTACTTGGAAGGACTCGTTATTGCCCTCTTTCATTTGTATATCGACTACCGAACTCAGTCTACCACCATAGTTGGCGGGCATACCGCCTTTAATCAGCAAACTGTTGTTGATGGCATCGGGATTGAAAACCGAGAAAAAACCCAGCAAGTGGCCACTGTTGTAAACGATGGCCTCGTCGAGTAATACGAGATTTTGATCAGGACCGCCACCGCGCACATAAAACCCGCTCGTACCCTCCCCTGCCGATTGGACTCCGGGCAGCAACTGAATGGACTTCAGCAGATCCACCTCTCCGAAAATGGCCGGCAGCTTCCTAATCTGTTCGGTACTGATCTCGACAGCACCCATCTGAGTCTCTTCCACATTTTGCTCATCTTCCTGTGAGGTAACGACGACCTCGGTCAGCGTCGCTCCTTCCGATAAGCTGATATCCAGAGTCTGGTCTTCTGTCAAATCCAAAGTTCTGACTTCATCGGCAAAACCCAGATAGCTATACACCATCGTATACTCACCTGGCGGCAGACTCAAAGAGTAAAACCCATAAACATTAGTCGTTGCGCCTTTGGTCGGATCTTCCTGCACGTACACATTGGCACCGATCAGTGACTCTCCACTGCCCGCTTCTCTGATGTAACCTGAAATGGTATTTCTCTGAGCTTGGAGGGAAAGACTGACGGCAATGGCAAAAATGCTTAGGAAAAGTTTCATGAAGTCGGGTTAGCTTAAAGTAACAAAGGAACGAAGGATCAGTGAGTTGTCATCTCATGCATGCCGTTTTATGTCCAAGGCACGTCTTTATTTTTTAAACTT
>JBCDFE010000142.1:0-12136 GCA_039178745.1 Bacteroidota bacterium | reverse complement strand
TATTAGTCGGCTGGTTGGGCTTCAGTTTGGGCAAAACCAGTAAGGAAGATCAGGATGTGAGTCGAGCTGCGGTCACAGCGGAAGGCGAACGCGCAGATGTAGCCGAGCTGCAGTTGGCCTCTTGGCAGTCTTTCATCGGTAGCCTGGATAGTTTGAAAGGGCAAGTAGAAGAAGACTTGGAAGATCAGGAAGACAAACTAAACGATGCTGTAAGAGAATACGAAGGCCGGTCAGAAGATGTGCTAGGTCTCGATTCCGATCCCTTAAGAGACTGGCGAAGTGACTGTAAGGATGTAAAGGAAGAATTAGTGGACGAGGTCCGCGATTTAATGCGAAAAACAAACAGTAAAGATTTATTGTCTAAAGATAAAATAGATCAGGTCGGAAGCGTTTGGATATCTTACATCGTCACTTCCTTCGATGGAATAATAACTCGGCAGGAAGAAATTAAACGCAGACTAGCAACAGGCCAAAGCTTACAAAGCGATTGTGAAGAACGAATTGAGGAATTAGAAGATGAAATATCAGACCTCGAAGAAGACTTAGAGCGAGCAGGCCAGAGATATAGTGATTTAAGAGAGAATCGCGATGATTTAAGAGCGGAGGTAAATGCCAATTCTCAGGTTCCATACGACAATACACCACACAAAAATGACATCAGGCTAATTATCAGTAATTTAGAGACAATCAGTTCAGAAATAAAATCTGGTGCCTTAAATATAAATGGCAGAAGAGCCCGCGAAGAAGCACAAAGAAAAATAAATATAGAACTGGCAGAGATCGAAGCTAAACTAAACTTGATCCAATAAATGAATAGGAGCCTCGGTTTAGCGACGCGTGCGTGCCAAACCGAGGCTCTTATTTTATCTTCTAATTATCATTCTAATTATAAACCTTCTAGCCTCATCCTGAGCTACTGGAGCAAATACCGTTAGTTGTAGCTGGTTGGTATTAATCCCATCATCGACCAATGCACGGCGCATGGCATCGAGTTGCAAGGCAGTCAGTTCCAGCAGATCTACCGGGCCATTTTGAATGACGGCTCTGCGTGGCTCCAGGTTATTCGTGACCATATTTTTGAAATCGTAGCGGAAAGTGTAGGTCGAAGCACCATATTCACCGTCGTAGTTGCCGGCGTTGGCAAAAAGACGGAGGTCGTCTTCAGGACTATCGAGCTCAGCCATCAGGTGAATATTGCTGAGCACTAGGCCACTATTCTGAGCCTTTCTCGCCTCCGTGCCGATGATCTGAACAAGCAGGCGTACATCGGATAGGGTAGCATCATTCAGATCAAACTGACTCTGACTGCGTGGGAAGGCAAAGTCGACCTCCATACTGCCCATAGCACCTTCGCGCACAACGACCTCCTCCATATCTGGTGGAAGGCTGTTGGCAGAAGCGTTTACGATTTCCTGGAAGTAATTTTGGACCGACGGCAGGTCGGCCGCCCGTACATAATCGGCCAGGTTGACGCGCAGACCTTCCAGTCGCTCGACTAGCGTATTGTACCTATTTCCCTGCTGACGGAGTCGATTATCGGCCTCACCCAGATCGGTACCCATTTCCTGGTATTTGCGATCAGAGGTGGCTTGGTCGCCGAGTGCTTCGCGGGCTTCCAGGTACTTTCCATTGGCTTGGTCTACACCATTCCGCGCTTGATTCAGGGCGTTTCCTGCTTCGTTGAGTTTCGATTCGGCCTGGTCGAGGAAGATATCTCGCTCCAGGGTGTTGTTTTCTGCCTGGTTGAGGCGGGTCTCTATTTCGGGCAAACTCATATCTACAGCATCCATATACTCGAAGGCACCATCCAGTAGTTGATCGACTTCTTGCTGATAAGAGCGGATGTTTACCCGCCTTGGCCGCCTGGGACCATCACCACCTGCTACAGATGGATCATCTGGTACGCTGGGCACGACTACATCACTGGGACGAGTGTCCAGATAAAGCCCAGCCTCATAAGTACCACCAAAAATAGGGTTGGTTTCGTAAGCACCCATCACACCCACGGGACCGCCTACATCGACAGCAAAGCTGAGATTGAAAACGCTCACGTCCTTAGCCAGCCTCGTGCCCAGGCCAACCACAAAGCGATCGAGGAAGTGCGCCCGAAGCCCCAGATCGAATTGGTCACTTTTTAAGGAGAATTCATCGATGCCCTGGCGGAACTGGGCTACGGGTTCGATGGCGGCATTATCACCGACGGGGAATTTAATGGCTGCTCTGACCATAAGATGGCGTTGCAGGTCGAAGCTGCTGCCATTGTCTTGATCTACGCGATCGCTGTAGAGCTGGAGCGCGCTCAAATCCAATTCTAGTTGGGTGCCACTAGCAAACTGCTGGAAATAGTGAATGCCCGGCCCACCATCGAAACTACCATTGGAGAAGCTGCCCGATAGCAGCTCCAGATCAAAGGGGTTATTGACCCGTGCTTCACCAAATTCCAGGCTTTGGGACAAAAATCCGACCTGTATGCCTGCCGATAGTCTGCGGTTTGGCTCATTGATGATGTGGTAAGCAAAATTTGCGCCAATGCGGTTGGTATTGATCACAAAAGCCTGATCGCCTATAAACTGAAGGCCCAGGCCGATTCGCTTATCGCCCAGCTTGAGCAGCTGAGACAGATCGGCATGGACAAAGTAGGAAACCGGCGCCTCCTCCGTTGGCAGATCGAGCCATTGCCTGCGGTAGAGCGCACTGATGGTGCCGTCGTGCAAGCGCGCCGGATTGTAGATGCCCGGTTGGTGAAATTGGTTGACAAAATTCGGTAGTTGCTGCGCCTGCAAGGGTGAGCTGAATAGGAAAAAGCCGCCCAGGCAACACAGGGTAAAAAGTTGGGTAATGGTTCTCATGACCTTAAATTTTTGGGTGAATGACTAGGGGCCTATCGGCGACCGATAATACTGAGTGCGCCCTGCCAGACGCCGTCGCCATTGGTTTCGGTGATTTGGTAGTAGTAGGTGCCATTGGGGCACTCGCCCGTATCCCAGGGTATTTGTTCCTGGGTGCCGCTGAAGACCACCCCGCCACCGCGACTGTACACGACGATGTCGTAGCTGGCATCGGGATCTGGAAAGAGAACGGTCCATTCGTCATTGTCGCCGTCACCATTCGGAGAGACGATCTGGGGAATGAAGGGCTCTTCGGCGTCTGGGAGGACTTGAATCAGCAATTCGACGGGATCCCCTACACAGCCAAGCATAGAAATGGGAGTCAGCTCCAGTATGACGGCCCCTGTAGCCCGTTGCCCACTTGAAGAAGTTAGTGTAATGCCTATATCTTCATCAAAGGCAATCTCGTCTTGAGTGGGCTCCGACGTGGCTTCGCTGGTCTCTATGACCATCCAGCTTATCATATCTATATCATCGGTACCTACATCAAGAGGGACCTGACTCGGAGAACCAGAAGTTAGTGGCTCTGACGATTGATCGGGTAAAACGGGTAGGGGGTTAAAATCGGGCACAGTCCCAACTTCTTCCACCATACAATTGGCCTCCCCGAACGTAATGGTGTAGCCGTAGTCACCTCCGGTGTTTATCATAGTAGATGGACCGGTATCGCCCGTACTCCACATAACCTCATAATCTGAATCTAGATTGGATAGGGAAATCGAAGCAGTCTGGCCTTCGCAAGTCACCTGGTTGGGCAGGCGAAAAGTAGGCGCATTGTATTCCTCGAAACGTACTAGTATGGGCTCGGACTCATCACTATCGCAGCCATCCTGGGTGGCGATTACGAAAAATGTACCTACAGAGGTAACGTTAATCGATGTTCCAGTCTCCATAAACGATGGGTCCATAACATCTGACCATTCATAGGTCAGACCGCCTACTGGACCATCGATGGAAAGAACTGCTGTCTCTCCTGGGCAAAGTCGATCCTGTGTAGAGGCATTAACCATAGGCCGGTTAGGCTGAGTAGTGCTATCGATATCTATGGTCGCCTCATTCGTACATCCAATATTGGAGGTTACAACAGCCCTGTAGTTTCCAGGACCTGTGCTTATTATTGGTTCATTGGCCGAATCGGTCAATTCTATATTTCCTGCAAACCAGGCTAATGCGAAACTCCCGTTATAGTTGGCCATTATATTGGTTGTTTCATTGCTGCAAATTGTCGTCTCATTGGCCATTAGACTGACAGTGGGGTTGAACTCTTCAACTTCTAGCGTAATTGAAGATAGATTGAATGTGGAAGGCATACCATCTACAAATATTCTAGCGGTGTAGGTAGGGTCAAGGCCGCTTGTGGGAACCGGTACTGTAATAGATGCTCCGACAACATCATTTACACCTGGACCATTCCACTGAATAATCGTTCCTTCCGTAGGACCGCCCGAAGGGACAGCTGTAAGGGTAACCATGTCGTCAGATACATCCCCACAGGTTACTGGCTCAATACTTATGTTCGGCAAGCAGCTCATAGGGTCAGTGAGCGTGAAGGTAAAAGTGAAGGGGTAATTAATCTCGTTTCCTCCGCCTACGCATTCGATTTCTAAATTGTAAGTCCCGTACTCCGTTGGAGTAATGCACGGAAATGTAATTTGGCCTTCAGGAAAGCTCCACTCCCATGTGAAAAAGGAGTTATTGACATCGCAGTCAGGAGAGAAATTATCATTATTTGGCGAGTTAATCAATGGGATGAGCCGCTGACCCTCTACTAAGCAGATGGCTATATCGTCACCATTAGAAATGGTATCGTTTCCGTAAATCACTTGTAGTGAATCGACGGTGAATGTTTCACAGGTTCCCATGCCCTGACCATACAGGCTGGAATTGATCAGTCCTATTGCCAGTATGATCAGATGATAAATTTTTCTATTCATAGTATGTAGATTTAGCGTGGTCACTAAAAGCTTCTTTACGGCTTTGCTGCCTAGCGCGTCAGTGGATGTACTCAATTGACTAATGGCTTTATACCACCACACCTGCTCAGACGGTAGTTGGGTCAAGGGTCTCAATTACTTACCTACGTGCGAGGATCGAAACTTCCGAGGAAAGTTTCGACCTGCGCCTGCCTGCCTTGCGCCAGCAGGCAGGGAAGTCCAAATCCTGAAAATAGCCCAACGCCTACTTCGCCTCCTGCTTCTGCAAAAAACGCATTTGAGTAATAGCGTTTCGGCCGAGCTGAATGAGGTCCTTGTCTTGCAGTTGTATGCGTTTTTGGTTGACGATATGGCCATTCACCAGGGTTTCAGCCATAGGGATGAGGAAGACGCGTTCGCCTTCGAGTTTAATTTTTGCGTGTTCGGGTAGTACGGCTTCGTCGGGCCATTTGACATAGACCTGACTGCCGGGTTGGGTGCCGATGATGATCTCCGATCCGGTGCCGAGCCACTTGCTCAGGGGCACGTTTCTTCGGTAAGTCGCGGGCTGTAAAAATTCCATTTCAAAGCTCTCCGAAAGCTGGACTACCGTATCGAGTACGCCACCCAAAACGGCACCGCCAGCAACCAGACTGACAACCTTGGCCAAGAGAAAATCTTCGGATAGCTCACCCAGTAGGGTGTAGAACCCAAAGCCGACGATGCCGGCCAAGAGACCGCCAATAAGACCACGGCCCAGACTGACACTAGACCCAAAGAGAGAAAGCACAAAGCCAATGCTGAGACCGAGAAAAATCCAGGCGATAGCACCCACAATGAGTGGCGATGCAATGATGCCGGAATCGAATAACATATAACTGCCGCCAAAAACGACCACGGCCAATACAGTGGCCAGCAAGGTGCGCATGAGGATGCGGGAGATGGAGAATCGGCGAGACTCTGTGCGCTCTTCTATGACGGATAGCATGAGGCTGATGCCAAAGCCAAACGCTGCTCCGAGCATGGTGTCTTCGATCAGATCGTCGGCACCGGCCAGTCCCAGAGAACTGACCAGGTTCTGGCCAAAGACAAATACAAAGCCTGCTATGATCCAGGCGATGAAGCCACCCAGGGCACCATACCAGATCCAGTTGAGTCTTCTATGTGGCCCTTGTAGGCTAAAAAAGCCCGATGTCGCCACACCACCTTGACCCTTGCATTGCAAGTTGCTGGTGGTGCAGCCGGGAAAGCGAGGGCAGGTGTGCCCACACTCTTGCCAAGTCTGCCAGGGAATGGCCAGTCGGCATATATCTACGACCATCTCACCGGCCTGAATGGGCTCGCGCGTCAGTGGGTCCATCACTTGTCGGCCTGCTTGGGGCTGGTATGGTTTCAAGTGCTTTTTGCGGAAATTGATCTGCTGCAGCTTGGGGTAAAGCAGCGAAAAGATGATGAGCAGCATTGAGACCAGCCCGATACCTACACCTGCGCCCAAGGTGTACGATTGGGCCGTTCGTCTATTGCCTTGTACTTTTTTATCGAAAAATTTTCCAGCCCTGTAATTGAAACGACTCAGAATATCTTCACTATCGCTCCAACTCAGCAAGAGCTCTCTGGGCAGCCCGCTGAATATGCCTACCGGAGACTCGATCTCCATGCGGTGGGTATACAGCAAAACCTGTCGAGTGTCGAGTATGCGGTCTAGCTCCGGAGGAATAATGCCGTTTGTGGTCGCCCGATCATCGGTCCGTCGACTAGCTGCACATAGATCGGCCAGAAAACCGGTAGAGTCTGACATGCCGCTACTGGGGTTGATGGGAAATAAATATAGATCATCATCAAATTCCTGTACGATCCGCATCACATCCGATCGCCTCGGTGCCATCTTAGGGCCGCTGGCATATCTCGCCAGTTCATCGGATTGATCTACACCTGCCGAGAGTAAAAAAATTAACTTCTTGCCTGCCATAGGCTCCAGAAACCTCAAACCAGCAATGGTAACCCGATATAGATCTGATGCCTCAGAGCTGGTATCTATACGGGCCAGTGCACTGGCATAGCTATTGATGTCGATTTGGGTGGGCGTAGTGCTAAAATCTTCCCCAAAGGGCAGCAGGTAGTAGTTGGCATTGCGGCCCAATCTCGCCTCGCCAAAGAACTTCTCTATGGCCCGCTTAGATCGATCGAGTTGCAGATCGTTTACACTTTGGCTTTTATCGATAATGAAAAGCACCTGAACGGTATCTTCTCGCAGGTTGACGGTATCGTATACCAACTCTTTGAGGTTGGAAGTGATACTCACATTGTGCAGCGGACCTTCGTTGACGCTCTCTTGTATTCTGATGTTCTGAGGCTGCAGATTGACCATGGGGTCTCCGTCGCGTTCCAGGGCGCGTATCAGTACCTCCACCTTGCCTATATCATCATTGAATTTGGCGCTGTAGAGGCTTATGTCTACATCCTGTGCCCAACCACTAAAGGCGAACAGAAAAGACAAAATCGTGCCGAGCAAAATGCGCATAGGATATTAGCTTACGGGTCTTTTACGGGTGAATTTTTCGATCTCGCTCCAGGAGAACCAGCTAGAGCCATCTATGCGCTGCTCTCGGTTGTTGACCACGCCTTCGGCTCGGTAGCTGAAAAAGGCGGTATCCAGATGCTCGCTCAAGCTGTCGATCTCCATGGCAAACTGGAATGGCTTGCGGAAGTGCGTCAGCTGTACCTTCAGATCGGGCTCGGAGAGAAAAAGCCCATGACCAGGGTGCGTATGAAACCAGCCGACCACCGTTAGCTCCGGATGCTCGTCTTGCATATTGCCCAGGTCTCTGGCCAGACTCACAGGGTCTATTTCGACCTTGATGACGTTCTGTGTCCTGGCTTCGAGTGGGATAAACTCTTCTACCGATACGCGGTAATCGCCATTCGATGCCTGCCGGTATTGTCCCATCAGCATACCACCTATTTCGGGTATGGCCTCGTTGCGCTCCCACTTGTCGGCATCGGTTTGGGTGATGACCCGGTTGGTGTTTTCGGCTCGAAGGAAGGCGTCGAGGTCTTGTATGGCCCGGCGGCTGAACAGTACCTCGTCTATCAGACTGCGACGCCAATTTCTGGCCAGCCCCAAGGATAAAAACTCTGCTGGAACCGTATCGGGTTTGAACTCAAACGTGTCTAGCGCCTGCTCCCGATCCCGCTTTTTGACCTTAAATCCAGTATTGGTGTTTTGCTCGGTACTTCGCTGCGGTATCACTCTTTCCGCTGCTTGGGTTTCCTTGGTACTTTCTATGGCTTTAATGCCCGTCTTTCGGTTCTCTTCCTGGTCTTTGAGCGCTTGCCGGGCCTTGTCCATGGCGCGTTTCCGGCTTCTGCCCCTCATAATGGAGTAGACCACCAGCAACCCCAATAGCCCAGCTACGTATGGCAACCATTTGGGCAGGGGCGTACTCGGTCGCACCAGGCTTACGGTTTCCAGTGTTTGCTTGGTAGACCCAGTTGCGTCATAGAGCTCCAGGGTGTAGTCGCCAGTTTCATTGGCCAGTTCAGCCAGATAGGCTTGTTTGATCGTCCAGGTATGGGTCTCTTCATCGTACTTGGCCTGCTGTGGACTATAAGGTCTGGTCGTGATCAGGCTGCCGTATTTGCGTCCATCTCGTTTCAGCAGCAGTTGATATGGTGCCTGACCATTTTTGATCTGTATGCTGATTTCCTGACTTTCGTTGTCGATGACCATGGACGCACTCAGCATGTTGTCCAGGCTATAGGTCAGTACGCGATAAGCCTCGATTTTGGTCGGATCACTTACTTGTAGCTGATAGCCAGCCACCGAGCTGCTGGGAAAAGTCAGCTCGTATTTGTAGCTCCCTTTATCTATTGGGGCCGCTAATGCCAGAGCCGGATAGATACTATCGACTTCGAGTTGCCGCACATAATCGAAAATGAGCAAGTGGCCATCCGCCAGCTCCCTGGTTTCTACTACGATGGGTACCTTCCGCAGGGCTTTTTCCAGCAAGCTGCGGTTTTTGTCGGGCTTGTCCCTCCACTCATCCACATAGTTCTGAGCGGTATATCCACTGCGTCCTATGCGCTCGTAGTCTGCCTCTGCCGGCGATTTTTCTCGCTCTCGTTGCGCTGGTGCAGGATCATCGCGGCGGGCCGGGGTAGTCGTTTGGACTTCCGTAGATCGGTCGTTCTCGTCCTCATCGTCGGTGTCAGCCACTGCTGAGCTAGATGGTTCCGGTTCGGGCTCCGGTTCTTCTTCTACGGCTTGCACAACAGGGCCATTTGGGTGTATAAAGTTTCTCGTCAGGCTGAAGCTGGCAGGCGATACAGATAAAGTCGTTCCTTGGTACTCTGCGCTCAATGCGACATTGATGGTGTATTCACCTGTTCCTGAGAAGGTCAAGAATTTATTGTACTGCGCATTATCTCTGAGCGAACCGCCAAAAGTCCCCATAGGCAAGCCCGAAAAACTCAGCTTTACTTTGAATGCTCTTTTCTGCACATCCGTCAGCCCATCAACGGATAAGCTAGAGGTATACAAGTTTGCTTTTCCACTGGAATTTAGCCTGACCTCATTGCCATTCTCGCCACCAATATTGATAGTCAGACTGATTCTGGCGGTTGCCTCGCCATTGGGTAGTTGGACCGTGCCCGAGTAGGAGGTCTGGCCTAAAGCTATAGACAAGCCCAGCCCTAAGATCAGCCAGCAGCTCACTAGCCAGCGCAGAGTATATGCTGTGTTTCGCTCATTTATGCTCATACCTGATCTATTATGGCCGGTAGACGGCGTTTGCGCTTTTGCATAAGGACAATAAGAATGACTACCACAACCAATAATCCTAACGCTATCAAGGCTGGAGTCAGCCAATCAGCTTTTGGGAGGGCTGGCAAGAGCACACCACCGCGCTGTACATCGATGGGTCGCTCGGCTTGGTGGCCAAATACTTGTAGCAAATGATCGCCCTCCAACTGGGCCTCGCTCAGCTCTGCTTGCGAAAATTTCACCTCGTCAACCTCAATATTTTCCAGGCTCCAGACCGGTAGTCTGCTTTCGGCTTCCAATAAGACCAGCCGATAAGGTTTTATGCCCCGACTAAACCTGACGGTATATTCACCGGCCACCGAATCGAAGGCCATGCGGGCCTCTAGCGAATTGTCGACCTCTATCCAAAAGCGTTTGTTGCCAAATCTCCTGTCCAGCATTTCCAGGCGGAGCGCGCCTTCTCGCAGTGGCTTGACCCGGATCAGGCTATCCGACACGAGTTGATCGTCGTCTATCAGCAACATACTGGTGTAGATGTCTCTGTAGGCCGGTTCAGCGAAGTTTTTGAGCCGATATTCTTTCCAGCCGTTCACTTCCCGCACAAATATCGCTTGAGCCGGCCGCCAGCTCAGCAAGCTATCGAGTGCCTCTTCGTAATGCCGGGCGTAGTAAGTGGGCGGCTGATGAAATTCTGCGATATAGGCCAGGATCAAACTGGTATCGCCACTTTCCTTGATGCGGGCAAAACGACTTCTGTCCAGCTCTTGCCGGCTTGGGCCTTCGTCTACAATTTCGGGCTCTTCTACTGGGATCAGGCTCGGTCTTATGGTTTCGGCTTCGGCCAGCTTATCGGTCACTGCCCTCAGTGACCGGTAGGGGTCGTACTTGCGAATAAAAGCATCAACACTTTCAAGCGTTGGCTCATTGAGAACCATACTTCGGAAGTCCAGATCTATAAAGCCCTGAAGCTTTTCTGTGGCCTCTGTTATATACTTGCCATTTCCGAAGTCTTCCAGATAGCGGTAAAGACCAGCAACGCTATTGCTATTGGCGGCCCAAAACCGATCTTCGTCGCTTTCCAGGTCTGTTATGGTCATCAGGGGAATGGTTACAATCTGGGTTTCTTTCCAGTCTCCCCTGGCAAATTGGGTTTCCCTGGCGCGGGCGATGGTCATCTGTATGGAAACCGCGACTTCCTCATCTGCGACCAGGTTTATGGTCTGGGATTCCTGGTGCCCTAGTATGATATAATTGTTGTTGTAGTTGGAATTCCGCCATCCATCCAATGATATGGTGCTGGGGTCTAATATGACTCGCCTATCGCTGTTTATGTTTCGCGAAAAATTGGCACAAATCTGTAGCCTGGCCTGCAATTGGGAATTTCCCGGTTTTGCCCTCAAGGTCTGACTGGCCTCGTCATAATCGGCATTGGGAACATAGAGATTGACTATGCAATTTACGCCTTTCTTCAAGTCGTAAGACTCGCTGAAAACAGCGCGCTCATCGACAGTACAATCCTGTCCAAACGCAGGGCCACCAAGCAAAAAGCCTGCTACCAAGACCAGCTTTCCGAGAAGCGACCAGGGGCTATGTGCAAACCAGCCGATCACTCCTTCTCTTTTTTGGCCTTCGGTTTGCCCAGTACGATTTTTCTGCGCTCCGGGGGTGGGGCGTCCTGGTTCATCCGCTTGATTTTTATGCCGCTGCTGGGTGACTCTTCCTTCGTACCAGCTTGCTCCGTATGTGCTTCAGCAGATTCTTCGGACGGGTCGGGTGTGGGTACGGGTGGTGGAACAGGAAGAGGTACCGGCGGAGGAACTGCTGTGTTAGTAGGCGGTTCTTCCACTGGCTCAGCTGTGGCCTCGCCCACTACGATTTTTACAGGGCCTGCATCCTGTCTGTTTGGCCTGATCAGCGGCTGATCATCGGTGCAGATGCCCTTGCTGCGATCTACGATGCCCCTGGGCTCGCCATAGGCTTTGACCCACTCGGCCACTTTGGGATCTTCCGGGTAGGGCGGTACGAAGTCGGCCAGGTAGTTCTTGTATTGCAGTATTTCCCCAACGCGCAGCACCAACTGGCGAAGGCCATAGTCGATGCCATAGTCTTTGACATTGCCGCAGATTTTGCCCACAAACCGCCCTTCCGATTGAATATTGGGGTGCCAGACCGGCGTGCGCATATAGATCTGGGCAGATTCGAGCGGGTATCTCGGCGGAATGGAAAGCTCCATCAGGTGCTCATCTCCGTATATGGGCTGAGCCTCCGAATCTATGGCTGTGATGGATCGCAGTTTGTAAATGACGTGATAAACCGTTGGTATATTCAGGCTGCTCACTGTCGACTTGATCTCGAAGTCTATGACATCGCTGTTCTGCTGCAAGTCCCATAGCTCGATATGCTCTTTGGCATACAACATGTAGTTGCGCCTTTGCGAAAAGACGGGATTACTGAAATCGTACTGGGGTGGGTTTTGGCCGTTCATCTTCGCCTACATTTTAAGGGTTTACCGCACCGGCCACCAGGTCTGGCACCAGCATGATGGTTTCGCCGTCTCTTATGCCCAAATCGTG
>JBCDFE010000141.1:0-12195 GCA_039178745.1 Bacteroidota bacterium | reverse complement strand
GGTTGTCAATGTGAATGGCAATCCTAGGCCTATCGTTGCGGCAAACTTTAATGATAACTCAGGAGTTAATGCCCTAACTACTCGACCTTTCAATGAGTTCTCTCGGGGTGATATTACGGGTAAACTTGATTTCCAAATTACAGATGGTATTGATCTACAGCTTACGGGCTACTATGGTGAAACAGAAGATCAATTCACACCCAACGGATGGCGAGTCTACAATTCTCACAACAACCCAACAAGGTTTGATACAGATTATCGCATAGGCGCAAGAATAAGACATCGATTAGGCAGACAAGGTCTTGATGCCAGCGGGGAAGATTTGGGTGTGGTTCAAAATGCCTCCTACGTTTTGCAGTTTGGCTATGAAAACAATCAGTTTGAGCGTTTTGATCCAAGGCATGGAGATAATCTTTTCGCTTATGGACATGTGGCCAACTTCGATGTTGATTATGCGGTGCCCGTCTTTGGAATAGATACATCTGGAAATCTATTTCACATATCTAACCGGGCAGTTCTTAGAGGATATGATGATACAAACTCGTCTAATCCTGTCTTAGCCAATTACAACAATATCTATGGTATAGATGATTTCCAAGGCGAAAATTTATACGGCGTACCATTCGGATTTCAAGGAGACCCTGCAGTAACGCCCATTGAGGGATCTTTCGGTATTGATATACCTACTGGGGTCGCTGCATTTGTAGCTACTAATGGCTTTACCCAAAGCGCATTTACTTCTTCCTATAGCATACACACAAATGTGGGTTCAGTCAATAACTTATTTCAAAGGGGAGATAACGATATTTTCACATTTAATGCAAATGCAAATTTGGACATCGTTCCTGGAGGAGGAAATAACACCAAAAATCGGCATAGCATCCAGTTCGGAATTATGTACGAGCAAAGAACACTTAGAAGTTATGGTGTTGCTCCTCGAACCTTGTGGACTTTAGCTCGTCAATTGGCCAATATCCATTTGGATGACCCCTTGACGTCGAATAGACAGATTGGTGAGGTAGAAGTTCCTGGTCTGGGTCTCGTTCCCATTTTTGCGCCAACTGTTGAAGAAAATAACGGACAATTTTACAGATCTATTCGTGAGCGAATGGGCATTGCTCTCGACGAGTATGTCAATGTAGACGGAATGGATCCTAGCCAGCTAAGTCTGGATATGTTCAGTGCCAGAGAGTTAAACGATGCGGCCTTACTCGGCTATATTGGCTACGATTATTTAGGTAATGAGTTCAATGGCACTTTTGATGACTTCTTCGGCGAGATTGATCCAGCAACTGGATTGAGAGGCCAAAATACATTCAATGTAGCTCCATTCAGGCCTATTTATACAGCGGCATTTATACAAGATAAATTCACCATTAATGATATGATCTTCCGCCTTGGCGTTCGCATCGATAGATTTGATGCCAATACTAAGGTTTTATCAGATCCGTATTCGCCATTCAAGTTGTTGGGAGCTGCTGACTATCATGATCAAATTGGTACGGAGCGACCAGGGTCGATAGGTGAAGATTTTGCCGTTTATCTTGGAGAGGGAGGAGATAATATTGAGGCTTACAGAAGTGGTGATAACTGGTTTTTACCAGATGGCACTCCTGTAAATGGTCCTCAAGAAATTGATGCAGTACGTGCTGGTACGACTACTCCTGCTTTCTTGAACCCGGAAGTGCAGGAAGATCTCAACTTCATACAAAATGAAAACTTTGAGGTTGATGATAGCTTCGAGGATTATGAAGTGCAGGTTAATGTGATGCCACGGCTCTCTTTCTCTTTTCCTATTTCAGATGCTTCGAATTTCTTCGCACACTATGACGTATTAGTTCAGCGCCCCGCATCTAATAATGTAGCAACGGCCCTAGATTACTACTACTTCTTGAATAGAGCAAGAACTCCAAATAATCCAATCGGAAACCCGAACTTGAGACCAACAACTACTATTGACTATGAAATAGGTTTTAAGCAGCGCCTTACGCCAAGATCTGCAATTACCATCTCAGCTTACTACAAGGAATTTAGAGATATGATCCAAATACGGACATATTCCCCAGTTCCTCTGGTAGTAGGTGGAGCGTATACGACTTACGATAACCAAGATTTTGGTACTACGAAAGGGTTTAATGTGACTTATGATCTGCGCAGAACCAATAACATTACCATTAACGCCAATTACTCGTTGTCTTTTACAGATGGTACGGGGTCGAATACAAACACACAGCGTGGACTGAATAATAGAGGTAATATTCGTGCGTTATTTCCACTTGATTTTGATGAGCGTCATAGAATTAATTTTATTATTGATTACCGCTTAGATGAAAATACATCTGTTGGATTATTGAAAAATGCAGGGCTAAATATTCAATCTGTGGCTGTTTCTGGCCGGCCTTACACAGCAACTCGGAATCCCACTCAGTTTGGTGGTGATGGTATTATTGGTGCCATAAATGGTTCGAGAAAGCCATGGACGTTCACCGTCAATGCCCGTTTAGATAAGCAGATAGCCATATCTGACAAAATGGGGCTCAATATCTATTTCAGAGTAAGTAATTTGTTCAATCGTCGAAATGTAATCAACGTTTATTCTGTTACTGGTTCACCAGAAGATCCAGGCTGGTTGCAATCTCAGTTTGGTCAAGATTTCTTACGCGAGACAGCAACGCAGGCAACCCCGGTTGATAGCTTTTTAGCCGCATACAACTGGGCTGTTCTTAATCCGGGTCTATTTACGCAGCCTCGACGAATGTATCTCGGTACTATCCTTAGCTTCTAAACCCCCATTAACGATCTCTATTTTTTGAGGTAAATTATTAAACATCATGGTGCAAATAAAAATTTTTAATTCTGTTAGAGGATTGCTCACCGCAATGCTATTGTGTTTACTAACTCAACTTGGACACGCTCATATTGGGCCTAGGCAAGGAGCCTCAGCTGCTAATCAGGATAATAATAGTACTCAAATTAACTTCCGCTCGGATTGCGCTAACGCGGTAGAAGTAAGAGAACAGGCCATCAATAATGTAAGGGCTAGACTTACTACTGGTGGAGATGTTTGGTGGAATGGTGCAGATGGTCGATATGTTGTTCCTAAAGTGCCATCAGGAGTTGATGAAGTTAGTTCTTTATTCGCCGGGGCAGTCTGGTTGGGTGGAGTTGATAATGGGGGTAACACTCGAATTGCAGCTCAACAATACGGACGACCGGATGGTAATTTCGACTTCTATCCTGGCCCACTAACCCCGACAGGAACCACCTCAGCTGATACTTGCGCCAGCTGGGACCGATTCTTTGTAGTTACTGGTGAAGAAATAGAACTGTTTTTATCCATTTATCAAGATGCACTAGATGAAGACCGTTTACCATTGGACCCAGAAGTAATTCCGGAAGGTGTTCTTGGCTGGCCAGCTGCAGGTAATCCATTTTTTACAGATGTCTATGACTTTGATCTTCCAGATACTGGTCAGGGTCTTGCAGGTTTCTGGAATAACGATGATGATTTCACATCCTACGATCCTACTATGGGAGATTTTCCCATTATTGAAATTCGCGGTTGTTCAGAAGAACCACAGTTTCCCGATGAAATGACTTTTTGGATTTACAATGACGCTGGTAATATCCACAGAGAGTCAGGGCTGGAGTTTCAGTTGAACATGGAAGTTCAAGTACAAGCATTTGCTTTCGTGACCAGCGATGACATAAATAGTATGACCTTTCAGCGATACAAACTTATAAATAGGAATAGAACTTCAAACCTGAACAATACTTTCTTTGCCATGTGGGTTGACCCTGATTTAGGTTGCTTCAGTGACGATTATGTTGGTTGCGATACAACAAGATCCCTGGCCTATGTTTACAATGTGGATGAATTCGATGGTACTGCCGAAGGAAGTTGCCAATGTGATTTAGGCGTATTTACGTATTGCGAAAGAATTCCTCTTCTAGGAGTAGATTATTTCCGTGGACCTAGAGATGAAAATGGGGAAGAGATAGGGATGAGTTCTTTCATTTACTTAAATAGAACTACTCCTGGAAATCCTCCGCCAGGCACTTTGGATCCGAATACTGGTGAACAGTACTATCGGGTTTTACAAGGTATATGGCCAGATGGTTTTCCGCTCCAAGAGGGCGGCGATGGTTATGATGAAGGCAGTGCGCCTGAAAGCCGCTATGCTTTTCCTGACCCCCCCGATCTTGAAGGAGGTTGGTCTATGTCTCAAGAGGCTCTTGGGGTAGGCGACAGAAGAACTGTTCAGGCATCAGGCCCATTCACCTTGGTTCCCGGTGCAGTAAATGAGCTAATTATTGGTGTGGTCTGGGTACCAGATCAGACTCACCCAAGTCCATCGATAAGAAGACTGCAAGCAGCGGACGATTTAGCACAAGACTTGTTCGACAACTGCTTTGATCTATTGGATGGTCCTGATGCCCCAGATGTGGACTGGATTGAGTTGGATAAGGAGCTAGTTGCTATTCTTTCAAATCCACCAGAGCCTATTAGTAATAATTTCCAAGAGGGATATGAAGAAGTTGGGTTTGGTGTTCCTCCCGGAGAAGATGGGACATATAGATTTGAGGGATATCGAGTCTACCAATTATTTGATCCTACAGTAGATTTCAATACAGAAAGAGATGATCCAGGCAGGGTAAGACTAGTGGCAGAAGTCGATGTTGCAAATGGAATTACAAGGGCGTTTAACTGGATAGGAGATGAAACAGCACCTCTACCGGAAAATATTAATGATCCAGTGTTGACTCCTGTTCTCCAAGTAGATGGAGACGATGAGGGTATACAAACGACCTTTAGAATAACATCTGATGCCTTTTCTACTAGCGGTGATCCTCTTCTCATTAATCATAGAAGGTATTACTTTACAGTGATAGCTTATGCCTACAACAATTACAAAGACTTTGATCCGTCTGACACAGACAATCCAGGTCAACCGAGACAATACTTAGCTTCAAATCGACGTATTGGTGAACAGGCAATTGATAGGGAAGGAGCTCTGTTCTATACAGTGATTCCCCGTCCGACATTGGATCGGAATATAATGGCGAATTATGGTGATCAGCCTCCGATCACTAGATTAGCAGGAGCTGGTAATAACGGAAACGATCTGCGCCTTTCTTCTGAAACTATTCAAGACGTAGAAGCAGCATTCTCTAATGGAGAAGGACAAGTAAGTAACCTCACTTATGCTCCTGGTGCTGGTCCGATCGACATAAAAGTTTACGACCCAAGGAATATTGCTAATGGAAGTTTCGAGTTGACGATGGTAGACACTTTCTTAACCGATGATGAACTGGAAGAAGAAGCTACCTGGATGTTAGATTGTTTGGACAATTGTGGAGTTGCTACAATCTTGAGCGAAAAACCAATTAACTATACTTTCGAACAGATTATTCCCGAGTTTGGCTTTTCTGTCACGGTTAGGGATGTTCTCGAACCAGGTGAAGTTCCTATTGATGAAAATGGTGCAATTGGTACGGAATTGACTTATGCAGATCCAGACGGGGAAAGATGGTTAAGCTTTATTGAAGATGGCAACTTGGCGTTTGGTTCAAATGCACTAGGTCTATCCATATTCAATTATGTTAATACAGGTCGAGTGGAAAGATTTGGATCTTTAGATGAGGATCAAGCTTACAGTGACGCTCGACAAGGACTCTTTTCTGGTGTGCATCCATATAAATTAATGGATTGGTCACAAAGGTCTGCCGACGTTGGTATTCCACAACCCTTTATTTCCCCTGTTTGGTTGGTTGGAACAAACACCAACTCCAGAGCCAACGACCTCATGGAGCTTAGTGACCTTAACAATGTTGATGTAGTATTTACCTCAAACAAAGAGTTATGGTCCAGATGTCCTGTTATTGAAACGGCCAGTCCTTATTATGAGGGTGCAGGTGGCTTTTTGAGTCCAATCAATCCACTTTTTGTCCCAGAAGGTTTCGACCCTCAGCAGGAGGACGGTCAAAACTGGATTATGTTTGATCGCAGGTTTGCTCCTTCTGTAACACGCGATGCATCCTCGGATGATCCGAACGTACCCGCTATTGATCCCGATGCAGAAGATGACGGATATGGCTGGTTCCCAGGCTATGCAGTTGACGTTGAGACTGGACAGCGTTTACAAATGGTGTTTGGTGAGAACTCTATCTATGATGGTAGGACAACTGATCAAGGGCTAAACTTGCCTAGTTATGGAGCAGACATGGTATGGAATCCGTCCTCTGATCTCTTCCTCGCCGGAGGAGATCAGCCAACCATGGCCAACATATCTGCTGGTGGCCAGCACTTCTTCTATGTAACCAGTCTTCCATACGATATGGGCGAGGAAATTGGCGAGCGCCTGGAGCATAGTTCAAGCCCAGTGCCTTTGCGCAAAGCCGATAGGCGCTTTGGTATCCCCAAAATTACCTGGGCTGGATTTCCACTGCTTACGCCGGGCTCACAGTTGTTGTCTTATGCCGATGGTCTAATTCCAAATGATGCTAGATTGAGGCTAAGGGTAAATAATGGCTTCGCTGTTTCTGAAGACAATGAGGTCAATAATGGTTATCCAACCTATCAGTTTGCTTTGGAAGATGTTATGGCCACTGATCTGGATCAGGCTGGTGTCGAAAGTGCTCTGGACATGATCAATGTTGTGCCCAATCCATATTACGCCTTCAGTGAATACGAAGATGGACAGTTCGACACCGAAGTTAAAATTACTAACCTGCCAGCCAAGTGCGTGGTAACCATTTATAACCTAGAAGGGAACTTCATTAGGCAGTACGATCGCGATGAGGAGGAGATGTTATTGCCTGGCGAAGCAACAAGAGGCTTACCTACTAGGCAGATCTCTCCAGCTCTGAACTGGGATTTAGATAATTTTAGGGGAATCCCCGTATCGAGTGGTGTTTACCTGATACATGTTTCTGCTCCTGGTCTTGGTGAAAGAACCCTCAAATGGTTTGGAGTTAATAGAACCTTTGATCCTACTGGACTATAATCAATAAGAACCGTACTCAGCCGGGCGAACTTTCTTAAAAGTTCGCCCGGCTCATATCTTTCAAATTCTACGGGATGAATAAATTTTACTTGACTTGCCTTCTAGGCTTATTTTCTTACGCGCTTGCTATTGCTGGTAATCCTGATAGACAGGGAGAAGCAGGTGCAGCTCAGTTATTACTGAATCCTTATGCGCCCTCTGCGGGCCTACATTCTCTTAACACATCTAGTGTGTCTGGGGTAGAAGCTATGCGTATAAATATCGCTGGCTTAGGACGAGTTAAAAAGAGTGAAGTCCTATTAGGATATGCGGATTATTTAAGCGGAACAGATCTGGGACTCCAAGCCGTCGGATTTGCCTCAAAAATGGGCGAGTCGGGCACCCTTGGTTTCAGTATTATGAATATTGAATTTGGAGATATACCAATCACAACAACTAATCAGCCAGAGGGGACAGGGGGTGACATCAGCTTAAGCTTCATTAATATTGGTCTAGGTTATTCCCATGTATTCGAGAACAAGGTTTCGGTAGGTGTACTTCTTCGTCTAGTCAATGAATCTACGGCCGACGTCGGCGCATTTGGATTTGCCTTAGATGCCGGTGTACAATACTTTGTTGGAGATAATGACGAATTTAAGTTCGGTGTTTCTCTGAGAAATATTGGTTCGAGAATGGCATACGGTGGTCAGGGGCTATCTCAGCAAGTAGATAATCCTGATCCTAGAGTGAATGATCAGCTTACGCTTGAATTTAGGGCTGCTACCTTCGAAATGCCTTCCGTTCTTAACATAGGCGCTTCTTACGATATACTAGCTGATGATCGCTATGACACAGATGGCGATGACCATCGCCTGACTCTTTTGGCCAACTTCACGGCTAACTCATTTAGCCGCGATCAAATCGGTGGTGCTATCGAATATAGCTTCCGCGAGCAATTCACCCTAAGAGGTGGATACCGCACCGACATCTCCGATGAAGAAGGTATTCAGCCATCTCTGTACAACGGCCTGAGCGCTGGGGCAACTGTTGCCGTACCCTTTAGTCGCCAGAATCGCGACGCAGGATTCAGCGTGAGCTATGCCTATCGCCAAACTAATGTTTACAGCGGCACACACAACTTCGGTTTAGGATTTACTTTTTAAGAATGGCTTGTCAGGGCGGTTTGCTATCAAACTCATGCAAACCGCCCCGACAAGTAGTAATTGGCGAAAAAGCCTTACTTTTGTAACATAAATCAAGCCTGAGGCGTTTCTATCCAAGCACGGATAGAAACGTTCTTTTTTATCCACCCTACCAACTTGCGGCATAGGTCTTCCGAACTCGATTACGATTGAGGACGAGGACTTCGTCGCTTTAAATATATACGTTATGTCAGCTACACATTATCTGACACAAGAAGGATTTGACAAACTCAAAGGCGAGCTCAATGAGCTGAAGACCACCAAGCGCCAAGAAGTAGCAGCAGCTATTGCGGAAGCACGCGAGAAGGGAGACCTTTCAGAAAACGCAGAGTACGACGCCGCTAAAGAGGCACAGGGTCTGCTCGAAATGAAGATCAACGAACTGGAAAAGGTCGTCGCTAATGCACGCGTACTCGATACCAGTACGCTAGACACTTCTGCGGTAACCATCCTAAGCAAAGTGACCATCAAGAATCTCAAGAATAAAGCAAAGCTTACCTACCAACTGGTCTCCGAATCAGAAGCCGATCTAGCCAAAAAGAAAATCAGTGTGAGTTCTCCAATGGGGAAAGGTCTACTGGGTAAAGCAGTAGGAGAAATTGCTACCGTAAAGACCCCTAACGGAGAATTGCAGTTTGAGATCGTAGACATCTCTTTATAGCCCGCATCTAGTGGTTTGGGTACATCACCTGAACCTAGTAAATTCAGCTTTAATGGCTACTATTTTTACGCGTATTGTTAAAGGGGAGCTGCCCGCTTACAAAGTAGCAGAAACAGATAATTACCTCGCATTCCTGGATATTCGACCAATGCAGGAAGGTCATACCTTGTGTATCCCAAAAAGGGAAGTAGATTACTATTTTGATCTATCAGATGAAGATCTTGGTGGATTGACGGTTTTCAGTAAGCGAGTGGCTAAAGCCATTAAGACCGTTGTGCCCTGCGAACGCATTGCAACAGCCGTATTGGGTCTTGAGGTTCCTCACGCGCATGTACATCTGGTACCTATTCAAACAGAGCGCGATTTCGGTTTCGGAAAAAGCACAGAGGTCAGCCAGGAGCGCATGAAAGAATTGGCTAAACTGATCAGTAGCGCTTTCGATAGCATGTAAACCTCTTAGAGTATGCATACCCTAACCCGACTAAGTGTCAATCTCAACAAGGTCGCTTTAATACGCAATAGCCGAGGTGCGAATAGGCCTGACCTGCTGCAGGTAGCTCGCGATTGCGAAGCCTTTGGAGCACAAGGAATTACGGTACATCCCAGGCCAGATGAGCGCCACGTCAGGCAGTCAGATATTGGTCTACTCAAATCTGTGGTTACCACAGAATTCAATATTGAGGGCTATCCCAGCGAAGCCTTTATTCAGATGGTTTTAAACCATCGCCCTCATCAGGTAACACTAGTTCCCGATGAGCCAGGCCAATTAACGAGTGATCACGGCTGGAATACCATAGCTAAGGCCGATTTCTTGAAAGAGATCATCGGAATATTCCAGGCCGAAGGCATCAGAACTTCCCTTTTTGTAGATCCTGAGTCAGAGATGATACAAGGGGCTAAAGATATCGGCGTAGATAGAATCGAGCTCTATACCGGTCCCTATGCATACGATTTTCATCAAGCGCCTGAGTTGGCCGTAGCTCCTTATGCAGAAGCAGCCCGCCTAGCCACTGACTTGGGAATTGGTGTCAATGCAGGACACGATCTGGATTTAGAAAATCTGGCATTTTTCAAAAAACATGTGCCATCGTTACTCGAAGTATCAATTGGTCATGCCTTGATCAGTGATGCCCTATATTTAGGTTTGTCAAACACCATTCAGCAATACCTACGCTGCCTAGTCTGAACAGATTAACCTAATATTATGGCCAAGAGTAAGAATTTCCTACCCAAACCGGTGTACCCTGGTGGAGCCAAGGCCATGAATGCATTCATAAAAAAGCATTTAAAGTATCCAGAGGCAGCAAAAGAGGCGAAAATCGAGGGCACGGTCAGGGTAAAGTACAGTCTCGATCAGTCGGGTCGGGTAATCAAGGTCAACGCCATAGATGGTCCCAAACAGGGTGGGTTGAGAGAAGAAGCAGAACGCGTAGTGAAGCTACTGAAGTTCGAGGTGCCCAAAGAACGAAAGTTGCGTGTTCAGTACCATCAGCACTTGGATGTAAATTTTAAGTTGCCGAAGCCAAAGCGCAAACCAAAGGCAAAGACCACTCAGATTCAGTATACCATTACCTCATCGAAGCCAACAGCGACCCAATCAGAAGAACAAGCTAAGGAAAGCGGTGAAGGAGGTTATTCATATACCATCAACTGGTAGGAATCATCAATTAGAGGTCACTAAAGCCGAGTATGTGTACTCTTTTAATTTGCAAATCTGGATGAAGCGGCCTAAGTTTAGCAGCAATTCCGTCACATGCAGCTACTCGCATTCCTTCACCACCTTCAGCACGAGCGCCGCCTCAGTGCCCATACGGTAGTGGCTTACAAAAAGGATCTAGAGCAGTTTTCCGATTATCAAAGCGTCATTTATGCCAACACCCGGGCCAGCCAGATCAAGCGTACGCACATACGATCTTGGATGGTATCCTTGCATGAAGAAGGCCTGGCCGCTACTAGCATCAGGCGGAAGCTGGCTGCGGTAAAAGCATTTTTTCGCTGGCGCCAAGAGCGTGGCTTCCAGGAAAAGAACCCAGCTCTGCGCATACCTACCGCCAAGCCGCCCAAAAGGTTACCCAAGGTCGTCCCAGAGAAAGATCTCAAGCGATTGATTGATCGATTGGCAGAGGGAAGCGACCAATTCGAAGACTGGAGAGATTACCTCATGATCGCTTTGATGTATGAAACCGGACTGAGGCGTAGCGAACTCATCGACCTGCGGAAGTCTAATGTAAACATACCCCAGCGCACGATCAGAGTGCTCGGAAAAGGAAGCAAAGAGCGCTTACTGCCCTTCGGTCAAAGCCTTGCAGAAAAGCTAGAAGGTTACATCACTATTCGCGAACAAACCTTCGGGAATTATGAACACGATCAGTTGCTCCTGACTGACAAAGGCAGACCCCTGTACGCTAAGTTCGTTTATAATAAAGTGAAAAGTTATTTAAACGGAATCGGTCACCACACTGGGGCAAGTCCGCACGCTCTGCGGCATTCATTTGCCACCCATTTACTGGAACACGGAGCTGACCTCAACGCCGTAAAGTCCCTATTGGGCCACGCAGGGCTGGCAGCTACACAAATCTATACCCACCAGCGGATAGATCGCCTTCGCGCCGTGTATAAACAGGCGCACCCCGCAGCCGAACGAAAACGTGGAAGCTAAATTTATCATCTTACCAATTCAATAGATACACATGCAAATACAAACCAGCGCCGTACACTTCAAGGCCGACGAAAAACTGCTTGGATTCATCAACGAGCGGCTACAAAAATTAGAGCAATACTACGATCGCATCATTGGAGCTCAGGTTTTTCTCAAGCTCGAAAATCACGGACAAGTAAAAGACAAGGTAGCAGAGATCAGCATCAACGTGCCGGGCGAGAAGCTGTTTGCAAAAAGCATAGACCGCAGCTTCGAAGCCGCAGCCGATCGTGCTGTAGAGAGCTTGCGTCGTAGCCTGCGCAAATACAAGGATCGGCGCAAGAAATAACTAGCCATCACTAGATGAGTCGGAGGCCTTAGGTCTTAGTGACTATCCAATATTTTAGAACTTTCAAGGACTTCCGCAGGTCGATTTATCTACTAAGAGCGCTGTGCTCACTTTTGCTGATGAAAAAATAAAAGCAGGTGTCTTGTCCATTGCGGGTTAAACCCGTATATTTGCACTCGCTTTCGGGAAACGCCCGGAAAAAAGCTGTGCAAGTCTAGTCTAAAGGACCTGTTTTATGAGGTTTTTTGCCTTCAGTCTTCTGTTTTAGATCTGTATCAGCACAATGCCAGTATAGCTCAGTTGGTAGAGCAGCTGATTTGTAATCAGCTGGTCGGCGGTTCGAGTCCGTCTACTGGCTC
>JBCDFE010000140.1:0-12296 GCA_039178745.1 Bacteroidota bacterium | reverse complement strand
GGGCTGAGCTTCTTGCAAAGCCTTGGCATCGTCAGCTCGCCTGACACTGCCGTAGACCCGCCAGCCCAAAGCAAGTAATTTTTTTGCTGTGGCTAGACCAATACCAGTAGATACGCCAGTGATAAGTGCAGTGGGCATGATTGCTTAGTTTTGTTGCCACAAAACTACACGCTTAGTAAGATGAATAACTATAGACCTATTATTGAAGCAGCCTGGAATGATCGAGAGCTACTGAAACAAGCCGATACCAAGGACGCCATACGCGCCGTGCTCGAAGAGCTGGATAAAGGCAGGTTGAGGGTGGCGGAACCCACAGAGAATGGCGAGTGGCAGGTCAATGAATGGGTGAAGAAAGCGGTAGTACTCTATTTTCCCATACAGCAGATGGAGTCAATAGAGGTAGGTCCATTTGAGTTTCATGACAAGATTCCATTGAAGACAGACTACGCTAAACTGGGCGTACGCGTGGTGCCACATGCCATTGCCCGGCATGGTGCCTTCCTGGAAGCCGGTGTGATTATGATGCCCAGCTATGTAAATATAGGTGCATGGGTAGGTAAGGGCAGTATGGTAGATACCTGGGCCACGGTGGGCAGCTGCGCACAGATAGGCCGACATGTGCACCTGAGTGGCGGCGTAGGTATAGGTGGCGTGCTAGAACCATTGCAAGCGACACCTACCATCATCGAAGACAATTGTTTTATAGGCTCGCGTTGCATAGTTGTAGAGGGCGTGCGTGTTGAGCGAGAGGCTGTACTCGGTGCCAATGTTGTCTTGACGCAAAGTACTCGCATCATAGATGTGACTGGCGCAGAGCCCGTCACCTATCGCGGGCGTGTCCCGGCCCGATCGGTGGTGATACCGGGCAGCTACTCCAAGTCTTTTCCAGCTGGTGATTACCAGGTGAGCTGTGCGCTGATTATAGGACAGCGCAAAGAAAGCACCGATAAAAAAACAAGCTTGAATGCCGCTCTCAGGGACTTTGATGTGGCTGTGTAGACCTATAAGATGTATCAATGGACTATGTTAGGATATAGAATACGGGAGCTGAGTCTGGCATTATTAGCGGCAAGTCTTGTTACAGGTTGCGGCGTAGCCAAAAATGCACAGGGCGTAACATTGGTCGAGGTCTGGACAGACCCTGCGGGTCAGGTATACGAGCAGTTCTCCAATGGGGAGCTGCGCAAATACGATCTACCCGCCGACACTACCTATATATACTACGATTTGCGTTTGGGCACCATAGACTGGCTTGATGCGGCCAACCCTTTTAGTGCCATTGCTTACTTCGAAGATTTTCAAATCATCGTTTTTTTGGACCGCACTTTATCCGAAATTGGCCGACTCGATCTTCGCGAAGCGCCCAGTATAGAACAAGCAGGTATGGTGGCGCGGGGTATTGATGACCGAATCTGGATATTTGACCAAGCCGCTTTTCGATTGAAACTGATAGACGAACAGGGGCGGCGTATTTTGGAAAGCGACGACTTGCGCAGGTCGATTGCCGTACGAGAAGCCCCATGGTCTGTCTACGCCAGAAGAAATTGGGTAGTGGCGTATTGGCCAGATCGCGGTCTAGCCCGATTTACAAATACGGGGCAGTTTCTGGACTGGATCGATCTGCCAGACCACGATGACCTAAGCTGGCAGGCCAATGGGCTGGTTGGCTGGACAAATGGCGATGATGAAGAGCCTGTAAAAATCTGGTCTTGGGCGGGAAGAGCGCTTATCAGAGAACCAGATTGCGAGGTAAGCCCCAGGGAGCCAATCGCTATCTTTTTGAGAGATGGAAAATGCATAGGATACTAATTGCGACAGTAGAGATCATATTATTGGCACCTAACAACATGTAGACATATATATATGCCTATTTTTGCAGGTGTAAGCAAACCAAATGATTAGTCCTCCCCCACATTCTGAGCAGACCCTGCATGCGGCCACAGAAACGCTGAGGGCGATAGCGCATCCCATACGGATGCAGATTATTGGGTTTCTAGCGGCCGAAGGTAGGTCGAGTGTCAAGCAGATTCACGAAGCCTTCGACATTCAACAGCCAGTGGCCTCACATCATCTCCGCATACTGAAAGATAAGCAGATCGTAGATGCAGAACGAGATGGTCAAAATACGTTTTACCGCCTGACAAAAACAGGCTTTCAGCACATTGTGGAAACTGTCTTGGCGTTGGTCTAACCGTCGCCTTGAGCAGTCATAAGTGAGTATACCGTTTAGGGTTGGGCTTATTTATTTCAGTACTTTATTTTGAAATATCTATATATCTATATACTTTAGTGGTGCAATCGCATCCTTTTCCACCTATTCAATTGCGATTGAGCACCCCCAAGCCACCACTAAACTTAAACATCATGCACTTTTTTCACTTGTCATTTGCCCGGGGCCGTTTGCTTTTGCTGGCCCTGCTTTTTCTCCCTCTATGCGCATCTGCTCAAGAGTTGGCTCCGACTTCAGACGAGCATACTTACAAACCACTCAAAGTCAGTTTAAACGAATCTGGCTCCAAGTATTTGCGCTTCATCCTCTGGCACCAAATGTGGGTCACTACCAACAACCTGGCACCTGATGGAGCGAAGCTGCAACTCACGCCATCGATTAGAAGATCGCGGGTATTGGCCTATGCTCAGGTTTCGCCTCGGTTTTTGATCCTAACGCACTTCGGGCTGAATGGCCTTACGCCCAGCAATCTGACGACCCTGGGCAATAACGGCGATTCCCCCCAATTCTTCCTTCATGGAGCCTGGACGGAGTTTAAAGCGAGTAAGGACAATAGCCTTTTCATCGGTGCGGGGCTCCACTACTGGAATGGCCTGAGTCGACTAAGTAGCGCCTCTACCCTCAACTTTATGACACTCGACCAGCCGCGGCCATTCGCACCCTGGCACAGTCTGGGCTACGGCGACCAATTTGCCAGGCACCTGGGTGTGTACGCCAAGGGCAACTTCGGTAAGTTCGACTATAGAGTGAGCATCAATTCGCCTAGCCGCTCTGCTTTATTCGATGGGCAGTCGGTTTCGGACAGAAGTACCATCAGCTACGATGGAGTAACGATCGCCGACGAAAACAATGAACCTGTAGGCAATGGTGTTTACCAAGGTTACTTCAGGTATAACTTCTTCGACACTGAAGGAACCAAGCTCCCCTATAACGTAGGCACTTACCTCGGAGCAAAAAAGGTGTTTGCGCTCGGTGCTGGGTTTTACCTGCACCCAGACGGCGCTTTCGACAATACCGAAGGGCAGGAAGAGCACGTTGACATCAGCCATTTCGCTTTAGATGCCTTTTTGGATATGCCAACTACTTCGGGCTGTTTCAATGCGTATGCATCTTTGATGAGTTTCAACTTCGGTGAAAACTACGTCGGAAGATGGGCTGGTACCGGCACAACCATTTATGGCCAATTGGGCTACTATCTTAAGTCTCTTAAGATCATGCCCTACGTTGCTTATCAATTGGGTAATTACGAAGGCCTCGACGACAATATGAGCTCCTTTAACGCTGGGATCAACTATTTCATTAATGGCCACCATGCAAAGCTGACACTGGAGTACCACAGCATTAACGGAGACTTAGTACCGGCCCGAACCGACGTGCGACAGATCAGAATGCAAGCGCACATCTTCCTATAAAGACGACTCATCGATAGGCTTTTGAAATGGGCACCTTCCCATTTTAAAAGCCTCATTATTCACCACTAATTATTATTAAAATGACAAAAGAAGATAACGCCAAAGCGTACTGGAAAGAAAATCTTAGGTACTTATTCATATTGCTGAGTATCTGGTTTACGGTCAGTTATGTATTCGGTATCATTTTAGTCGAGCAGCTAAATACAATTAAGATCGGCGGTGCCAAACTCGGCTTTTGGTTTGCTCAGCAGGGCGCAATCTACGTGTTCGTCGTACTGATTTTCGTGTACATGTGGCTCATGAACCGACTGGACAAGAAGTATGGCGTAGCCGAAGACTAAACAACCACACAACTAAAGAATCCACTAGAGGGCTTTCGGGCTCTTACAAAAATCTAAACCAATGGACGTACAATCTTGGACGTTTATCATCGTAGGGCTGACCTTCCTGTTGTATATAGGAATTGCCATTTGGGCGCGTGCCGGTTCTACCAAAGAATTTTATGTAGCTGGTGGTGGTGTACCACCCATTGCCAATGGTATGGCTACAGCGGCTGACTGGATGAGCGCAGCTTCATTCATTTCCATGGCCGGAATTATTTCATTTGCTGGCTATGATGGCAGCGTTTATCTCATGGGCTGGACAGGCGGATATGTGCTCCTGGCTTTGCTGCTGGCACCCTACTTGCGGAAGTTCGGAAAATTCACCGTGCCAGATTTTATAGGTGACCGGTATTATTCCAATACGGCCAGAACGGTAGCTGTTGTTTGTGCTATTATCGTATCATTCACTTATGTAGCCGGACAGATGCGGGGCGTAGGCCTGGTGTTCAGTCGTTTTCTGGAAGTACCGATAAATACTGGTGTAATTATAGGAACGGTCATCGTATTCTTCTATGCGATCATGGGTGGCATGAAGGGCATTACCTACACCCAGGTGGCTCAGTACTGTGTCTTGATCTTTGCCTATATGGTACCTGCCATATTCATATCTTTGAACATGACCGGCAGTGTCATTCCTCAGATAGGTTTTCTGGGAGATGCCGCTGATGGCAGCGGAGTCAGTCTGCTAGAAAAACTCGATGGACTGCACAGAGATTTGGGTTTTGCCGAATATACCGATGGGAGTAAATCGATGATTGATGTATTTGCCATTGCTTTTGCTCTGATGGTAGGTACGGCTGGTCTGCCCCACGTTATCGTTCGTTTCTTTACAGTACCCAAGGTGCGTGATGCTCGCAAATCTGCTGGTTGGGCGCTGCTGTTTATTGCTATTCTTTATACGACGGCACCTGCTATTGCACTATTTGCACGAACCAACCTGATCGACACCATGCAAGATGAGCAGTACAGCGATATGCCGGAGTGGTTCACTAAGTGGGAGGATACGGCCCTCATTGGCTGGGTAGATAAGGATGGCAACGGAGAGATCAATTATGGTCCAGGAGCGGCCATAGTCGGCAAGCCAGCGCATACTGGCGAGCGCGGGGCTTTCGGTCAGATGATTTTATCTAACGAAGTGACCGACAACCCCAACGAGGTCTACATTGATAAAGATATCATGGTCTTGGCCAATCCCGAGATTGCTCAATTACCAGATTGGATTATTGCGCTTGTAGCGGCAGGTGGGCTGGCAGCTGCCCTTTCGACTGCCGCGGGCCTGCTATTGGTTATTTCGACAGCTGTATCTCGCGACTTAATGCGCAAGCAGATCAAGCCCAATATGAGTGAAAAGGAAGAACTCTGGTGGGCAAGAGGAGGTGCAGCTATTGCGGTGGTTATAGCGGCATACTTCGGTATCAACCCACCGGGTTTCGTAGCCGCTACCGTTGCCCTGGCCTTCGGTCTTGCAGCAGCGAGTTTCTTCCCAGCCATAGTGCTGGGCATCTTCGACAAACGGATGAACCAGCAAGGAGCCATAGCCGGTATGGTGACGGGCATACTGCTCATGTTTGGTTATATGGCGGTCTACAAGCTCGGCTGGTTTGTAGATGAGGTACCACCCTCCAGCTCTTGGTGGTTTGGAATAAGCCCGGAAGGGTTTGGAAGTGTGGCTATGTTCGTCAACTTAGCCGTTTCCATGGTGGTCAGTCGAATGACTCCACCGCCACCGAAAGAGATTACCGATCTGGTGGAAGATATTCGCATTCCATCGGGTGCGGGAGAAGCACACGTACACTAAATTGAGTTGACGCCCAGCTCGGCGATGCTGAGCAGGGCGTCTTTTTTAGGCATACTTGTGCACATTTTGTTATCTTGCCTAATAGACATTGAGCTTTATGTACAGGCTAGACCATTCTAAAGTAGTTTCTTTATTTATAGTGGCCCTGCTGCTGTTCAATTTTCCATTAATCGATTCTCCGGGCACGAGATCTGTTTTAGGGGTTCCAACTCAGCTTCTTTATCTATTCGTTGCCTGGTTATTGATCATCGTTTTTGTGTTTAGAACATATTCCCGAAAGCGATCCAGCCGCTGATGCTAGATTAAAAATGAATACCACCACCGTCATTCTAATCTTCTTGGCCTATCTAGCTACCCTCTTTGGGCTGGCTGGTATAGCCGAGCGCAGACGAGGAAAGATGAAGAGGTGGTCTTATGCTTACGCGCTTTCTTTAACGGTTTACTGCACGGCCTGGACTTTTATGGGGTCAGTAGGCCAAGCGGCCAATTACGGCATTAGTTTTTTGCCTATTTATCTGGGGCCACTGATGCTGGCTCCGATCTGGCCTATTCTGATTAAAAAAATCATACAGATATGTAGGGCCGAGAAGTTGACCTCCCTACCTGACTTTATCAGCAGTCGATATGGCAAGAGTAGATCCTTGGGTCTAATGGCTGCCATTTTCTTAGTCGTAGGCGTGGTTCCTTACATTTCGATTCAGCTTAAAGCCATAGCATCTATTTTCTCTGTTTTGACTGGTGAAGCCACTGATCTCAATGAGCCTTTCTATACAGATACGACCTTATTACTCACCATACTGCTAGCTGTTTTCATTATGGTATTTGGCGTCAGAAGATTGGACCCCAGCAAAAGTCATGATGGTATCATGGCTGCCATTTCCTTCGATGCCATATTTAAGCTTTTTGCCTTTTTGCTGGTGGGTGGATTTATCACTTTCGGCATTTTTGGCGGGTTTGGTGATCTGCTCAGTCGTGCGCAGGCAGGCATGAGCCATATCAGTAGTTGGTCGATCGGCGGATCTGGGCTGACGGGCTGGGATTGGTTTTGGCTCAACTTTGTGAGTATGTGTGCTGTCGTATTGTTGCCTCGCCAGTTTCATATTGCTGTCATTGAAAACAAGGACGATGCGGAGGTCGATAAAGCAGCCTGGTTCTTTCCGCTCTATCTATTGCTGATCAATTTATTTGTCATACCCATAGCCATAGCCGGGGTATTATTGGGTATCCCAGGCGGATTGTCTGGAGCGGATAGTTTTGTCATTAGCATCCCACAATTTCTAGGATACGAAGGCTTGGCTATTGTGGCTGCATTGGGTGGGTTTGCTGCTGTGTCGGGCATGGTTATTATGTCGACTGTTGCCTTGAGCATTATGATTGCGAATAGCATAGTTTTGCCCTATCTATTGGGATCAATACGACCTACAGAGCGCGCCATTGCAGACCTAAGCAGACCATTGTTAGGTATTCGCAGAATCATTATTTTATTGGTCCTATTGTTAGCTTATGGCTATTATCGCGGAGTGGCGGCTCAGTTTTCCCTTGTGGCTATTGGGCTGGTTAGTTTTACTGCGGTCGCTCAGTTTGCTCCTTCGGTTTTGGCGGGCTTGTATTGGCAAGGCGCCACGAGAAAGGGAGCTAAGTGGGGACTTGTATTGGGTTTTTCGGTTTGGGCTTATACGTTGGTCTTGCCCACCATACTTGTGGCCAGCAATAGCATGTCGGGTCTGATAGAGAATGGGCCATGGGGCATTTCATTTCTCCAACCTCAGGCACTGTTTGGTATGGCCGATATGAACCCTATAGCCCATGCTGCCTTCTGGAGTTTGCTCGCTAATGCTGCCGCCTTGGTCATTGGCAGCCTGTACAGTAAGGCGAGACCTATAGATATTACGCAAGCGGACTTCTTTGTCAATCATCATAAGTATCAAAATAGAGAAGCAGACGACTACCTGCTGCGTAGAAGGCAAGCTAAAGTAGGTGATCTCAGAGGTTTGCTGGCTCGCTTTGTCGGTCCTTTGATGGCCAAAAATATGATTGCTGAATTTGCTCGAAAGAGCGGAGAAACACCCCCAAAATCAACCGAAAACGCATCTCCAGCACTGCTTTTATTTACGGAGAAGCAGCTAGCCGGTGCTGTGGGCTCGGCGGCAAGTCAGACACTACTAAAAGGAATAATTAGGGAAGAACCTGTACAACTGGAGGAAGTGATCCGTATCCTCAAACGGACACATGATGCCGTTCGCTATGGGCGGGAGCTAGAGCGCAAGCAAGCTGAACTAGAAGCACTTACCACCCAGCTCAGATCGGCCAATCGAAGACTACAAGAGCTAGACAAACTGAAGGCCGACTTCATTAGTACAGTCACCCACGAGCTACGCACGCCTATAACCTCGGTCAAGTCATTGGCTAACATTCTTATAGATTCTCCCCAGCTACAGGGAGACCAACAGATGGCATTCTTGCGCATTATCGTATCCGAAAGTGAGCGCCTCGCCCGGTTGGTTAGTCAGGTATTGGATCTTCAAAAGATAGAAGCTCGGCAAGATGGAGGTCATTTTGAACCCGTAGACATCAAGCTACTCATTCAAAATAGTGTTGCTAGCCTGGCGGGCTTGGCCAAAGAAAAAGGCATTAGTATATCTACCCATCTGACAGATAAAGCAGCCCTCACCTTCGGCCCTCCAGATAGACTGACTCAGGTCATGATAAATCTACTGGGCAATGCCATCAAATTTGTTCCCGAACAAAAAGGGCATGTTCAGGTCGAACTGAGCATAGAATCTTCTGATCATATCGAAGATAGTTCTCTGGCTCTGATTAAGATAAAAGACAATGGACCGGGCATCTTGCCAGAGCAGCGCCAGTTCATTTTCGAACAGTTTACCCAAATCACGAATGCAGAGAAAGGTAAACCTGCCGGCAGCGGACTAGGCCTTTACATCAGTAAGCGAATTGTAGAGCAGTCTGGTGGAGGTCTGTCTCTGGATAGCAATTATGAGCAAGGCGCTTGCTTTATGCTCCGGCTTCCCATCAGAACACCAGAACCCGATTTGGAAGAATTACCACAAATCACCCAATCTAATAAAAGTTGATCTCTGTGGAAGAAAGTAAAAAACCAACCATCTTAGTTGTCGATGACGAGCCAGCCATCTTGCTATCGGTCAAATTCTTGATCGAGCGAGCGGGCTTTGAGACCCAAACGGCAACAAACGGGACCGAGGCCATGGAGGTGGCCCGTGAAGTCTTACCTCAAATAGCCGTTCTCGATGTGATGATGCCCGGCATGGACGGTTTTAAACTGGCCGAACAACTACGCGCTATCGATCAGCTCGCCGATTTGCGCATTGTCTTTCTCACTGCCAAAGGTACGCCTCAGGATGTATCAGAAGGTTATCGCAGCGGCGGTGAAGTCTACCTGACCAAACCTTTCGACAACGACGATCTTGTCAATACCATTAAAGAACTGGCCGCTTTCGGCTAAAAACGCAAGCTTAAACTTCATCTATCATGACTACAACCGAACCTACTGTACAACTACCGATTCAGGTTGATTCTTTTGAGCATTATCAAAGGGTATATGCCGATTCCGTAGCTGATCCCGAAAAATTCTGGGCCGAACAAGCCAGTACCTTCAAATGGCACAAGGCCTGGGACAAAACCCTCGAATGGAATTTTGATGGCCCCGATGTCAAGTGGTTTCAAGGCGGGAAGCTCAACATCACTGAGAACTGCCTGGACCGCCATATTGCCGACAGAGGTGACCAGACAGCCATATTGTTCGAGCCCAATGACCCCGATGGCGAGGTGGTAAAGCTCAGTTACAAGCAGCTGCTGGCAGAAGTTAGTCAGACCGCAAATGCCCTTAAGAAGTTGGGTATCGGCAAGGGTGACCGGGTTTGTTTTTATATGCCCATGGTTCCGGAATTAGCCGTTTCTGTCTTAGCCTGTGCGCGTATAGGGGCTATCCATAGCGTAGTCTTTGCGGGCTTTAGCGCTCAAGCTCTGGCAGATCGCGTGAACGATGCCGATTGTAAAATGATCATCTGTAGCGACTACAATAAGCGCGGGAAGAAAAACATTGCTGTCAAGCAAGTCGTGGACGATGCTATGTCTATCGGATGTCCGACCGTAGAAAATGTGCTGGTGCACAAAAATACCGGCGAGGACATTGCCTGGAATGACAAGATAGATGTCTGGTATCATGAGGCGCGTGCGGGCCTGAGTCAAGAATGCCCAGCGGAGGCCATGGACGCCGAAGATGTGCTTTTCATTTTGTACACCTCCGGCTCTACCGGCAAGCCTAAGGGCGTGGTCCATACCTGTGGCGGCTACATGGTATATACGGCTTTCAGCTTCCTCAATGTATTTCAGTACAAGCCGGGCGACGTATACTGGTGTACTGCCGATATCGGGTGGATTACGGGCCATAGCTATATTCTCTATGGGCCGCTGCTTTGTGGGGCCACGAGTATGATGTTCGAAGGCGTGCCCACCTACCCGGATGCCGGGCGGTTCTGGGAGGTTTGTGCCAAGCATAAGGTCAATCAGTTCTACACGGCCCCTACCGCCATCCGTGCGCTCATGGCCAAGGGCGACGAGCACGTGGAGGGTCACGATCTGAGTGATCTAAAAGTAATCGGTTCCGTTGGCGAGCCCATCAACGAAGAGGCTTGGGAGTGGTATAAAGACAAAATCGGAAAGGGTACGGTACCCATCGTAGATACTTGGTGGCAAACTGAGACCGGTGGTATGATGATTTCCGGATTGGGTGGCCATTCGCCCCAGAAAGCAACCTTCGCTGGTTATCCACTACCGGGTATACAGCCCTGCTTAGTCGGAAAGGACAGTATGAAGGAAAATCCGGAAAACCCGGCGGAGGGCTTACTCTGCGTCAAGTTTCCCTGGCCCAGCATGCTGCGTACGACCTGGGGTGATCATCAGCGTTGTAAGAACGTTTATTTCAGCACGGTTCCGGGTATGTACTTTACCGGCGATGGCGCCAGAAGAGATGCCGATGGCATGTACCGCATCATTGGCCGCGTAGACGATGTCATCAATGTATCGGGCCACCGGATGGGTACCGCCGAGGTCGAAAATGCCATTAATGAGCACGAGCAGGTAGTCGAAAGCGCGGTGGTCGGATATCCGCACGACATTAAGGGGCAGGGTATTTATGCCTATGTGATCATGGGGCCGGGCGAGCACCAACTCGACCAGGTGCACGACGAGATCATCAAGATCGTCAGAAAGGAGATCGGACCTATTGCCAAGCCCGATAAGATCCAGTTTGTAACAGCCCTGCCAAAGACGCGATCGGGAAAGATTATGCGCCGCATTCTCCGCAAGGTAGCCGCCAATGAGTTGGGCAATCTGGGCGATACCTCTACACTACTCAACCCAGGAGCCGTAGATAAGATTATTGAAGGAGCAGCGGAGTTGCGGTAAGTTTTGTTGTTATCGATGATTTGCGCGCAAATCATCGATAACATATAAGCTTTCTACCCAACCGGATTCACCACCAAGGCTTCTTCCAGTTCTTCCACCACCTGAGGGATCCACGCTTCGAGTCGCTCGGCGGTTTTTTCCATTTCATTGTCTTCGTCTATGGCCAGACCATAGAACAGCTCTGAGGTGAATTCACCTTTTGACTTGGTGTAGTCGTAGCCTTCAGTGGGCCACATGCCGATGATCTTACCTCCATTCTTCAAGATGACCTCACCCAATATACCTAGGCCGTCTACGAAGTACTCGTCGTATCCGAGCTGGTCACCTAAGCCATACATGGCCACGATCTTGCCGGTAAAGTCGATTTCCTGAAACTGCGGAAAGAAGTCTTCGAAGTCGCTTTGCAAGTCGCCGTCATACCAAGTCGATAAGCCGATGATGATGAAGTCGAAGCGCGCATAGTCTTCCTTCTTCATGTCAATGGCTGCGATGACCTCCAGTTTCGTGGCCTCCCAGGTTTCTACGAAATCATTGGTGATCACTTCTGTGTTTCCGGTATCGGAGCCGAAGAAGAGTCCTACTTTGAGCTTGTCGAGTGCAGGCATGATTGCTTGGTTGTTGTAAAAACTGGCTCTGACTGCGCAGGCGCAAGCAGAGCCGTGTCCTTAATATAACACAAAGGTAAAGCGGAGGATGTGGAGTTGGGATTTGGAGAGTGTCATTTTTTTTAGCAGGAGGCTAACCTACCTCTAGCTCCAGTAACTGACTCGTATCTACGCCAAGTATGTCGACCACCTTAACCATAATGCGGTATTTGCCGGGGCGGGTGTACACACGCGGGCTAGTCTCGAATTCCAGGCTGCGGTCTTGAGGTAAAGTGATTGCCCAGGGGTGCATTTCACGCTTTCGCAGCTAGGCCGCTTTCTTGATAATGTTTCTAACCATTTGCCATCGTCCACTTTTTCGTGCGCAGCGTAGGTTTAAAATTGGCGTTGCTCCATTATCCGACCATCTTTGTCCAGATAGCT
>JBCDFE010000139.1:0-12456 GCA_039178745.1 Bacteroidota bacterium | reverse complement strand
TTGATCAATGGTCGGTTGATAAAGGCAAAATGTGCACGGTATACCAAGGCGTGGCCATCGAGGAGAAAGAGGCGTTTGTCGGACATGATCTAGAATTTATAAGGACACAAGATAGGACGGAAAATTGTTCATAAATTGGCAAAGCAGCTTATCTGCTTTGCCAATTTATGAACCTACCCATCACCACACAAACCAAACGCACAACCACGCGCTGGATCATCATTATCACAGCGCCACTCTCTTTAATTCCCTGTGCGATCTTGATCGCATATCTGCTACAATTAGAAGAAATATACTGGCCTTTGACGCTCGGAGCCGTGTGTTTCTTTACAATGATTGCCCTGCTGTGGTACTATGCGTTGATACCCTTACGATACGAACTGTCTGACAAAGGACTGGACTGGAAAGGGGCTTTCGGCAACGGCTTTGTGCCCAGAGATCAAATATTGGGATATGTAATAACAGATACGCCGCTTCGATATGGCCGCAGTGAGCTTTTGATCATTAGAACTAGCGAGAAAGACTATAATATTACTAAGGTATTCTATAAAAATTACGGCCCGTTCAAGGCCGAATTAGCAAAAGGATGGGAAGAAGTTGAAGAATAGCTATCCTGACTTTGGCACTCAGGCCAAAGTCAGGATAATTGGCGCTAGAATTTGCCATTATCATTTTTCCACTCTTCTCGTGGAGGTATACTCTGGATCACGTCCCAGTGTTCGACAATTAACCCATTTTCAAGGCGGAAGAGATCGTAGAAGGCGACTTCCTCGCCTTGCCCGAATACGCCTTCGCTCATGGTGAGCACAAAGTTGCCGGCACCCAGTACTTTATGAACCGTTTTGTACTCCATGACTAATCCGTTGGCAGCCATTTCTTGCATGGCGGCACCAAACCCATCTAGTCCATCAGCAACTTGTGAGTTGTGCTGGATATACTTTTCCGGGTTGATGTAAGTGGCCACCTGATCGAATAGGCCATTCAATAAAATATTGTCTACAAACCCCTGCACGATTGCTTTATTTACAGCTGTTTTGTCAAGATCAACTACCTCGGTATTGCCATCTAGCTGTGTGCGCCCGCTGGGGTTTGGAGGGGTGATTTCGGCCAGGTTGTCCCAGTGCTCGACAATTAGCCCATCCTCAAAGCGGAAAACATCAAAGCCTACTTTAGGGCCAAAGAAGTCATACTCTGTATGGGTTATTACGTAATCGCCATCTTCGAAAGAGCGAATTACGTTAGCAGAAAAGCCCTGTGGGGGAGCGGCTTGCATCACGGCACCAAATCCTGCCAAGCCATCGGCGACGCCTAAATTGTGCTGAATGTACTTTTCGGGATTGATGTAAGAAATTGGCTCGGTATCGCCTGTATTGAATGAATTCAGTAGTGCTACTACTTTTTCTCGGTTGGTCAATTCCATAGTGTCGGTGGTTTCATCTGAAGTTGCTGATTCGGTCTCGTCGGCTGTTGTGTTGCTGGTGTTGCAATAACTGAGCAAGAGTGCCGATGCCAGCACGAGAATAAAAGAAAGAGATTTCATCTAATCGTATTTGGTGATTGGATGAAACAAAGGTATTGGCCAGGCAATCTGCTATAGCTATACTAATTGGGGTGATGACTGTAAAAATCGGAATCAGCTCTCTTGTTGGCGTCGGAATTGCTCAGGAGTCATATTGGTATGGCGCTTGAAGTATTTATAAAAGTTGGTACTCTCCTCAAAACCCGAAGCGTAGGCGACTTCTTTCACACTGAGATTGGTATTCGCCAGTAGTCTTTTGATTTGCTTGGTGCCGATCTCATCGATAAAGGCCTTGGCTGACTTGTGGACGATGCTTTGCGCAATATTATTGAGACTCTTAGTGCTCAGGGCCATCCGTTGGGCATAGTCGCTGACTCGCTTGCTTTCTGTAATACCCGTCTCAACCAAATGTTGAAATTCTATAAATCGATCCAGGTATTTTCTGTTAAACTTCAGGCTTTCGTCAGTAGACTTGATCCGATATAGCTTATTGATGAGTATATGGATTTCTGACCGTATGATGGCCAGAGAGTATGGATCATTGATCGAAAAATATTCTTGCCTGATTCGGTCTGTGAGCTCTATGACACAAGTACGATCTTCTGCGCTGAGTTGTATTTTAGGACTGGCCAGTAGCTCATTAAAAAGTTGTAGCGACTTCTGCTCTTCCAGCTGCTCTAGGTAACTACTCAAAAAGTCGTTGGTGAATATCAAGAGAATGCCCTCCAGTCCTTTCTCGGTCGAAAATTTGTGCAGCTGGTCCCTCCTGATGGTCAAAATTGTACCGGCAGAGCAATCGTAGTCCTGAAAGTCAATCGTGTGCCAGCCTTTGCCTTTAGTGACAAAGAGTATAATGTAGAAGCCGACATGATGCAGCTTGTGGGGCGAATGGTCTAGCCCAGCCTTGTTGGGTACCTCCTCTAAGCGGACCAAATCGAAGCCCGAATTAGGATTTTGATGATTCTGAAACTCTATGCGTCTTGGATGCGTCATCGGATTGTTAAGGCTCGATATCCTGTCCCATCTTTTTCAAAAGAGAGGCTAAAACTCTTTTCTCATCACTACCGAGGGCGTTGATGGCATCAGCCGCTTCAGAAAATCGCAGCACGATGGCCCGGTCTATCAGCTCTTTACCCAATGCCGTCAGGCAGGCTAGCTTCACCCTCCCGTCTGTTTCATCGGGCATTCGGCTTATTAGTTCTCTTCTTTCCAGGCGGTTTAGAAGTGCGGTCAAAGCTCCTGATGTAATAATGACAGACTGACCCAGGGCAGTTGGTGTCAAGCAGTAGGGATGACCTGACCGTCTCAAGGTAGCCAATACATCTAACTCAGTATACTGTATGCCATCATCCTGAATGGCAAGAGTTGCCCTTCGCTCCAGCTTCTTGCCGAGTTGGATAATGCGGCCGACCACCAGCATAGGGGCAGCGTCTATTTCTGGCCGCTCCTTGGCCCAGTCGTTGACTAGCTTATCTATCAGGTCATAATCCGTTTGCATCGGCGGCTCTTTGTAGACGAGATCAATGATCTCATCTGTAAAAATAAAACCTTTATGCAAAAGCAAATATCTTTATATAAAAATACTTATCTTTGCATAAAGATATTTTAATAAACCTCACATTTTCATGGAACACAGCTTCTACTACCTCAGTCGCTATATATGGCTAGTTTGCTTTTCGCTTCTGCAACAGGCGCTTGTCGCTCAGGAAGCAGGCCCCGCAGTTTATTTTCCGGAGCAGGTAGCTGTCAGTACGCAGCCAATCACCTTACAGGATGACAACTTTAGTCTCCGTGGAGAGGAGGGTATTATGCTCGTTCAAGAGAACAGAAATAATCCTGCCAGCCGGTTGATTAGTGTTCACTTTTTCCGGTTCTACGCCAAGAACGATCGTAGTTTACCACCAGTATTTTATCTGCCCGGAGGTCCTGGAAGCGACTTCGAGCGCTGGGAGTTTTTCGAAGATGAGGTTGGCGAACGCGGTCGTGCCCTATCGTACGAGATAAGCTTGCTCAATGAAAACAGAGATGTGATCATCGTCAATCAGAGAGGTAAATCTAAAGGATACGCAGGCTTGCCCTTTATCGATTTCAGATTCAGTTACGCACATGGAGCTAGGTACGAGCCTTTGGATCGGGTAGCTCGCTATGCGGCCATAGCAGATGCTTTTGACCAGCGCTGCACAGAAATTGAAGCGATGGGTGTAGATCTGCAAGGATACGACTTCTATCACCTCATAGACGATGTAGAACAACTGCGCAGGCACTTCGGGTATGACCAGATTGCTCTGGTTGGTCACAGCTTCGGGTCGCAGTGGGCACTCGGATACCATAGGCGATATCCCAGCATGGTTGATCGGCTGATCTTGTCGGGAATCGAGCCAATCGAGCTTGGCTATGACGATCCAAGGGGGCTGGCTGATGTATACCGATTGCTGGACCGCACAGCTCAAAACGATGAGTCATTGATGAGCCACTTGCCCGATATTGGATTAGTTGCTGCGGTCCAGGAGATTGTCGGTCGGTTTAGCAACGGCCCCATTGAAGTTCCGCTACAGTGGCCATCCAGAAATATAGATACGACGCTTTTAATCGGCCGGGATGATTTTTTAAGCAATATCACTTGTCCCTTTTGTGGATATGAGCTCAGGCTGGCCTTCTGGCCCAAATACATCACCGAATTATACCGGGGCGACTATCGTCTGCTAGCTCTCTGGGCCTACGAGAGGCGTATGAGTCAAGAGGATAGCGGCATGATGCCAGAGCTGGTGAATTACAGCATAGGCGTTGGTGTGGAAATGGATCGCGAGCTGCGCACTAGACCTGAACTTGAATGGCTTGCTGATCCAAATGAAAGTATGCGAGCTATAGATGCGGTATGCGATTTGCCTTCTATAGGAGAGGACTTCCGCAGGTCGGAGCATCAAGGCGACACTCAAATTTCGGAGTCCAGAGCCAATTCTACGCCTTTGCTTATGCTGCATGGCAACTTGGATTTGAGTACGCCTTTATCCAATGCCCATTTTTTGCAATCACAGTTTCCCAACAGTCATCTGGTCATTCTGGAAGGAGGGGGTCACCGGGCAAAATGGAATACCTTTCTAAAGGACCCCGAATTTGGAAAACGGGTTCTATCATTTATAAACGCCGATTTTTCTGATGGGGGTTTTGGGCGCTTTTGTGCCAATCTTCCGAAGGCCTATACGTATAAAAACATCTCATTTGCACCTATCGAGGGTGCTTCTCTTTTTGAAGAGACTTTGGAGTATTTGGATAGGTAGTGCTGTCTTAGGGTTGGTGTAAAAAACGAATTTGTCCAGTAGCGTAATCAATGCTACTAGAAGTCAATAAGCTGCGGTAACATACATTTGGGCAAAATCCAATAGTGTGTCTCGTCTAGCCTCCATATTGCTCTGGTCTGTCATTGCAGCCGCTTTCATCGGTCCCGGTACGGTAACGACAGCTACAAAAGCTGGTGCCGAAGGCGGAATGGCCTATGCTTGGGTGGTAGTGCTGGCGAGCTTTGCGGGTTATGTATTGATGGAAATGACAGCTCGCGTTACCTCTTCGAGTGGGCAGCCTTTAGGAGTTTTGGTCCAGGAGCGTTCGGGCAAATGGCTGCCCTTTAGTCTTTTCCTGGCTGTAGGTATAGGTTGTGTGGCCTATGAGGCCGGCAACTTGCTAGGTGGCTTGAAGGGGCTGCAATTATTAGGAGGTGTAGATCGGTCTTTTGTCTTGGTTTTGGGGGTGTTGGCTACTGCTCTGCTATATGCGGGCAATATCAAACAAATAAGCAACGGTCTGGCGATTATAGTTGCTGTAATGGGGATCTGTTTTCTAGTGAGTGGTACGCTGGGACTGATAGAACAAGCGAGCGGCAACTCCCTGGTCAAAGCTGGTGAGACGCCACCTGCGGAAGTCCAAAATTCGACCATCATCGCATTGCTGGGGACTACGATCGTGCCTTATAATTTCTTCATTGCAGCAGGCTTGGGGCGGGGTAAAAAGCTTGGGGATATTAAGCTCGGTCTAGGCGTATCCTTTGGACTGGGGGCACTTATTACGCTGGGAATTCTACTAACAGGGAGTATGCTTTCGGGTGTATTTGATGATTTTCAGGCGCTGAGCATCATCTTAGAAAATAAGCTTGGATTCTTCGGTCCATGGATGCTAGGTATAGGTTTGTTTGCAGCCGGGTTGAGCTCGGCAATTACGGCCCCTTTGGCGCTTGCACTAGCCGGAAGAGGACTGCTGGGGGTGGGTGAGAACAGCGAGGCATGGTCGGCAAAAGGGCAGTACTTCAGGTTAGCATGGGCGAGCTGCTTGCTTTTCGGGCTGACAGTGGCGCTACTTGAGCTGGACTTGATCGGTGTCATAGTTACGGCCCAGCTGGTGAACGGTTTTTTGCTGCCCTTTATAGCGGGTCTGATATTGTGGTTGGCCAACGATAGAGCCCGCTTGGGTGACCACTCGAATGCCTGGTGGCAAAATGTACTAGGCGGCTTGTTACTGCTCTATTTGATTTGGGTGAATGGTGGTCTGATTATGGATAAGCTACTAAGTTAGTCTAGCTGAGCCATTGCTTAAAGGCGCTAATGCGCTCGCCGGCAACTATAACGTCGTCTTTAGTTGCAGGCCGCAGGGCCACCATCAGTCTAGTAGGTGATAGATAAACGAGGTCTTCTATAGCTGACCTATTGACAATATATTTGCGATTTACGCGGAAGAAGTGACTTGGGTCAAGCTGAGTTTCGAGTTCTTTTAGGCTGATATCAAGGGGTAAATTGCGGCCTTCATTCGTGCATAGGTAGTTCACCTTTTCTTTAGCATAGAAATAGACAATATTTCGACTTTCTACAGACTTTAATCGAGATCCTATTTTGATTAAGAATCGATTTTTAAAATCAGGCTCAGCTTGAATGTGACTCAATAATTTTTGTAACTGTAGCTCCTGCTGGCTTGGGTTAAAATAGTGAAGAAATTTGTTGACGGCATTCTGGAGTTCTTCCGGGTCTATGGGTTTAAGGAGATAATCTATGCTAAAATGTTTAAAGGCTTGCAGGCTATATTTGTCATAAGCCGTGGTGAAAATAACTGGAGTATTTACCTTGATTGCGGAGAAAATGTCGAAAGACTTGCCATCTGCTAAATGGATATCCATGAAGATGAGGTCCAAATCCAGTGATGGAATTTTTAGAATGGCTTCTTTCTTTGAGTCAATAACGGCTGCAAGTTCAAAATCTACAGATAGGGCATTTAACATCCGTTGGAGTTGATTGGCTGCCAATCTTTCGTCTTCTATTATGAGAATTTTAATTTTCAAGCCTAGGTTATATTGAGTGGTCTTTTGAGCGGTACGCTAATTTCAAAATAATTTTTGTTCACCTTATACACGGCCTGATCTTGCCCGAGTAATTCCAGCCTTCTATTCAGATTTTGCAGACCGACCCCTGTTAAATCTGTTTCTTCGTCGCGGGCTTGTAGGTTGTTCTTCACTATGAGGTGCCCGTTGGTGGTTAGAATATGTACCGACAAGGGCGATTCCTTGCTTAATGAGTTGTGTTTGATCGCATTTTCGACGAGTAGCTCCAGCGTCATAGCAGGTACTCGGTGCTGTAGCAAGCTACTATCTACGGCCGTGTCGAATTTTAGTTTATCGTCGAACCGGATTTTCAATAAATACACATAGGAGTTGAGAAAATCAATTTCCTCCTGTAGTGTACTCCATGGCTTTTCCATGTGTTCTATAGCGTACCGGTATACTTTGGACAGCTCGTTAATGAATTTATGGGACTTGTCGATGTCTTCATAAATGAGCTCTGACAATACATTTAGTGTATTGAACATGAAGTGTGGGTTGAGCTGCTTTTTAAGCACATTCGCTTGTAGGACTGCTTGCTCTTTAAGCCACTCCTGCTGAACGAGCCGTTCCTTTATTAGCTGCTGTTTATTGGCGTGCACTACTTCAACGGTATATACGGAGCTCAGGGTGATGAGGCTCACTCCGAGTACCCTCAGTGCAAATGGCCAGAACGGAATCTGATCTGGGGCGTGCATTGGGGCGGGCCTGAGCCTTGGTGGTGGTGGAAGCCTTTCTGCATCTAGCTCTCGTAGACGAGCCCGACGAGGAGCAGGTCGCTGATTGCGTCTGACAGTCTCTTTGTACTCAAGAAGCCCTTTATAAAACGAGGGTAAACCCTTAGTCTGATGATAAAGAAAGGCAGGCAAGCAAACCAAGGAAAAGGCCAGAAGGGTGCCTAGAATAATATCCCTAAACTCCCTTTGGTATGCAAATGATTTCTCGCTATTTGCTTTATTGGCTACGGACTTTTTGACTCTTCGCCGAATAACTTTCAGGCTAATTGCAAACAGGATCAAAGCCAGCCCAAGGCTAAGCAATTCCTCAAATACGAAGGCAATGCCCTGACCCGGCACAGAGAGCGGTGGAATGAGTAGCACTAATGATGCCACACTAAAAATTGCCAGGTAGACAAATGACCTACTCATAAAAGCGAAAGTAGTTGTTTATTCAATAGAGGGATTTAATTCAAAAACCCGACCCTTGCTGATCTAGATCAGCAAGGGAACGGGTAACGCATTGTTCACAGATTAAAAACACATTTAATTTTTATGCCGGTCGGCGCCTTAAGTCGAGTTCGTTTATCGCATCAGAGATCTCGTAACCAAGGCGAAGGCCTTCTGCGCAATCCATGCGGATATGCACGCCTAATGGAATTCTGGAAAACGCATTTTCTCTAGCCAAATCCCTAAAGGAGTTGAATGACCTTGGAGCTCCGAGAAATTCGGTCCTGCCCTCATGACTCCGGTCTGTGAAATTGGTTTGGTCTCCGAAGAAGTCTATAAAGACACCAGCTGCTGCGGAGGCGAAACAGGAATGTCCGGATGGATAGCCAGGAAAGCTGGGATTTGGCCAGTAGACCAGGCGGTATAAATTGGTTTGAAAGTCGGGGTCTATGTGCTCGTGTATGAATACATTGGGGCGCATGACCATATATTCGTATTTGTACTTCCAGGTAGCTACAGCGGCATCGTTTAGCGACAAGCCGAGTTTCAGATATAGATAAAGCGTCTCTTCGGCACTCAGGCCATATTGCTCGATCAACTGATTGGCTATAGAGAATTGACGAGCAGGTGGACTAAACATTAAACCTTCCACATCATCGCTCCAGAATTCTGCAATCCAAAGTTGCTCATCGTCGGTCGTCATGGCGGCATTATTGACGGTGTAGACCTCCATCATCTGGTTGTAGTAATCGCTGCCTTCTTGTTCGGAATACTCGACAGGATCTACACTAGTGGTTTCTTCAGGAGCTATGACGAAGGTGCGCACTTCGCCCCAGTACGGAAATAATGCTCGCTCGGGGTCTGCCGAATAGGTCCAAAAGCCATCGCCAGTAGGTGGTTCATAAGAGTCGGGCTGTGGGTCGAGTATCTGAGCTTCTGCCTGCACATCTGACTGAGCGAAGGAAATTACCCGATCTGCGACGTAGTTGCCCCATTCTTCGGAAGCGTTTAGTAATTCTGGACTAATGCCGTTGGAGAACTCTTCGAGGAATGCACTTTCGAGTGCATCAATTTGATCATCGGCAGTGCTGGGAACATTGATTAGAAAGTGATCCAGTGTGCGAGCTAAGGCGGTGTTAATGGCAATGCCCCAGTGAAGTGAGCCATTTGCTCGGCCTGGATTGATGTTAAAGCCTGGAATGGCATCAGTTGCAGAGCGATGATCATCCATGCCCGGCACAGCGGCTTCGTATCCTGCCAGGTATATGTAGGCTAAAGCACGAGCCGATGCATTAGGCCGCATACCCGTCGCATATCTTTCTACCTCCAGTAAAAGCTCGGTCCAGTCGTGCAGGAAATTCACATCGAGATTAGCCAAATGGATGCCGGTCTCTTCGGGATTGTCGGAACCTTCTGTGGGATCGGAAATGGTGGTGACATCATCTTCGGGGATGATTGTTGCGTCATCTTCTGCGCAGGCAGCAACTAAAAAAAGAAAGCTACCCAAACAGGAATACAAAAACAAACGACTACTATTCATGAGTAAAATTTATGTGGTCAGAAAATCATCCTGAGTATCACAGGATCTCCTGGGAGATAAATGGCCAATTATCAAGAAGTGTAGCTTTTGTCTTATGCGTATTTGAGTTGTTATGTTCCAAAAGTCAAGGGCAGCCGACTCTCTGGCAACTCTTTCGCGACGGGCCCGCTGATTTTGTGGATGAGCTCCGGTTTTTTGAGGATAAACTCCTTGTGGACTATCAGTACCTTTGCGAGTCCAACCGCCTGTCGATTATGGATAAACACAAATTTGCCTACGGAAAAGACCGCCTGAGCTGCAGTATGGCCATCTCACTAGCTCGTGGAGAGACCCAGGGCACCATAGAGTCAGCAACAAGAGAAAAACTGGAGAGGTGTTGCAAAGCGGTAGAGCACATGGCTGCTGGTAGTATGCCAGTTTACGGCATCAATACCGGATTTGGGCCGCTATGTACAACGACCATTTCCGCCGATCAAACTAAAATTCTACAACGCAACCTACTGATCAGCCATGCGGTGGGCGTAGGTGAGCCTATTGGGATAGAAACAGCTCGTCTGATGCTTGTCCTCAAGCTGCACGCACTTGCTCAGGGATATTCCGGGGTGTCGGTGAATACTCTTGACCGAATCATGTATCTGCTTGATAATTGGCTTACACCTGTGGTACCCAGCAAAGGGTCAGTAGGTGCATCAGGAGATTTGGCCCCATTGGCACACTTGTTTCTTCCTTTGATTGGGGAGGGATATTTATACGACGGTAGACCGACGACAAAGTCGCAGGATTTTCGTCCAAGTCAGGATTTGCTGCAATTACCTCCACTCGAACTCGGACCCAAAGAAGGTTTGGGTTTGATCAATGGCACACAGTTTATTGCCGCTCATGCCGTTCTCCTCATCGAACGGTTTCACCGCTGTCTGGCGCAAGCAGATATAGTCGGTGCTATGATGCTGGAAGGTCTACAAGGATCCATTAAGCCCTTCATCGCCGAGCTGCACAAGCTGCGCCCATTCCCCGCCAATGAGCATGTAGCTGCTCGCTTGCGAAAATTACTTACAGGCTCTGAAATTTTGGAGGATCATATCGATTGCGATCGTGTACAGGACCCCTATTCTCTGCGTTGCATGCCCCAGGTGCATGGTGCCAGCAGAACAGCATGGCTCCATTTAAAACAGCTCACGGAAATTGAGATCAACTCCGTTACAGACAATCCGGTAGTGCTCGATGAGCAGACGGCCATAAGTGGAGGTAATTTTCATGGGCAGCCATTGGCTATGGCCCTAGACTATGCTTGCCTGGCTGCTGCCGAGTTGGGCAACATCAGTGATCGTAGGGTCTATCTGGCTCTGGAAGGTGGGCACGGCCTACCAAAATTACTTATGAAAGATACGGGAATCAACTCCGGCTATATGATCTTGCAATATACTACGGCGGCCCTGGTCAGTGAAAACAAGACGTTGTGCTTTCCAGCCAGTGCAGATAGTGTACCTACCAGCCTCGGTCAGGAAGACCATGTCAGTATGGGTTCGATAAGTGGTCGGAAGGCACTGCAAGTAGTCGGAAATCTGGAAAAAATACTGGGCATAGAACTTCTTACGGCAGCACAGGCCTTTGATTTTCGAAAGCCCTTGCGATCAGGGCCCTTACTCGAAGAGGTACATAGCAAGCTGCGCGAGTTCGTTTCCTTTGCAGAGGTAGATCGCGTTTTTGCTCCCGATATTGAAATAGCGGGCCAATTAATACAAGAAGGTCAGCTGTTGAAATGGACCCATCGGCTGGCGGAAGACCAGCGGCTCAACTTTCGGCAAGTGCAGGATGGGGAATTTGAAAATTATTGATCATGCTCACGCTCATTGGCCCTGTAGCTCAGTTACTGCCACTTACCCATTTGCCAGACCGAGGCCCCATTGGCGACGATCAGTTAAGGATTATTTACAACGGAGCCCTGCTGGTAAGAGGCAATACGATTGTAGCCGTAGATACATACGATCAACTAGATCAGACACTCGGCCAGTTTCGCCAGCCCAATGAAGAAATAAAGCGCTGGGAGCCGGAATCGGCATCTACGCTTATCCCCGGCTTTATTGATTGTCATACCCACATTTGTTTTGCAGGCAGTCGGGCGAAAGATTTTGCACTGCGCAATGCAGGAAGCAGCTATCTCGAAATCGCCCGCGCCGGCGGAGGCATACAGGATAGTGTAAGATCGACCCGCTTAGCAAAAGAAACAGAGCTGGCTGAGCTGACTTTTAGCCGCGCCATGCAGGCACTTCGATCTGGTGTGACGACCATGGAGGTCAAAAGCGGCTACGGTTTGGACCTGCCCAATGAACTCAAGCAGCTCCGAGCCATACATACGGCTAATCGTCCTGACGGTCCAGATTTGATTCCCACTTGTCTGGCTGCCCATGTGGTACCCAAAGATTTTGAGGGTAGTCCCGCTGCCTACTTGGACATGTTAGTTGATTTTGTACTTCCGCAGGTAGTCAATTATCTACAGAACGAGTTTTTATCTAGTTCTACAGAGGGCGTAGCATATTCAAAACAGCTACGCTCCAGATGTGACATCTTCATAGAGCAGGAAGCCTTCACCCCCGAACTGGCCAAAGCTTACCTTTTGCGCGCCAAGGCTATGGGCTTCGATCTTACTGTTCATGCCGACCAGTTTCATCCCGGAGGTAGTCAGGTCGCCGTAGAAGTCGGCGCACTTTCAGCCGATCACTTAGAAGCTAGTGGCTCTAGGGAAATTGAGCTTTTGGCCAAGAGCAATACCGTTGCTGTTGCGCTACCGGGTGCCAGCCTTGGCCTTGGTGTCGGTTTCACCCCAGCTCGAAAGTTGCTTGACGCAGGTGCTATACTCGCCATCGCCAGCGATTGG
>JBCDFE010000138.1:0-12542 GCA_039178745.1 Bacteroidota bacterium | reverse complement strand
TATCGCTCACTCTCAAAAAGTGATATCGCTGAACTAGCTATGCGCAAATATTTTGGCCAGCAGGAGCAGGCAACATCTAGCCCGGATTCGGAAAGTAACCGACCTGCGAAAGTCAAATAATAAAAACAACCCACCATGCAGATTGATCCGACCAAGTTGGGACACATCTTGATAAGTATCCGCTGGCCACTTATCATTCTGGCGGTAATTATACTATTGGGATTAATCGGATTGGCTATTAGAAACTGGAAGAAGAACAGGATAAAAAGCAGGGAGGCAGCTAAGCAATACGCGCTGAGATTGCAACTGCAACACGATTTAATCTCCTATGCCGACCGCTATGAAGAAGCAGCCAAGAATACCAAGTCCGAAATTGCCAAATACAAACCTGGAGAAGGAGACCAACAAAAATACCCAGCCCTTAAATCAGAGCCAAATCCCAATATTGGTCAGTTTATAGAGCAGGGACCGCATCGATATGCACATTTGCTATCCAATGAAAAAGCACCACGCATGATCGAGTTAGCCCACAAAATGGGCGAAGAGGTCAGTCTGGACAAACACAAGATGCATCAATTTCTGGATCGCTTCCCTGGTGAATATGAGCAGATTCGACAAGCTTTTTTCAAGCAGATGGGCCTACTGAGTCGGGTTTATGATGAAATCGTCAAGTTTACCCATTATCAATCCGTCAAACCAGAGGCGGCAGAATGGGTAAAAGCCTATAGGCAAATCTTTCAGGAGTGGGTAAAAAAAGGTAGAGATAAATCACCACATACCATTGACAAGCAGATCATTGAGCCAGTCTTGGCCCTCAATACTCATCATCCAGGCCAGGGCTTTGTCGGTAAAACCCAGCCTCTGGCTGAGGGCGCAAAAGTACTGCTGTCCAGACTGGACACCCTAGACGCAGAATGGGTAAAACACGCTAAAGATCACGCCTGGTCTCAGCGCAAGTGTGCCCGAATGCTCAGACATGTCAGTGTTTTGGACAGCACGCTTTGTGCGCCTGCGGGATGGCGCAAACATCTGCCCAAAGAACTATCTCCGGAACTGGCAGCAAAAATTGGCCGGCCGAAAACCAGTTTGCGCCAACATATAAGTCGCTGGGCTCCTGTACTATTGAGTCTTGCATTTGTTGGAGGAATATTATGGATGGCTTCTAAAGCGACTATAGGCCCGGCTAGCCCCGGGAATGCATCATTAGACCCAGTCCCAGAAAATGAGCTTGATGCCAAGCATATCGATACCACTTCTCAAACCGGGCATTCTATTCCGCCCGTACCTGATTCATCGAGGCTGCATTCCATTGCAGATCATCAATCAAAAGTCGTCGGTTTCAATCAGAAATCAGGCTTGAGCTCTGATTCTGTTCCCAAATACGGCATCGACATATCGCATCATCAAAGCCAGATCGACTGGCAGCGGCTAGTCAGTGATAGCGTAGAACGCGGGAAGGTAGAGTTTGCCCTTATTCGAGCCACTTATGGAACCAAAGCAGACGATCTCTTTAAGCAATACTGGGACGATGCCAGGGAGGCTGGTATTATCCGGGGAGCCTATATGTACTATCGATTTAAAGAAGATCCTGTAGCACAAGCCAACTACTTCATCAGGCAGTTGGGTTCATTGGCATCGGGCGATCTCATTCCCATAGTAGATGTAGAATCCAACAACTCCGATAGCGCAACCGATACCTCGCCGCTTAGTAGGGATGAGCTGAGGTCCAAGCTTCATCAATTGCTCGACGTACTCGAAGATCACTATGGCGTAAAGCCGATGATTTACACCAACTACAAATACTTCTACCGCGAAGTACTGGCCGACCAATTTCCCGGCTACACTTTTTGGCTAGCCAGGTATGACGGTAAAACCCACGATGATGCAAGATTCGAGCGCCTGCTACCCACGGAACCCGATGAGACCGCAGTCATCTGGCAGTTTTCTGAGACAGGTCAGCTTAATGGGATTGAAGGCGACGTTGATCTGAACGTCATGCACTCAGGCGATCTGGACAAAATCAGTATGCAATAGAGCTTTTGGTTACAGATCAAGAAACGGTCTCATCTTGCATAAGATGGGCAAACGCTTTTCTGGCTTTATTGACCTTGGGCGCGATAACGATGCTGCAGTAAGGATTGCGGTTGCCCACCCGCTCGAAGTATCCTTGGTGGTAGTCCTCTGCAACATAAAAAGTATCGAAGGAACTTAGCTCGGTGACGATGGGGTCATCCCAAAGATCGGCAGCATAGCCATCGATTACCTTTTGAGCTATTGCTTGCTGCTCATCATCGAGATAAAAAATGGCAGAGCGGTACTGTGGCCCCACATCGTTGCCTTGTCTATTGGGCGTTGTCGGGTTGTGAACCGTAAAGAATATTTTCAGCAGTTGCTCATAACTAATGATGCTGGGATCATAATCAACCAGTACAGCTTCCGCATGCTTGGTTTGCTTGCTGCACACCAGTTCGTAATCAGCAGTTTCGGCAGTACCACCGCTATAGCCACTAATGGCCCTTTTCACCCCTTTTAAACGCTTAAATATGGTATCTACACACCAGAAGCAGCCGCCTGCTATGATGGCGGTCGAGTGATTTTCAGCGTGAGAAAGATTGGAAATGGCTTCGGTATACATACTTAAAATAATTAGGGGATGATGCAGATTGCATCATCCCCTACATAACCTGTGAGGTCTATCGGTGGTTGTCCGATATTACTCCACTTTCAGGTCAAATTCTACGCGGCGGTTCTGTGAACGGCCATCGCGGGTCTGATTTGAAGCAATGGGCTGAGACTCGCCATAACCGCGCGCGCTCATACGGCCTGCGTCTACGCCTGCACTTACTAAGTAAGTTTGAACAGACTGAGCACGGGTATCACTCAAGCGCTGATTGGTTTCTTCGCTACCTACACTATCTGTATGGCCTCCAATGTCGAGGCTGTAAGCAGGATAGCGATTCATGATATCGGCGATCTGATCCAATACGTCCCTAGAGCTCGCTGTAAGGTTTGAGCTACCGGTTTCGAAGTTTACATTCTGAATGGCAAATTCAATAACGGTCTTGTCTTCCTCGGCAATTTCAGGACAACCCAAGTTGTCTACGGGACCTGGCTCATTGACACAGCGGTCGTCTGGGTCAGGAGTTCCGTCGCTATCGCTGTCTGGGCAACCATTGAAGCGAGCTGTACCACGCTGATCTGGGCAACGGTCGTCTGCGTTAGCAATACCGTCACCGTCGTTGTCTGGACAACCGCGCAATGCCGGTGTTCCAGGCTCAGTTGGGCACTGATCATCTGCGTCGGGTATACCGTCGCCATCTGCATCTTCGGGCTCTGGGCAGCCGTTGTTGCTGGCTGGGCCCGGCTCGTTGACACACTCATCGTCGATATCACGGACACCGTCGCCGTCAGCATCGGGGCAACCACGCAAGTTCACTAGTCCTGGCGTATCTGGGCAATCATCGTCTTGATCAGCTATACCGTCGCCATCCGTGTCTGGGCAACCCTGAGTGGCTGCTGGACCTGGCTCACTGGGACAGCGATCGTCTTTGTCTGCAATGTTGTCACCGTCGGCATCGGGGCAACCCACTGTTGCCAATGGACCTGGATCATCTGGACAAGCATCATTCTCGTTGAGGATGCCGTCATCGTCGCGATCATTGTCGACTTTGGGTGCACCTGGACGGAAGAACAAACCAACGCCTAATGTCAGGTGATCAAATAGATCTCCTTCAGATACCAGGGATTCCCGAAATTCTGCACGAGGGCTGAAGTATACACTCTGCCCCAGGCGGAAGTTGAGATTCACCCCATAAGTGAGGAAGAACTTGGCGTCTTCGTTGGGGTATGAACCGACATCAACGCCAGCAAAGATCTGAGGATCAAAGAAGGTTTGACCCGGTATAGGTTCTAAACCAATAGAAAGGCCTGCACCAACAGCAGCGGCACTTCGCCTTTGATCTGGCATAAATTGCGATGTACGTCGCTCAGCTCTTGAAATTTGCAGGGGTAGAGCAACATATAAGTAATCGGTTAGATAGCGCTGGATATCAAACTGGAGACCACCTCCAAAATCCCTGAGTCGGATATCTTGGATGTCATCTAGAGGGAAGAGGTAGTTGGGTCCTATCCAACGTACGCCTACAGCCCATTCGTTTTTGGTTTCCTGTGCCTCTAATGTGTTGAGCCCACAAATCATGAGGGCTAAAAGTGGAAGTAATAATTTCCGCATAAATGAATAAATTGATGGATTAGTGTTTCGCTACCTAAAAAGTATGGCGCGAAAGCACGTAACAAGGTGCTTCGCTGCCAAACTACTAACTTTTTTTGTCTTTGAAATCAAAGACAATGTGGAAAGTTTGATCCTTAGACTAGATTATACTTCTTTGGTCACTAATCCATCGCTCTGAAGTCGCTTGAGCAGCTTGTCCAGCACGCCGTTTATAAACTCCTTTGATTTGTCGGTGCTGTAGGATTTACTGATTTCGAGATATTCATTTAGACTTACGCTGGTCGGAATCTTCGAAAAGCGCAAAAACTCCCCCAAGGCCATTTTGATCAGAATCATATCGATCTTGGCTACGCGTTCGCTATCCCAGTTCTGCAAGACGGGCTTGATCCGCACTAAGAGCTGTTCATCGGCCTCGATGACATACTGCAACAAAGGCTTTCCGAAGTCTTCTATCGCCTCCACATGACTACTGAGTACCGAGAAGGTATCTTCCTTGGCTGGTAGCGCCTTGATGATTTTTTTAAGCGCACCGATAGTCAGGCTCTTATTTTCCTCATAGAGCGGAAAATGATCCTCGACCATGGTCTTGAACAGCTCCTGGCTTTGCAACCATTTATATAAGGCCAGTAGTATCGTAATATGTGCCTGATTGTCTGCCTGCTCTTCTGCCAGATACTGGATGTAGGTATCTGTTTTTAAAAAGCTGCGATAGAGCTTGCGTACTTGTTCGGCATCGACTGTTTTGCCTACGCGGTACTTATCATAGAGTCTGCGGAGTTCTTGATCGGTTGAAAGGGAGGAGACGATAGGGTTGGTAGCCAGTTTGGCCGTGAATACTTTATCGGCTTCCGTAGGCAAATGTTTAGCTCCGCGCCTGGCCTCATCTTGCTTGGCGTACTCGGCCGTTCGCTGCACAATAAGCAAATGTTGCAACAACAAACCGTGTGACCGGTCTACCAGTTCTTTAAAAGCTTTGCGGCTATCAGATAAGCTTAGACCATCAGGGTGCTGGTTGGCGTACAGAACCTGCATGATCTTAATGCGGACGTTCCTCCGGCTGAGCATATTTTGAAAGTGCGTTTTGGTCCAATCGTGGACGGCGCAAAGCAACGAAAAAGAATTCGATTACACCTAGTTTACTTTCAAAAGGAGCAAAGACCAGCCAACATTCGCTGAGCGGGCAGGTAGTTTTGCTGGGCGGCCTGCTGCAAAAACTGGCATCCGACATCATATCTGTTGACCCGAATTTTTGCCAGACCCCGGTTGTACATGGCCTCCGGCCAATCTTCTGCCAGGCGCAGCTTTGTTCGGTCGTAGTGATCCATAGCCATTACGTACTGGCCATTCATCATGGCCAGGTTGCCTTGCGTAAAACTGTAGAGTGTCGGATCGTCCAAATATGTCTCTGTGGGTGCGCGCATCAGTCGTCCGGCTGCGATTAGATCGCTGTCGAGCATGAGCTTTAATGTCCTGTAGAAAATATCGTCTTCGGGTAGATCCGAGATGGCATCGGGAACGGCGCTAAAATACTCGAATCGGCCACTGAGATTGCCAGATGAAGCAGCGGCAAAGCGTTCGCCATTTGTGGGGTAGCCGACCTGCGGAAGTCCTGATAAAACCTCTAATTCTGTATTGGCAGGATAAAGCGCCAAAAAGCGAATGAGATCTGTGGGATTGTTGAGCATGAGAAACTCGGCAGCTACCGGATCCACGCGGATTGCCCGGTTCAGGTACTGATTGGCTTCGGTTTCCCGGCCGGTGCGAATCATCAGATTAGCCATACCGACCAATCCCGGCACCCAATCGGCATTATTGGCTAGGGTGGCTTCGTATCGCTGCTCGCTCAAGATCCACTGCCCGGCGCGCATGGCCTGATAGGCTTCTTGAAGCTGCAATATTTTGGACGTATTGTATTGGGCCTGAATGGCGTTGCCAGTAACTAAGGCACCCACAGGGCCATCTAGCTGGGCACGAACGGAAAAGGCCAGGAAGAAAGAGAGGGAAAGGACAAAAATTCGCTTCATGGCTTTACTTTACTAAAGTGCAAAAAATGAACTTTTGTTTAGCCCGCTTTTTAAATTAACACACTGTTTGATGTGATGCCTTGCTGAAACCCAAGGGCACTAAAAAGCATTAAACCACCAAATTGCGACCCGTGGACTACCCCACCCTAGACCGAGAAATAGAAATCCTGACCAGCCGATCTGGCGGCCCGGGCGGACAGCACGTGAATAAGACAGAGACCAAGGTGGAGTTGAGATGGAATCTGGCCGATAGTGAAGCTGCGAGCGATTTGGAAAAGCGGAGGCTTCGGTATCATTTGCGCAAGTACCTCACCGCCGACGATTTGCTGATCATAACCGAACAGAGCAGCCGCAGTCAGCATAGAAATCGAGACTTAGCCCGAAGAGAACTGAGCAGGTTGTTGAAATCGGGCTTGAAGCCTATCCCTAAAAAAAGAAAAGCTGGCGCTTTCAAGGCCAACGACAGAAAGAGAAGAAAAGAAAAAGAGAAGCGAAGCGAAAAAAAGGCTTGGAGAAGGAAGTTGCACTAATTGGGCCGCTGGCCCAATTAGTGCAAAATCCCGGTTTTATCGCTTGAAGAAGCGAATCACGCGCTGGCCTTCGTCGAAACGGGCAGTTACGAGATAGGTGCCAATTGGCAGACTAGAAACATCGATCTGATTGGTCGCCTGACCATCGAGCACGCGCTCGCCCAGAATGGTGGATATCCGATAAGACTGCACCTGGCTTTCACTCTGGATGGTCAAGATGTCTGTCACCGGATTAGGGAAAACCGTTGCTGGAATGCGAGTATCGTTGAGCTCATTGACAGAGGTGGCCAGTGGGCCTAGAACGACGCTACCTAAGGTTGCTTCGTCTGCTGGGTTGGCGTTAAGGCCCTCCACCTCAAAACCATATTGGAGGAGTAAACCTTCAGGCAACTCAGCAGCGGGAACAGTAACGGAGAAAGTGCCACTAGTTGGCAAATCAAATACATAAGCCCCGCCCAGTTGATCAGCAAATCCTACGGTGTCAAGTGCTCTCACAAAGTATCTTGTACTGTAGGCTGTATCAAGCGTATATGACTCAACTGTACCAGTGAAAGTGAAGTCACTACCATTAAAATCCGAACCTGGCTCAACGAAGGTAGCAGCTATCATCCGCTTGTTACCTTCCAATGTTACCGGGTTTGTCCAAAATGGATCTTCGGCATTGTAAGTATTATAGTTTGGCTGTAGAGTAAGTGTATTCTCTAAAGAATCTGTTGTTGACTTAGCATCATTAAGACCCCATTGTGTGGCGAAATTCACACCACCACCATCAGCTGGCAGGTTGAATACCGTCATAAAGGCAATCCAATTACTTTCCGCCTGAACCTCGATTGTATTCTGGCTATGCGCTACAGAGAGCGCCATTATGCTGGAAAAAATGCATGTAAAAGCTAATTTCATAACTACTTGTTGTTTTGTGTTTAGTGCACGAAAAGTGATAGTTGCACTATTGTTTGAAAAGGATGTGTGGTACAAATATAGGAATTCCGTTTTCACGACTATTGTTCAGCAATTGTCGTGACAAATGGTTTTAACGCTATCTTACCGCGCCAACCTATACTGGTGGCATGAGAAACCTATGTGGCAGTCCGATCTACAAACGGCTGATTTTACTGGTGTGCATTTGGTGTCAGAGTTGGTGCATTGGCCTGACTCAACCCTTCCATTTTGAGCGTATTCCCAGTGAATTGGGATTGTCTCAAAACTTTATTTCATCCCTTTGCCAGGATAGCCACGGATACCTGTGGGTGGGGACAAAAGATGGTCTGAACCGCTTTGATGGCTATCGCTTTGACGTATTCGAACACGACCCATTCGATAGTACCAGCCTATCCGGCAGTTTCATAAAAGCAATACACGAGGACCGCAGTGGGCGTTTGTGGATTGGGACTTCCGCAGGTGTGAATCTTTTCGACCGCGAGCGGGTGATCTTCCATCGATTGCAAGCACCGGGTAACCCTTTTGTTCCAAATCAATCTATTGTCTACGACTATGGCGGGATCAGTAGCAACCAAGTCACCAATATCGTAGAAGATCAATTGGGCAATATTTGGGTCGGTACCCTAGATGGTGGTGTCACTAAAATCGAAATGCCACCAGAAACTTACGACTTAAGCCTGGCATCTTTCACTGTTTTCTCCAATACAGAGGTTAACGAGGGGCTGTGGGAGCCTCAAGTCATCTCTATGGCCGTTGATGAGCAAAACAATGTATGGGTACATGACTTCGACGAGGTAGCCATCATTCACCATACCGATTCTACCTATATAGAGCGCCTCAATTGGGCAGACCATTTGCCAGATATCCCTGGCTTCTATGAGTCCAATTATGTCTACAATGCAGGAGCTGGATTCCGGGCCGATCGTAGGTTCTTACATCTCATTCAGGGATTGGACAAATCGGTTTGGGTACTCACGGCTGGTGCAATCGGACAATGGGATATTTCCGGTAATCAATTTGACTGGAAGCACCTAGATTATGACTACGATTTCAGTGTTATAAGCCCCTTCGATGGTGCTGCCCACGCCAGCATGTTTGATGAAGAAGGTCATCTCTGGGTAGTGGGTAATCATGTGGTTGGGCACTATCAACCTGAAAATTCCAAACTCGGTATACAGAATTACCGATTTGGATTAATGGGCTTGATAGATATAGAGCAAGCAGGCTTTTCTTCCCTACTACAGGATCAGCAGGGAAATATCTGGATGGGCTCCAATGGCCATGGTTTGTACAAGCATAGTCCCAAAAGCAAGCAGTTTAGCCAAGGTGATAGCGCATTGGTATGGCGAGACAAGAGCGTGCGCACCATCTGCCAAACCAGCGATGGCAATCTCTGGATAGCTCCAGTTCAAAAGGAGCTGTATAAATACCACAGACCCAGCGGTCAAATAGAGCGCTTGGAATTTGACCAAACACCATGGGAAAGAACGTTCAAAAGAGAGTTTGATAAGGTCTACGATATGGCGGAAGACGATGCGGGTGATCTTTGGTTGGGCACCGAAGAGGGCTTATGCTATTTCGATCTGGAGAACGGGGAGATTGTAGATTGGTCATTTCGAGAAATTCGAATCAATCCTGATTTTCCTGCAACAGAATCAGTTATTGAATTACTCTTTGATGAAGATGGGAAATTATGGCTGCTCACCGATCAAGCCTTTGGGCAGTATGATTTTGAGCAAGGCAAGTTCTATGCGCATAGCTACCTATCGGCCACCCATTATCAAAGACCAACTAAAATATCGACTTGCCTGGTTCAAAATCAAGATGGCAACTTTTGGATTGGTGCCGAATGGGGCTTGCTAGAATACAATCCAAGATCAAATGAGTTCCAGCTTTACAGTAGCAATATAGATGATCCATACAGCTTGAGCCATCCGGTAGTTAAGTCACTTTTTGTCGACAAAGACCCTGGCAGTCGGGTTTTATGGGTTGGCACAGGTGGCGGTGGGTTGAACCGACTGGATCTTCGCACCAGAAGGTTTAGTGCCTACAAAAAACAAGACGGTCTGCCAGATAATGTCGTTTACGGCATTCTAGACGATGAGGCTGGTAATCTTTGGCTGAGCACTAATCAAGGCTTGTCACGCTTTGATCCAGAGACGGGAATGACGAAAAACTACACAACTGCTAATGGATTGCAAGATCAGGAGTTCAATACCAATGCCTATTTTAAAAGTCGGGAGGGAGAGCTATTCTTTGGCGGTATCAAAGGGCTAAATGCCTTTTTTCCCAGTTCGATTGTTGCAGACGACCGCGCGAGTGGAATCGCCCTTACTAAATTTAGTTTGGCCAACGAAGAGATCAATCTGCGCAGCGAGCGCCAGCTCCTTACTGTACCTATAGACCAAACAGAAGCCATTACACTAAACTGGGATGACAAGGTTTTCTCTTTCGAATTTGCTTCACTTGATCTGACTGCACCAGATTTGAACCAATATGCCTATATGCTCGAAGGCTTCCATGACGACTGGCAATACAATGGGTATAGACGCAACGCTACTTTCACCAACATCAGTCCAGGCGATTATGTATTCAAGGTCAAAGCAACCAACCACGATGGGATATGGAATGACCAGATCGTAAGCCTCGGCCTAACTATATTAAAGCCTTGGTGGCAGCAATGGTGGGCGTATTTGCTTTATATATTGATTATTGGTGGGACCATTTTTACTCTTTTAAGGTTTCAATTCAATCTAAGACTACGAAATTCCGAGGCCAAAAAGCTTCAGGAATTAGATCGGCTGAAGACCCGTATGTATACCGACATTGCCCACGAGTTTAGAACGCCACTAACCGTAATAATGGGTATGACTCAGGAGCTTGCACACCAAGATGGGCAAAGGATCAAAAAAATCTCTAGCAAGAAGAAAGCCCAGACCTATCAGCTCATTCAAGACAATAGCGAAAACCTGTTGCAGCTGATCAACCAGCTACTTGATCTGTCCAAACTGGAAAGTGGTCAACTAACTATTAATGCTAAGCTGGCCGACGTCATACCCTATTTGCGATATCTCGTCCAGTCCTTTCAAAGTACAGCCCGGGAAAAGCAAATACAACTGGTTTTTTATGCAGAAACGGATGCTCTGGAGATGGATTTCGACGAGGAAAAGCTTCGTCACATAGTCTACAATTTGGTCTCTAATGCGCTCAAGTTCACACCGAAAGGTGGAGAGGTGATCATACACGTAAAACATCTGAAAAACACTGATGAAGAGCAGTTGCAATTGCGCGTAAAAGACAATGGCCCCGGCATACCAGAAAATAAGATCAACCACATTTTCGACCGCTACTATCAATTAGAGCAAGACCGCCAGCAAGCGGTAGGTAGCAGTGGTATCGGGCTTTCCATCACCAAGCAAATGACTGAGCTACTTGGTGGCCGAGTCGAAGTGAGCAGCCAGCTTGGCCAGGGAACAAGCTTTATCGTAAACCTACCAATTGGCAGATCAGCGCCTGAAGCTGCCGGTACCGAAAAGCTAACGACCCGCGGAAGTTCAAAAATTCACGAACCTCATAAAAGGGATAAGTTGCTCGAATCAGCAGCAGGTGGTTTTAACGCGGAGCATCAAAACACAACACAGTCCACCGATCCAAACAAGCCTCTCCTTTTGCTAGTCGAAGACCATGCTGACGTGCGTACTTATATCGGACAGCTTTTATCCGATACGTATCGAGTCGTCTTTGCAGAAAATGGCCGTCTAGGTTTGGAGAAAGCCGCCGATGAAATTCCGGATCTAATTATAAGCGATGTCATGATGCCGGAAATGGATGGCTTCTCATTTACGCAACAGATTAAATCTGGTCTGAGCACCTGTCATATACCCGTCATTTTGCTCACGGCCAAAGCTACTTCTGCGGAGAAATTGGAAGGACTAAAGACGGGAGCCGATGCCTATTTGGTCAAGCCCTTTCAGCGAGAAGAACTGCTGGTGCGGGTAGAGCAGTTGTTGCTACTGCGCAAGAATCTGCAAGTTGCCTATGCTGATCGCTCCCTTCAGCTACAAGCCAGCGACCTCCCTAGTCGTCCCTCCGCCGACGATCAATTTTTGTACCAACTACAACAAGCCGTTTTACAAAACTATGCCGAGGCCGATTTCGACGTCGACAAGCTGGCTGGCGGCTTCCAACTAAGCCGAGCCCAGTTCTATAGAAAGGTAAAAGCGCTACTCGATAAAACGCCCAACAACTATATCAAAGAGATACGACTAAGCCAAGCAAAAATCTTGCTCAAGAAACCGGACATGAATGTTTCTGAGGTAGCTTACGCAGTAGGATTTAGTGATCCAGCCTATTTTTCCAGAGTATTTCAACAAGCTTTTGGGCAATCGCCTAAGCAATTTAAATTTAGTAGTTAGATAAATGCAGTCGACCGTTTGGGGATCGGTCGCTCCGGGTGTGTTGGGGATCGGTCATCTCGAAATCGGAGGTTCCCCGTCTCGAACCCGGAGGTTCCACTCTTTAGGCAAAGACGTTAGCATTTCATAATTCGCAAGTCCGTAATTTTGGACGCGGAGAAATATTAGCGCCAAGGCGCTTTTTTACGGATGTCCTGAAGGACATAAACGGAAGAGCACGGAAACGCGGCATGGGTTTTAGCGATATGCAAATCCTTTGATTACGCGTCTTGTCCCAGATTGTTGCGATATCCGTGTCAGTCAAATAGCGCCTTGGCGCATCCGTTTCTGTATAAGTCTGATATGGTCTGTGTTGTCGGCGTACTAGATTATGCTTCACGGTTATGAAAAATTTAAGTGCTTG
>JBCDFE010000137.1:0-12560 GCA_039178745.1 Bacteroidota bacterium | reverse complement strand
GGAGAATGCCAATCAAGGCGTAGCCAATTTGACCGATGCTCTTCGCGAGGAGCTCTCCAAGCTGGTGGTGCAGGTGCCAAATATCGAGCAAGACGGGCTGGCCGAAGCGGTATTCGAGTTAGATCGCTCCAATCATCGCGAACAAATTAAATACGGCATTGGTCATGACGGAGAGCAATTAGCGCGCATCAGAGCTTTGGGGATTGGACTTCCGCAGGTCGGAATCCTTCCCGAAAACCCGGATCCCAATACAACTGCTGAAAACAGCAGTGGTGAGAAGAAACTATCTTTCGGACATCGGCTAGCAGGAGACAAAATTCACTACTACTTCAATCGATTGCACCAATACGGTCTGGAAGATGCGGCTGTGGCGGGCGTCTTCAATCGCGATTATAAACTGGGCGCTTGGGATTTTTTACAAGCCTTTCTGGCTATTCCCATTTTGCTGTTTTGGTCGCCTATATGGTTGTTGGCAGAATGGATCGCTGCATCCTTTGTAAAGGCGGTGGAGTTTTACTCGCCGGTGCGGTTTGGCGTTGTTTCGGTAGGCAGTATGCTGTATGTTCCACTTTGGATTTGTTTTATTGCGATAGCTATGTTTGAAGGAGGCTCTTTAGTCAAGGCTCTTTCGCTATTGACCTACCTAGGCGTAAGTATCTTTGGTTGCCGATGGGCGATCGGGGCATGGGATCGAGTCTGGCGTTGGCGGGCTGTACGCAGATACAGACGATTGATTCCCCCAGAGAAAAAGATCATGGATGCAGCCAGAAAAGCTGCCGTAAATGAAGTGGCCCATTGGATGAGTAAGGCCAAGACCTATGAATAAGCTGTCGGCCGATCATAAAACACCGGACTGGATTATCCGTCTGAATGAGCTTGGCCAAGCAAATACGCCTTGCTTATTTCTCATCAATTTTGAATCGACAGAAGCCAAAATCTGGCGAACCGATGAATTCGATGCCCGACATATTCAGTTCAACTTTCACGGCATTGGAAACGACTTGTCTATCCCTCCTAATGTTGACCTAGAGCTGATTAGGAAAGCGCACTTTCCGAATCCTTCCGACTATCAGAGTGCCTTCCATAAGGTAGCAGATGGACTGAAGCGGGGAGACAGCTTCCTGACCAATCTCACTTTTCCTGTACCCATCGAGCTAGGTACGGATTTATACACCGTTTATTCGGCCTCGCGAGCATCCTATCGTTTATGGTGGAAGGATCACCTGGCGTGTTTTTCACCAGAGACTTTCATAAGGATAGACGATAAAGGTCAAATTTCTTCCAATCCCATGAAAGGGACTGCCCTCGATCAACCCGGAGCCGCTGAAAGCCTACTCGCAGATCATAAAGAGGTAGCCGAGCATGCAACCATCGTAGATCTGATCCGCAACGATTTAAGTCGAATAGCCAAGCGGGTTAGGGTAAAAAGGTACCGGTATCTGGATCGGCTGGAAAGCCCTGAAGGCGCATTGCTGCAAACCAGTAGCGAGATCGTGGGCCAATTAGATGATAACTGGCCATCAAAACTGGGCAACCTACTGGCAGACCTATTGCCCGCAGGTTCTGTCTCTGGCGCACCGAAGCCCGCTACGCTCGACATTATACGTCGGGCTGAGAACCGTTCGCGTGGGTTTTACTGTGGTATCGGAGGGTACTTCGATGGGCAGACGTTGGATAGTTGTGTCCTTATTCGCTTGATTCAGGAACTTTCGCCCAAAACACATCTATTTTGGGCGGGCGGAGGCATAACGGCGAGATCTCGCTGTCAGGATGAGTATGCCGAATTATGTGCTAAAGTGCGCATTCCCCGGCGAATAAAGACCACTTAATAAGTGAAAGCCTAAAAACTGTCCTTCCCTTTTTCTACTTTTATACTGGTATCGAAGCAGTTTGCCTGTAGTGAACACTTCGTATTAATATCTACACTACCTGCTTGTGTCCCACCCACGCCTCCTAGAGTCCATCCGCCTGGTAGACGGTCAGTTTCCTTTGCTGGAATATCATCAGCATAGGGTAGAACGCTCGTGGCGCAAGTTTTATCCCCGCAGTTCTACACCAAAATTGCGCAGTATTTTAGATGAGCATGGGTATCCTGATCGAGGTCTCTATAAGGTGCGTATGGAATACGAGCCCGGAGATCAGCAAATCAGTATACAGCCCTACACCATCAAGCCGGTTAATAGCTTGCGTCTTATAGCTGCAGATGATATATGTTACCAGCAAAAGTTTGCCGACCGCCAATCAATAAAAGAACTCTACAATCACCGCAATGGATGCGATGATGTACTCTTCACCCAGCATGGCTACATCACCGATACCAGTTATGCGAATGTGGCCTTTTTCGATGGTCGCCATTGGTTTACGCCGTCCTGGCCCTTGCTTAGAGGTACGCGTAGGGCAAAATTGATTGATATCGGTCAGCTAAAGCCTTTAATGATTCGGGTGAGAGATCTGGACAATTTTGAGCAGATCAAACTCATCAATGCGATGTTGCCTTGGAAGGATGGTCCTATATTGTCTATAGGCAACATTGTCCGGTAAGCAGTGCAATGTTCGAAGATGAAAATCTCTTACATGAGATCAATACCAGAAAAGTTACTGCCTTTTATAGAGTACCGTGGCTGTGCTTTGACCCAATAGGCTGATTTCCATTTCGTCTGGCGTCAGTCGTACGATGGCAAAACAATCGGATCCGTAGGCGCTGGACACCACAAAACAAGGATAATCAGCAGCTCCTGAGCCCGTACACTCTCCCGGGCAATTAGTATGGTAAACGGCTGGTTCTTCAACGACCTTTTCGCCTTCGTAGTAGACGGAATAGCTATCTGGGCTCAGTTCCAGATGTTCGTCTACATCTACTTCATTGTGCCATCGGCCCATAACGGCTGAAAGGGCTTGCACATCTGCAGGTGCAGCAGCAGCATACTCTGGCGATAGGCTTACAGCTTCCCCATAAACGACCGGTTCTGCTGCCCGATATTGCTGATTGGCTCTAGGCTCGGCGCCTGGTTGGGGTATGGCCGTTTCTGCGGTTGTGGGCAGTGGACCACTCTCTAGCAGTCCGGGGCTATCGTTGGATTCTGATTCTTCTATGGTTGCATTTGGGCCTAATGGCGATTGCCTGCAAGCGCTTATCAAAAGGAATAGGCTGAAAAGACCAATTTTGAAATCCATTTGGTGGTTTTGTTGGTTTCTGAATCAAAGATTCGATGCTATAACGCAGCTAAGGTAGCAGCTGTTGTCTATATTCCCCCTATGAATTTCCTGGCTCATTTAGTGCTTTCTTCTCACGATTCGGAATTGCAAATAGGCAATTTACTGGGAGACTTTGTAAAAGGCAGGCCTCCAGAAACCTACCCGGAGGGCATTAGAAAGGGCATCGTATTACACCGGCATATAGATCAGGTTACCGACTTGCACCCCTCGGTTAAATACCTGCAAGGCTTGCTTTCAGACCGTCATGGCCGGTATGCCGGCGTAGTCGTAGACGTACTTTTCGACCACTATCTGGCGAGGGAATGGAACAATCTGCTCACTATAGAATTTGAGGACTTCGCTTTGCAGACCTACGCCAATATCAATAACCACCTCGCAGTGATGCCCGATAAACTAGCTGCCCGATTTTCTGCTATGGTCGAAGATCGTTGGTTGGAGGTATACCGGACTGTTCCTGGTATTTTGAGGGTTTTTGATCGCATGAAACCGCGCATCAAGAACCAGCTGTACTTCCAGGACTTTGATCTGACCATTAGCGAATTCGACAAAGAGCTGCTCGCTGGTTTTTCCAGTTTGTTTCCCGACCTTCGCCAAGCCGTAATCGAATTTAGTGTCAGAAATTGAACCACTTGATCTGCGACTGGATCGCTTTGTTGACCGTCTTCCTGTGAAGATGGAAAACAACCAGCGCATGGTCCGTTGCTTGCTTAGGAAAAAGTGGCTGGTCCTTCAGCCCGAAGAGTTTGTGCGACAGCTGTTGCTCCATTTCTTTATCGAAGACATGCACTACAACCGCAATCGCATTACCGTAGAGCGCGGTTTACGGGTTGATAGTCAGGATAAGCGCACAGACATTCTGGTCTTCGACAAGCGAATGCGTCCCTGGTTGCTCGTGGAGTGCAAAGCACCCAAACGCCCGCTGAGCAATCAGACTTTTCAGCAGGCTTCTACCTACAACAATCCGCTACAGGCACCTTTTATGATGGTCAGTAATGGCAGACAATCATTCGTGTGTGAGATCGATTATGAACAAGGCTCTTACACTTTTTTGATAGCGCCACCTGAGTATTCAGATTTGAGTTGATTTTATGGATTGGGTGGGGATTCAGGTGTTCTGACTATGTGTTTTTGGATGGATTTACAGGTGTGTTCGCATTTTCGCGAACACGCGAATGAGGTGGCCACTCAAAGACGATCTTGTTCGTATTTTTGCGAATACGCGAATAAAAACCTCCTCATTCATAACTCCAAAACATATAGCTCACCAATAAATTCGAACCGATGAGCACTCCGCTCCTGCAAGTTGAGGACCTTAGCCTGTTCTTTGGTGAGCGCAAAGTTTTAGATGGACTTTCGCTGGTCGTAACTTCAGGTGCACGTATTGCGCTGCTCGGAGAGTCAGGGTCGGGTAAGAGCCTCACGGCTTTGAGCTTACTCGGTCTTTTACCGCTCAACTGCCGCCCAACGGGAGAAATACGCTTGCGAAATCAGTCCAAGAACCTACTCGATAACAAAGAAAAAGACTGGCAAAAACTCAGAGGTAAAGAAATAGGATTGATTTTTCAGGAACCCCTAACGGCCCTAAATCCAACTATAAACTGCGGAACACAACTTGTAGAGGCAGCAAGATTGTATTTAGGCCAGAGTCAGGCAGATGCTCGACATACAACGATCACTTGGCTGGAGCGCGTCCAACTTTTCGATCATGACCGCATCATGTCTGCATTTCCACATCAACTCAGTGGTGGCCAAAGGCAACGTATCCTGATCGCCATGGCTATGATGGCCAAACCTAAATTGCTAATTGCAGACGAGCCCACAACGGCTCTCGATACGGTCATCGAAGCTGAAATTCTTCAGTTGCTGCGCCAGCTTTGTGATGAAGAAGAAATGGCGCTCCTTTTCATTACCCACGATTTAGCCGCTGCCCGGTATGTAGCCGAAGACGCGATCTTGCTAAAGGAAGGCCAAACTCTGGAACGCGGCTCTGTCGACTCACTGATAAACGATGCCCAGACCGAATACGGTAAGAAGCTGGTCAGGCACAATGCTAGGTTATTCGACAACAGGCGATGGGGTGACCCGCTTAAAAGAGAAGACGAAGCAGTTGTGCTTTCTATAGATAATCTCACTTTGTCTTATCCCGTTTCATCCGATATACTAGGTCGTACAACCACATGGCTGAAGGCCATCAATGGCGTAAGTCTACTTCTGCACCGTTCCGAGTTTCTGGCTCTGGTAGGGCAAAGCGGATGCGGAAAAAGTAGTCTAGCCAGGTGCATTGCCGGCTTGCAGAAACCCGATAGGGGTCAAATTTGCACGATTGATGCAAAAGGCAAAGCGTTTACTATCGAATTAGGCAAGTTGCCTATGATTTTTCAAGATCCTTTCAGTTCATTGACCCCAAGGCGCACAGTAGGCAGCCAAATCGCAGAGGTAGTGCAATTGAAGGAAGCTAAAATGTCATCTTCGGAAATTCGATCTCAAACTAGCCAGCTACTAGACCGCGTTGGCTTGAGTGCAGAAACCTTTTACGATAGAAAACCCTCTCAGCTAAGTGGCGGACAAAGACAGCGGGTCGCTATAGCCAAGGCACTGGCTACCAAACCAGAAATACTAGTAGCCGATGAGGTAACTTCGGCTCTCGATGCACCCCTGCGCCATCAACTGATGCAGCTGTTGCACCAACTCTGTAGAGCAGATGGCCTGAGTTTACTTTATATTACCCACGATCTGGCCCTGGCTCTGGAATGGTCGGACCGAATCGCAGTCATGGATCAGGGAAAAATAGTTGATGTTTTTCAGCCAGTACAGCTAGACATATCACCAAGACATCCAGTGACCGATAAACTACTTCAAGCACTAAAATTGTCTAACTAATGCATACCATAGATCTAAATTTTTTAGGTGCATCTGGCGCGATAGCCGCTTTTTGCATTCCAACAAATAATGGTGCCGTACTGGTAGAGTGTGGCCCTATGACTGTGACAGAGCACCTGGTCGCAAGCCTAGCCGATCTAGGATTGGAGCCTACAGATATTAAAGCGGTTTTTCTCACACATATACACTTCGATCATGCTGGTGCGGCCTGGTGGTGGGCCCAGCAGGGGGCAGATATATTAGTGCATCCAATTGGTAGACCGCACTTGATTTCACCAGAGCGCTTATACAATTCGGCTACACGCATTTATGGCGATATGATGGAACACCTCTGGGGCGATATGCGACCAATAGCCGACAATCAGGTCGTTGAAGTAGCGGATGAGCAAGAAGTAAGTGTAGATGGAATAAGCCTTAAAGCCCACTTCACGCCTGGCCACGCCAGCCACCATATTGCCTGGCAGCTGGGTGATGTTGTTTTCGCAGGCGATGTGGCCGGTGTCAAAATACAAGATGGACCGGTGGTTCCACCCTGCCCGCCGCCAGATATCAATCTGGCCGAATGGACCAAAAGTATAGAGCGGCTTTTATCCTTAGATATAAGACGTATGTATTTAACGCATTTTGGACCGGTTGAATCGGTAAGTGACCACCTGCGCAAGTTGCAAAAAAGATTGCAAGCCTATGCGGATTGGGTAAGGCCCCACGCGGAAAAGGGAACTAAGCCAGACGAAATCATGACAGAGTTCATTGCTTTCATCAACGAGGAATTTGCAGAGTTGGGCCTGAGCGAAGAAGACATGATGGCCTATAAGCTGGCCAATCCGCCGGAGATGAGTCTGTCGGGTCTCATGAGGTATTGGCATAAAATCGGATTAGTTGCCTAGAGCCGTATTGGACTCACTATCTTCGCGTTTCCATGTTGTTTTCCTCTACACTCGATCTCGTAATTATTGGTCGGTCTATACTGTCCTCATTCGGCAACCCACAGGCAGAGCTTTACCGTGGCCTGGTTGGTGAGTTGGCACAGCATGGGCATAGGACGGTTTTTCTGGAACGGCACAGCAATGGACAGGAAAAGCCGCGAGATATGCTGCGCACGCCCTACTGCGAAGTGTGGACTTATAAAGATATTGAAACCCTTAAAAGCGATTATCGAGAGGCGGTAAACTCGGCAGATATTGTACTCTTGGGCAGTAACATTGCACAATCTTCCGAGATTGCCGAATGGATTGCCAATGAGGCAAGCGGGGTTAAAGTCTACTACGATACCGATCTGGGAAGGACACTAAGGTCATTAAATAACGACAACGACGACGAGGAATGCGTCAGCTGTAGGGCGCTGCCCGGCTTCGATCTGTTTTTGAGTACTACAGGAGGTCCCGTACTCGAACAGTTGGGTGCGGAGTACAAAATTCGCTGTGTGCGGCCGCTTTACGAAAGCATAGATCCCTATTACTATTATCGAACTGATGCCGCAAAGGAGTACGAACTGGGTTTTATTGGTCAGAATAAACCGGGCCGCATGGCCAAGCTCGAAGGCCTGTTGCTGGAGCCGGCTCGCCTGACGCCCAATCGCAAATTTGCACTCGTGGGTAATGGCTATTCCCTCGGTGACTCCGGTATGCCTGGGAACCTGACTTTCGTAGAGCATTTGCCAGAGACAAATGTTGTCGATTTTTATAACCGCATGCAGTGTTCGCTGATCGTAAGCCGTGATGATCGAAGTGAAATGGGATATACGCCTTCTAAACGATTGCTGGTTGCAGCAGCGTGCGGAGTACCTATTCTAACGGATAACTGGGTAGGTCTGAATCAGTTTTTTGAGGCTGATCGGGAGTGCTATCTCGTAGACAGCTGCCAGGATGTGCTCGATGTGCTCTATCATCTGGATCCAAAGGTAAGACGACGGGCAGGTGCTGCGGCCAGAGAACGCGTTTTGGCCGAGCACACAACCGCGAAGCGGGCTCAGCAGTTATTGCAATATTGGGAAGAAGTAGCGGACTAAACGTCCGTAGTTTCATATTATGCCGCGCAAATACTACTTGGTCAAGGAGGTATTTTACACCCTGCAGGGGGAAGGAGCCCAGGCAGGAAGGCCTGCCGTGTTTTTGCGATTTTCGGGTTGCAATCTTTGGAGTGGTCTTGAAGAAGATAGAAACGACGCCATCTGCAAGTTTTGTGATACGGACTTCCGCGGGTCGGATGGTCTCAACGGCGGGCGATACACCAAAAGTGAACTTAGCGATTTGGTAGCTAGCCTATGGCCAGGTGGCGGACAGCCATACGTGGTCTGTACCGGTGGGGAGCCCTTGCTGCAACTCAACGAACCCCTAATCGATTCCCTACACAAAGCCGGCTTCGAAATAGCCGTAGAAACCAATGGAACCATACCCGTCCCTGCGGGTATCGACTGGATTTGCGTGAGCCCCAAGGCCAATGCACCACTCAAACAAACGAGTGGTCATGAGTTGAAGCTGGTATATCCGCAAACAGAGTCGTCTGCTCAGCCCGCATGTTTTGCGGATATGGATTTCGACAATTTTTACCTGCAAGCCATGGATGGTCCCAGGCTAGCCATCAATCTTAATTTAGCAGTCGATTATTGCCTGGCCCATCCTCAATGGAAGCTCAGTGTGCAGACCCACAAAGTAGTGGGGATCGATTGATGGGAATCTTCTAAAATTATACAAATACTCAATGATCTGTCAAGGAAATAAGATTTTTCTGGAATTCTCCATTTCGGCTATCCATTTCCTCTTTGCTGAGGCTTAGGGACTTTTGTTCGTCTATGAGTTTATTGTAGGTTTTTACCAGTTTCTCGGCCAGTTTTTTGCGATTGTACTTCTTTTCGAACAGTTTTTGTGCACTTCTGCCCAATTGTTCCAGCTCTGACCCTTGTCGGTAGCAATGCTCAATGGCCTCTAAAAATTGTTGAGGTGTATCGGCTATCAACAAATGCCTTCGGTGCTCTGCTTGTATTCCTTCTAAACCTATGCTGGTGCTGATCACTGTCCTGCCCAGGGCCATAGCTTCCAGAATTTTAGCCCGCATACCGCTACCACTCAGCAGAGGGACGATACTTATGCTGTGCTGTGAAACGAAAGCCTGGGCATCGTCTACCTCTCCGTGCACGAAAACTTGGCTCATGTCAAGCATCTTTATCGCATGGGGCATGTTCCTGCCCGCTATGTGGAATTGCAATTTGGGAAACTTCTTATGAATAGCCGGCCAGGCTTTATTCAAGAACCATTGCAAGCCCTCTATATTGGGTGTCCAATCCAAAGAGCCGATAAAATGAATGGAGGGATCACGATGATAACTATTAAAGTCGAGCGTTATCTTGTCTGCATCCAGTCCAAGGGGTAGAACGTGACTTTTCCCCTTGTAGCCCAGTTTTCTGAATCGCTCCTCGTCGCGCTTAGTAATCGGAAGCAGTAGGTCATACTGATTGAGTTGTTCGCGCTCGTATCTTGCCAGCTGTTTGGTCAGGCGCTTCAGGTACCATCTCTTAGGGCCGAAACTCAGATTTTGGAATCGTCTTTCCCAAATTTCGTGTTCTACGTTGTGGGCACGCATCACCACAGGAGCATCTGTATGCCTCCTTATGGTATTCAAATAAGGAGCCAGATATACCGTTTCTAACTGAATGATGTCGAAAGATTCGCGCTTGAGCCATCTTCTCAGCGCTTGTCTATAATCGTCGTTATCAAATCGGCTGATGTGATAAGAAGTGTTGCGCACTAAGTTGCTCAGCGCTGATCCAATTTTCAATTGGTTGTCTACGACCACTGTTCGCACCTGATCGAAGTGATCCATACCTTCGGGTAGTGTCTTTTCAGAGTAGTAGTGTTTGCTGGTATTCATGGCCAGCAGGGAAACCTGGCAGTCAAGCTCGTGCAAACTTTTACAAAGCCCGTGTATAGCTTGTGATTCACCGTCTTTGAGGGGAAAGGGGAATTTCTTGCTGAGAACTAATATTTTCATAAACCAGTGGCCGACCGAGCGGCTTTCCAAAAAGCGTAGATAGTGTAGTTAAAAGTGTGGGTCAGTACAATAAATCAAGTGGCCCGCTATATCGTAGATACAGTAAAGCAGCCTGGCGTTGCCAGACTGCTTAAAAAATCTTAAGGTTCCATACTGTTGTTGTCCAGATCGTCATCAAACATACGCCCTCTTGGATCTATAGTCACCTTTTTTATTTGGTCATAAGGCACCTCTATTTCAAAGCTGTATTCGGGATGTGTCCATGGCCAATCGGGCAGTACCGACCAGTTTTCGGCATAGTCGGGCTGTGATTTCGTGGCCCGCATCATCCTCGGTGATGTATAATACCACCGATTGGTTCCATCTTTTAATTCGACTAAGATTTCAAGTGGCATGGGCATAGTCCCTCTTTGCACGAGATCGATCTTCGTTTTTCTACCCGAAACGGATATACCAGCTACCTCATAGTCCGGTGCATGCGTTGTATTTACCCAATACTCCTTGTACCAATCCAACTCGAAGCCACTTTCCTTCTCGGCTACGCGCACGAAATCATCGACGGTAGGGTGCTTGAACCGCCATTCCCAGTAGTATCTGAGCATGGTGCTTTTGAATGCCTCTTCGCCTATGATGTAGCGCAGCTGCTCTAACCAGACGGCACCTTTTACATAAGATCCTACACCGTAGGCCGCATTGGTTCTGAAATGGTCGGCATGAATGGATAGTGGTTCTTGTAGATCCGTCGTGCGGAAGCCGCGTAGCCCGCCGTAGTTATGTGGATTTTCCAGCACATTGCCCGGCATAACCCCTTCGGCCTTCAGCCAGTTGCCTACTTCAGCTGATGCCCATGAGGTAAAGCCTTCGTCCATCCAGGCATATCTCGCTTCGTCAGTGGCCATGAGCATCTGATACCAGGTATGCATCAGCTCGTGAATGGATACGCCAACCAGGCTGGCCAGATTCCTTCTGCCAGTTATCAGCGTTCCCATAGGATACTCCATTCCACCATCTCCGCCTTGTATGAAGGTGTATTGGTCGTAGGGATATGGCCCATAATTTTCTTCTATGTAGTCGAAGGCCCGATTCATGATTTGTGGTAGCGCTTCCCAGTTTTCCTTGTAGTCCTCCTCTTCCTGGTAGAAAAAGTGGAGTACGGTTCCATCATTACGCTCGAGGGTAGTGTGTACATAATCTGGATCAGCTCCCCACATAAAGTCGTGTACATTGGGTGCCAGGAAATGCCAGCTTACTTTTTTGGACCTGCGGCCAGGATCGGGCGCATAGCCATAGCCTATTTCTTCTGGGTTCTGCAAATAGCCCGTACCGCCGATGATGTAATCTCTATTAATGCGAATGGTCACATCAAAGTCTCCCCAAACACCGTGAAATTCTCGAGCAATGTAAGGATTGGCATGCCAGCCTTGATAGTCGTACTCAGCCAGTTTCGGATACCACTGACTCATACTGTAGGATATACCTTCAGCACTGTTTCTTCCAGACCGGCGTATTTGAATAGGAACCTGGGCTTCCCATTCCATAATTAAGACCGTACTCTGGCCTGGTAGAATGGGTTTGGCCAGATCGACTTCGAGTATGGTTCCTTCAGTCACCGGAGATAATTCTGTACCGTCTTGGGTAAGACTGGAGACTTTAATGTAGCCCATCTCGTCTTCGGAAAGATTACTGATTCGATCTGCTACACGCCCATCCGCATCTTCGATGGTTCGCGATCTGACATCCATCATACTGTTGGGCTGAAAAGCATTGAAGTACAGATGGTAGAAAACCTGATTAAGTGTATCGGGTGAGTTGTTGGTGTAGGTCAGCGTTTGTTTACCATCATACTGGTGTTTACGCACGTCAAAATCGATGTCCATGACGTAATCGACATGCTGCTGCCAGTATCCGTATTGGGCCTGAAGGCACCAAGTGATGAATAAAAATGAGATAGTGCTAAGCAAGTAGCGCATAGAAATCAATTTAATTTTTGATGGAAACGACTCTGATTTTCAGCCGTATTCTATTTGTTTTCGGTGGGAGGCTTATTGAGGTAGGCTGTTGATAATGCCCCAGGCTTGTGGTATGTGCTCTTCGATTTGTTCCATGTTCAGGTCCCTGCCCGGCGCCCCCTTGAGTCCGAGTAGAAAATCACTGGGAATGGCAAATACCTGTGTAGGATATTCCTTGTAAAAGTTGCCCAGTTTTTCCTGGTTTTCCTGCTTGTATAAGAAGTCAACAAAACTGGTCGCTGCAGATCTGTTTGGTGCACCAGCCAATAAGGATACACCACTGATATTGGCAAAGTTTACGTTGTCTGTCTGAGTTTGAGGGTAGCGTACCTGCCAGTTTCCCGCAGCCTCCTGATTGTCTAGATTGCCTCCCCAGGTCCAACGCATCAAGGCACCCACGCTGACCAGTGCTATGTCCAGCTCATTGTTTTTTAGCCTTTCGAGTTGGTCGTAATCATTACCGCTCAT
>JBCDFE010000136.1:0-12566 GCA_039178745.1 Bacteroidota bacterium | reverse complement strand
TAGTAGTCTCCTTCGACAAGTTCATCAAACAAATAGTTACCATCACTATCCGTTACTTCAGTTGCAATTAGACTATCATCGCCACCTCCTTTGACACCGTCGGGGCCTAAATCGTATAGCTCTACCTCAACACCCTCTATTCCATTCTCACCATCTTGAGGCTCAAAGGTTCCGTCATTATCTAAATCCGAGAAGACAGTAGAACCGACGCTTACACCCGGAATAAACCCAAAGTCAACAGTCATATCACCATCATCGTCATCAACTGCTCCATCTTGATCTGCTCCACTGCCACCTTCGTCATTAGGACCAGTGCCATTAGTTGGCTCTGTATCCAACATCAGCATGATGATCGGACTATCAAATGCATCAGTAGTGATGTTTTGGGTCCCATTATCGTCATTATCTGTCTGGTTATCTGCTTCTGAAGTAGCGATGTTGTCAGATGATGCAGGGAACTCTTCAGGAGCGAAAGGAACAGAAACGATATACTTACCTTCGGCCAAACCTCCGAAGAAGTAATCTCCATTTTCGTCAGTAGTCGTTGTAGCAATAGGTGTAATGGCTTCATCTCCATCGATCATCTCATCACCATTGGCATCAAAAAACAGATTGACGATAACATCCTCAATACCTACATCATCATTGTTGAACAATCCGTCATTCTCATTATCCACAAACACAGTTGAACCAACGCTAACGCAACCAACCTCTATGGGATCAGCGTCACAAAGACTATAACAAGCTCCTGCCAGGTCGCCTGTTGCTGGCATAGCTGCACCGTCAATTAGCGGCTGTATAGAATTTCCTGGAGTAAGAGCTGCTTGTACCGCCGTCTCGTCACTGCGATAATTTATCGCGTATACACTGTAAGTGCCATTGGGAAGACCTTCGAAAAGACCATTTAAATTTGACTGGACGATAGTCCCATTGTCATCGGCTACTGCGTATTGCTGTACTTGACCGCTAGTACCACCTGCCATAAATGATCCGGGTGCTGATTGAACTAGTATGGCCCCTTGAGATCCCAGTGTGGGATCTGTGCTGGGCACACAAAATGGTCCCGAAGCATTTAACCCATTATCCGTAGTAATGCCGCATATCACTTCGGGTACTTCAGCAAAACCATCATCTCCAGTACCATCAGTGGCCGTTACCACTTGGACACCACCGCCTTCCGTACTTCGGGTAAAAGGGCCCAGAAATACAGAACCACTTCCATCAAAAGATGCGGAGGATCCTCCGATCTCAACTGTGTATGGGCCGCCATCACCGCCACTAACATCACTAATTTCAATGAAATAGGTGTCGGCTGCTACATTACCACCGCTATCATCTAAGCAACTTGCTTGTGCTTCGATAGCTATATCTTGAGAAAAAGCCAGAATAGGCAGAGAGACCATCATGACCGCTATTAAACTCAAGCGGTGAAGTTGCTTCTGCGCATTAGATTTTGCGTAAACTAGGTTCATGTGATAATGATTGTCGGAAATGAATTGCTGTACAAAAAGACGAAATCCATCTGCCCAAGGTGACAAATGAGAAAGGCTCAACAAACGTTTGCTTGTTGGGCATCGAAACCATCTATGAGACAGAGAGCAGATAAAAGAACTATCTGCGATGGAGGAGCGTAGGCGGAGATTCCGCCAAGGGCCATGTCTTTTTTTCATGTGAATTCGCCTAAATATTGGTCGTCAAAAAACGGCAATACACAGAAACACCCCGCAAAACAGAAAGAAAAGGATCTTGAATTAAGATACTGAATTACAGTACCTTATGCACATTTCGTGCCGGTCCTTCAAGTGGACCTTTCTTTTCTTCATGATTATGTCTGTGGGGCAACCCTTTGGATTACCTTGCGATCCAACTACCTTAAAAAGGTTGGACCTTACGTGGCAAATATAGATTTAGTAAACGAGAATGCTACACTATACCTCACTTTTTTTTTGGGCTTCGCTCGCTTGGCATCAGTCAAACTTCAGCTGTTGCCAAGTAAAATAGGAATAAGACTAGGATACATTTCATCCAGATCGACCTCCGAAATTCGCAACCAATCTACCCGGTCAATACCTTCCTCAAGCTGGGGCTGCAACTCCTTTTGACTACTCTCCATGGCAAACCAATAAGTAGGTTTCAGCACCCGCTTTCCCTTTTTTGTTCTGTAGGTATGCAAGCTGAGTCTGAAGGGTAAACCAGTCTTCAAAAGATCCTCAAGGCGAGATGAAATGGGGGGCATATCATGAGTCAAACTATTGATTTTTAGAGGATCTGCCGTGGATTTTGTCATTCCAGGAATGGATCTACCTGCGGAAGTCCTATCCGCTATACCGGGCCATTGATTTTTAATCGTCGTAGATGCTATAGCCAAACCAGTCTCTTCGCTAACCTCTCTCAAAGCAGCCTCTGCGACCGTTTCACCTGGATCGATTTTGCCCTTTGGAAGGTCCAGATAACCTCTTCTTTCCATCATTAAGAAACGATCTGTACCCGCTAAGCGAACCAGTCCTCCAGCCGCCTCAACGATCTTATAATGGCTTTTAAATTCGGCCCACATCGTCAGAAGATCAGAATAATACAGCGTGATTTCACTAATCTTAGGGCTTCCCTTTTCAAGCGTATCTGCGTAATTGAGCAGTGTCTTAGTCTTTCCCCGCCAAGCTGCAATGAGGTGCCGAGGATCTGCCTCCCCCTGTTCAAGCTCAGGAGGCTGGGCCACCAATCTAAGTGGTCTGTCGTTGATGTAGATTTCGTACATTTGGGCCGAAATTAAGCTAATGGAGCAAGCCCGACAAATAGCTACCCACTTGCTGACAAGCGGAGCCGTACAACTCCGGCCGGAATCTCCCTTCACCTGGGCGAGCGGACTAAAATCGCCTATATATTGTGACAATCGCGTATTGTTGTCATTTCCCATAAAGCGAGATTCGCTCGTTGATGCCTTTGTAGAAGCAGCGAAAGATTTTGGCGCCATAGATGGTATTGCGGGAGTAGCTACCGCTGGGATTGCCCATGGTGCGCTATTGGCAGATCGGCTCAGTTTGCCCTTCATATATGTGCGATCCAAGGCAAAGGGCCATGGACGTCAGAACCTTATCGAGGGGAAACTTCAAAAGATGGGCAGGTACCTGCTTGTCGAGGATTTGATCTCTACCGGAGGCAGCGCCATTCAGGCCGCCTCTGCCATAGAATCCGAAGGCGGTACGGTATCAGGTGTTTTAGCTATTTTTACTTACGAGTTGCCCAAAGCAGAGGCTGCTTTTCAAGAAGCGGGCATAATGCTGCGTACCTTGAGTAATTATAGCAGCCTGGTTGCTGTGGCCAACGATCAAAAAACCATTAGCGTTCACGAAGCAGATAGCTTGAAACAGTGGAGGCAAGACCCACAAGCCTGGAGTGCGAAATTTGAACATGCTTAAGTTTTATTCATGACGATCCTGACAGAACAGTCGGAAATATTCTTATACCAATACCTGAATAACGCGAGTCCGACAGGATTTGAATCCGCGGGGCAACGCCTTTGGTTAAATTATCTGAAGCCGTACATAGACGCGTACGAAGTCGATACTTATGGTACCGTTTACGGGGTGATCAACCCTGGACAGGACTATAAGGTGGTGATTGAGGGCCATGCAGACGAGATTAGTTGGTTTGTTCACTACATAACTGACGACGGCTTTATCTACGTGATCAGAAATGGCGGAAGCGATCACCAAATTGCACCGTCAAAACGAGTAAACATACACGGCAGCAAAGGTATCATCAGAGGTGTTTTCGGCTGGCCAGCCATACACACGCGCAGAGGAGAGGACGCCAAACTGGTACCAAAACTCAATAACATCTTTCTGGATGTTGGTGCCGACAGCAAAGACGAGGTGCTGGAAATGGGTATACACGTAGGCAGCGTCATCACCTATCCCGACAGTCTGGAGCTTATGAATGACCGCTACTACGTAGGTCGCGCACTAGACAATCGCATGGGCGGGTTCTGTATAGCCGAAGTAGCCAGGCTGCTCAAAGAAAACAAGATTGAACTGCCGTATAGTCTCTACATCGTCAACTCTGTACAGGAAGAGGTAGGCCTAAGAGGTGCTCAAATGATCGCAGAGCGCATTCAGCCCGATGTGGCTATCGTGACCGATGTGACGCACGACACCCACACACCTATGCTCAACAAGAAAAAGGTAGGTGACGTAAAGGCCGGCAGAGGGCCAAGTGTAACCTATGCCCCCGCAGTTCACAATAAACTATTGGATATGATCATATCTACAGCTAATGAACACGAGATAGAGATCCAACGGGAGGCTTCCAGCCGCATTACGGGCACCGATACTGATGCTTTTGCCTATTCGGGAACCGGAGTGGCCTCGGCCCTGATCAGCTTGCCCCTGCGATATATGCATACCACCGTGGAGATGGCACATAAATCTGACATAGAGCGCGTCATTAAGTTGATTTACCACAGCCTGCAAAAAATAGAAGCAGGTATGGACTTCAGGTATTTTAAATGATCAAGTGGTGCTGTGAAGCTTTTGGTTTATAGCCAAGCTTGGATTGCTTTATTGGCAGGCTCACTGGCCTGGGTTACCACCTTTTCAAATAGCGGTGTTTTGGATTTGCTTCCCATACATGGCTTAATTACCTTAACTACTTTTTCCCTATACGGCTGGCATAAAATCTTTGCTTTTAAGAAAGCCGAGGTCACACAAAAGGCCCTCGAGCGGTATTATTTCGTACGTACATTTTCAGTAGCAGCTAAAATAATGTACACTGCATCAGCTGTAGCTGCTCTGTATTGGTATTTTACTGGCCATTTCAATTTTCCTGTATATCTGGGTTTATCTGGCTTGGGGCTAGCTGTTTTTTATGTACTTCCGCAGGTCGTCAGTCCGCTAAAAGGCTTGAGAAGCTCGTACATTAAGCCATTTGTTATTGCCAGCGCATGGGCTGTAGTCACGGCCTTACTGCCAGCTTTACAAGTAGAGTCGGATTTAAATTCAACGCATTTATTTTTATTATTTGGAGAGCGGTTTGGACATACACTAATGGTTGCTTTTTGCTTTGATTGGCGAGATAGAGAAATCGATGAAAAAAGTGGATTGAAAAATTGGTCTGCTAAATCTTTCGAGAATAATATTTCTGCTTGTTTTTTGGCACTACTTATTGCATTCACATGCAGATATATCATCCCAAATGACAACTTTTTTGATGCAATCTTCAAATTGTGGATATTACCCGGATACTGGGTCGCAATGGTTTTTTCGGCTATTATAAAAGATTATTTTTCAGACTTCACCTACGACTTCTGGTACAATGGCATTTTAGGTTTACCCGCTTTAGGATTAATTATTCTTATATCTCTATGATGGGATAGATACTTAGCGCTTTTTTGAAGTCACACTTTTGGCTATTCTTGCCAAACAATCGCTTAGATTTAAGCCACATCGAATGTGGCTCTTTTGGAAGATATCAACGGACGCATCCGTACAATTCCCGATATTGCAGCATGATACTTTCCATTCGCCAAATCAAACCAGCAGACAATGCTCGCGTGGCTGAAATTATCCGTACGGTCATGCCAGAATTTGACTGTGTAGGTCCTGAATACTCCATTTCAGATCCTGAGGTCGACGATATGTACTCGGCCTACTCCGCAGATAGGTCTGCTTTTTATGTTATCGAAAATCAGGAAGACGGAGCTATTTATGGTGTCGGCGGATATGGGCCGCTCGCCAAGGGTGATGCAGAGGTTTGCGAATTGCGCAAGATGTATTTTCTCCAATATGTGCGCGGCTACGGTATGGGCAAAGCGCTATTGCAGCTGTGCATAGACGAAGCCCGAAAAGACGGTTTTAAGCAGATGTATCTCGAAACCGTTTACCGGATGGTAGACGCAGACCGACTGTACCGGAAGTTTGGCTTTCAGGACATCGATGGCCCTATGGGAAATACCGGTCATTCGGCCTGCGACCACTTTATGGTGAGGGATTTATAGCTTACTCAATTTAGGGTACTACTGCCATAGCCTGTTCGATCAGTCCGATCATTTCCGCTCTGTAATTATTTCGGTCTCTCCCTACGGCTTCGCGGGCCAGCTGCAAACAATGTGCCCAATTTGCAGTGCCTTTATTGGAGCTATCTCTGAGCAGCATACCGAACTCGGCTACTGCGGCTGCCCATCGGGTATCCAGGCTGGTTTGTCCCCAATCTTGTAGTTGAGCGTAAACATCCCAGTCCAGACGGCGGGAGCGATTGCGGTCTGCCGGTTTGTATCTGATGTGCAATTCCGCCAAATTTTGTCTGGGTGCCGGCTCTGCTCCGGGAATGATCTCATAAAGAACCGTGACCGTATGGCCGGCTCCTATTTCGCCCGCATCCTTAGTATCATCATCGAAGTCTTCATTATTCAGCAATCTGTTTTCATAGCCGATCAGTCGATATGCTTTGACTAGATCCATATCAAATTCGAGTTGAAATTTGACATCCTTAGCTATGGTATGCAGTGTTCCGCCTAGCTCGTCAACCAATACTTTTTTTGCTTCAGAAGGCTTATCGATGTAGGCATGGTTGCCATTGCCTCTGTTGGCCAGTTCTTGCATGGTGCCATCCTGGTAATTTCCCGTTCCATAGCCAAGCACGGTGAGAAAAATACCCTGATCGCGTTTTCTCTCGATCATTCTGACAAGATCAGCTTGTGACCTTAAGCCCACATTGAAATCGCCGTCAGTTGCCAATATGACCCTATTATTTCCGCCTTCCATGTAATTGTCTTTTGCCAATTGATAGGCTAACTCTATACCGGCAGCACCAGCTGTACCTCCACCGGAATTGAGCTGGTCGAGCGCTGATACAATGGTAGAACTGTCATCGCCTTGTACACCAGGCAAAACAACTTTTGTCGCCCCAGCATAAGTGACTATGGAAATCTTGTCTTCAGGACCAAGATGGTGGGCTAGTAATTCGAGACTTTGTTTGACGAGTGGCAGTTTGTCTGCACTGCCCATGCTACCGGATACATCTACCAAAAAGACATAATTGGAGGGCAGCTTCTGACCCGGTATCAGACCTTGTGTCCGAAGCCCGATTCGCAAAAGATAGTGGCTTTCGTTCCAGGGGCACTGCGTCAATTCACTTCTCGCCGTAACGGGATGGTCGCTATTAGTAGGCGGTGGTGTATCGGTATAGCGAAAATAGTTGATCATCTCTTCTATGCGAACTGCATCGGCTGGTGGTCTTTGGCCACTACTGAGCATCCTGCGCACATTGGCATAGCTGGCTCTGTCTACATCGGCACTGAAGGTGGAAATGGCTTCAACGGCCGTAGAGATGAAGATGTTCTCATTGATCTCATTATATTGTTCGCTCCGGATGGGATCTGAGTTGCTGTCCCTCCTTGCACTGGCCCTTCTGTCTCTACGAGAACGGCGACGCGCCTCCGCTCTTGTTAAACTTTGTACGGTTATTGCACTGCTAGCCGTCGTATTGTCTTGCTCAGTTAAAGGTTGCGCATAGCCAATTACCACAATCTCATCCAGGGCCATAGCCGATTGATCCAGATAAATGGTGAAGCTACTATCCAAATGCACATGAGGTATATCTAGCTCCTTGGTCGCAAAACCCGTGTACGAAATGCTGAGTGTGTACTCCTCTCGCTCCGAAATAGATGGACAGAAATAGAAATGTCCACCCATATCTGTTACTGTACCAAAATTTGAATCGACCAATAAAATAGCGGCTCCAATCATTGGCTCTCCGGTCTCCTGCTCCAGAATCTGGCCCTGAAAGCATACTTGGGCCGATAAACATCCGCCCATAACAAAGGCAAAAAGTAAAGTGTATAGGTATCGCATAATTCCTTTTTGGGGAGTTGATGTACAGGCACTTCACATTGCACAAAGGCTTTTGCTATAGCTGTGAAATTGTCGGCTCGATGACGGGAATGGGTACGGCCAATGCTTGCTTTACACAATCGGATTTAAAATTCCTTCGATATTCTTCCAGCCGACTACTTCTCCGTAAGTAAATTCCATGTGCTCATCTCCTCCATATACGACTACACCTGGATGAAGCGGCACATCGGCCAGCTCTGAAAACCACTTGAGTTGTTTGAAGTAATCGCTTCTGTAAGTGGCACCAGACTTGATCTCTACCGGGCGGAGCTTACCGCCGATGTTGATGAGTAAATCAATCTCGCGCTGATTACTATCTCGCCAGAAGTATAGAGACGGTATCAAGCCTCGATTAAAGAAAGTTTTGGAGATTTCATTAATAACGAAATTCTCAAAAATGGCTCCTCGCTGATAATAATTGAATAGCTCTTCTGGCGTTTGAAGTCCAAGCAGTGCACATGCCAAACCCGTATCGCGGAAATACAGCTTCGGCGACTTGACAAGCCGTTTTTTAAAGTTTCTGAAGTAGGGCTGAAGCTGATAAGTAACGAATGAGGTTTCTAGTATTGAAAGCCAATTCTGGGCCGTTACCCTTTCTATCCCCGCCGCATCAGCTATGCTCGTCTTATTTATAGTTTGCCCAATGAACCCGGCACAGACCCCTAAAAAGCGAGTAAATGCCCCCAAATCTCCTATGTTTTTAATCTGCCGCACATCTCGCTGAACGTATGTCGCGATATAGGCTTGGTAAAATGGCGTAGGGTCGAGGGCTTTATGAAATATTCTTGGGTAACCACCTTTCCAGCAAAGATCAGTAGCCGTTAAGTTTTCAGAAAGCTCACTCTTCAGCTCTGAATAGCTTAGTGGCTGCAAGTAAAAAATAGCTGTACGCCCCGCTAATGTTTGGCTGACGCTCTCCAGCATGAGCAGATTATGAGAACCGCTGAGAATAAAACAAGCCGCCGGATCATCGTCTACTATACCTTGAATATAGGATAAGATCTGAGGTACTCGCTGTACCTCATCAATCACCATTTTGTGCCCATATTGCTGGAAAAGTCCTCTGGGATCGTTTTCAAACCTAGATTGTGTATCCGGATTTTCAAGCGAGAAATAAGGAAAGTCTGCGAAGAGGTCCTTTATGAGCGTGGTTTTTCCACTCTGCCTAGGTCCCGTGACTGTAATGACCGGATACTTACCGACTTGGGCTAGTATATTTTCAGCTATTTGCCTCTGAATCATAAGGCAGAAAAGTCAATTTTTATACAAATTGATTAGTTAACTGCACAATTTACATAAAAATTGACTATCCGAACCCTATGATATGGCCTCAGTCACCTCCTGTTCCCGTGCTGCTCTAAACACCACCACCCCATCGAACTCATCGAATACGATCTGGCTACCGGGCTGCACGCTGCCATCCAGCATCTGCTTGGAGAGCTGGCGCAAGACGCGCTTTTGGATGACACGCTTGAGCGGACGGGCGCCGAATTCGGGGCTGTATCCTTCCCGCGCCAGCCAGTCCATGGCCTGGGGCGAGACGGTCAGCTTGATGTCTTGCTCGGATAGCTGATTAACCAGTTGGTTAAGCTGCAGCTCTACAATCTCGCGAATGTTGGCGCGGCTAAGCGGACGGAACATGATCAGATCGTCGATGCGATTCAAGAACTCCGGGCGAAGTGTCTGCTTGAGCAATTGAAAAAGCTGGTCCTTGGTTTCCAAGATCACTTCTTCTTCATTGAGCTCATCGATCTGAGCAAATTTCTCGCGAATCACCTCAGAGCCGAGGTTGGAGGTCATGATGATGATGCAGTTCTTGAAATTGGCGACACGGCCTTTGTTATCGGTTAGTCGGCCGTCTTCCAAGACTTGCAGGAGTATATTGAACACATCCGGGTGCGCTTTCTCGATTTCATCGAGCAGAACCACACTGTAGGGTTTGCGCCTAACCGCTTCGGTCAGCTGACCACCTTCGTCGTAGCCCACGTAACCCGGAGGTGCGCCTACCAATCGACTGACGGCGTGCCGCTCTTGATATTCTGACATATCGATGCGGGTAAGCATCGTCTCATCGTTAAAGAGATAGTCGGCCAGTGCCTTGGCCAGCTCGGTCTTACCTACACCCGTAGTACCCAGGAAGAGAAAGCTACCGATGGGTCGGTTGCGGTTGCTCAAACCTGTTCGGCTCAGGCGGATGGCATCGGCTACTGCTTCGACCGCTTCGTCTTGGCCAACGACGCGCTGGTGCAATTCTTCTTCCAGGCGAAGTAGCTTTTCGCGCTCACCTTCGAGCATACGGGTGACGGGTATGCCCGTCCAGCGCGCGACGATCTCGGCTATGTCTTCGGCCTCGACTTCTTCCTTGACCAACATCTTGGTGTTGGATTGCATCTCGGCTAGCTGCTCCTGGTAGCCCGCAAGATCTTGCTCCAGTTGTGGGATTTTACCGTAGCGGATCTCGGCTACTTCGCTGAACCGACCCGCGCGCTCAGCTTGTTTGGCTTCGTTGCGCAGCTGCTCGATACTTTCCTTGGCTTGCTGCATACCCAAAACTACTTCTCGCTCGCTCTCCCACTGGGCGCGTAGTTCTTTGCGCTGGTCTTCCCAGTTGGCCAGTTCCTGGTTGATGCGCTCGATCTTGGCTTCGTCGCTTTCGCGTTTGACAGCTTCTCTTTCGATTTCCAACTGACGGATTTTACGCTCTACCTCGTCCAGTTCTTCGGGCATGGAATTCATCTCCAAGCGCAGACGAGCGGCAGCCTCATCTATAAGGTCGATGGCTTTATCGGGTAGAAATCTGTCGTTGATATATCGCTGACTGAGCTGAACGGCAGCCACAATGGCCTCGTCTAAGATGTTGATTTTGTGGTGGGTTTCGTAGCGCTCTTTGAGCCCGCGCAAAATGGATATGGCATCTTCTTCACTAGGCTCATCGACTACTATAGTTTGGAAGCGCCTCTCCAATGCCTTGTCCGACTCTATATACTTCTGATATTCTGCCAGGGTAGTTGCACCAATAGCTCTGAGGTCTCCTCTGGCCAGTGCGGGTTTGAGGATATTGGCTGCATCCATGGCACCCTGACCTTTTCCAGCACCAACGAGTGTATGAATCTCATCGATGAATAAGAAAATTTGTCCATCGGCCTGAGTAACCTCTTTAATGACGCTTTTGAGGCGCTCTTCAAACTCTCCCTGATATTTTGCACCGGCAATCATAGCTCCCATATCCAGCGAGTAAATTTCTTTATCGCGCAGGTCTTCTGGGACATCACCATTGACGATCCGGTGGGCCAAGCCCTCTATAATGGCTGTTTTGCCTACCCCTGGCTCGCCAATAAGGATTGGATTATTTTTGGACCGACGAGCCAAAATGTGCAATACTCGCCGTATCTCCTCATCTCGTCCAATAACAGGATCGAGCTTGCCCGAGCGAGCTCGCTCATTGAGGTTCATAGCATATTTAGACAGGCTATTGTAGGTATTTTCGGCTGATGCAGAATCGACCTTGCTACCTGCCCGCAACTCTTCGATAGCTCGTCTTAGGTCTTCTTCATTGACCCCGCTATCCTTCAGCATCTGGGCAGTATCACCTTTTACGCCAAGCAGTCCCAGTAGAATATGCTCCAGGCTGACGAATTCGTCGCCCATATTCTTCATCTCAATATTGGCTTGTTGCAAGGCCTGACCAGCTGTTCGCGATAGATACTGCTGTCCGGCATTTGAAGACAGACTCCCAAAGCTTTCAACCATCTTGTCAGCGGCTTGCTTGACGATTTGGGTAGGCACGCTGAGCTTAGCGAATAAAAAGGGAGTTACGTGCTCATCCACGGAAAGGAGAGCAGACAAAATATGAGCGGGTTCTATGGCTTGCTGACGCTTTTCCATAGCCATTTGGCCTGCACGCTGAATGACCTCCTGAGCCTTGATTGTTAAGTTATTGAGGTTCATTGTCTTTCATTTGATTCACCCGTTGGTGTATAAAACTAACGGGTAATGGTGGGATTATCAAGGTCTTATTGCAAAGTCCATACCCGAAAATTAAAAGCAGAGCACCATGACTTTTTGACGGCAAAACGCGTGCATACACTGTTGTTTTGTCAGGTTCTTCGAGAGCTCCGAGGAGCTCGCTACTGCTCGACGCCACGGAGGACCTCAGGCATACACTCCGCCTTGGCGAGAGTCTCCGACCCCGATGTTCGAGGATTTCCGCGATGCTCCGACCTGCGTAAGTCCAAAAGAGAGAAACATCTCATTTAAGTCGTACCTTGTATTAGTAAAACAAAAACTCTCTTATGGAAAATGCTAATCAGCCGGGGCCAAAGAAAAAGCTATCTGGCTTTAGGCTGTTTTTACTACTCTTGATTGGTCTTTTTGCATTGACTTTTGTGCTTGATGCAATGGGTCTGGATGTGATCAGTAAGCAGGAGACAGAAAAGACCATAGATCGGCCCCATCCAGGGTACTGATTGTTAGGATTTATTAATAGAGAGGCAACGATAGCGGCAGTTTTTATCGTTTGGGCAATTGTAGTGCTGCTGGTATAGCGCTACAATTGATCAGTCACCAAATTCTGCAAAAGGCCTCTGTTATAGCGTGCGAGCGATTTATAGTCCAATAAAGGCATTGATATCAGGTTGCCAGGCTGGAGAAGCCCGAGCTCAGGAAAAGCTGTACCATCAG
>JBCDFE010000135.1:0-12635 GCA_039178745.1 Bacteroidota bacterium | reverse complement strand
ACCAACATGCAAACTACCGCCAGCCAGCCCAATAGGTGATAAGCTGTGCGAAAACCAAACCAACTGCTATCGATCTGACCGATAGGATTGGATTTGGCGCTATTTGTGTTTGTGCTCGCAGCCATGACGAGCGTGAAGATAGTCAAGCCCCAAGGAAGTGCAGGCTTAGTTCGACAAATGGCCTTTTTTTCTCGAAATACAGCGAATACGCCTCCGAGGAGCTCACCAGGGACTATCGTCCCGTTTCGACGCCCCGGAAGAGATTTCGTGCTTTCTCCTCCGAGGCGTCGAGCGGAGCGAGCTCCTCGGAGGTGTAAAGCACGAAAAGTAAGGCTCCTCGCAAGTGTAAAGCACAAAATTAAAAATTTAACCATACGCATAAACTTGCTTTATTGTCTGAAATTAATTTTTATAAACATTTTTAATTCTGCATATATTTATATTTAGAAATATAGTTCTGTTTGTGTTGTGGATTCGGTTGATGGATAAGCATCCACCTGCGGAAGTCTAAAAAAAGTGGATCAGATGCCGTAATTTTCTAAGCTGCTCTAGCCAATTTTAATGACATAATCTTATGAGTGTGAACGCATTAAGCGTGGGTTCAGGTAGTAAACTATGCAAAGGACTTTACGTGCCGGAAATGGAGTCAGACGCCTGTGGGACGGGCCTGATAGCCAGTTTAGATAATACGCCCAGCCACCAGATTGTGCAAGATGCACTGACTATGTTGGGCAATATGGAGCATCGTGGTGCTTGTGGTTGTGAGCCAGATAGTGGAGATGGCGCGGGCATTATGATACAGCTGCCAGATGCTTTCTTTAGGGAAGTCTTGGCAGAGCAAGCCATCGAATTGCCTGATTTGGGAAGCTATGGTGTGGCTATGGTCTTTTTACCCGCAGATAGTCACCTGGCCGAGCAGTGCCGGGTACATCTGCTGGATTATGCCCACGAATTGGGTCTGGAGCGCATAGCAAGCCGCTTGGTGCCCATAAACAATGATCTGGTCGGTAAGACCAGTCTGCGTACGGAACCACAAATTGAGCAATGGTTTGTAACGTCTATAGAGGCTATGGACAGAGATGCCTTGGATCGAAAGCTATACGTACTACACAAATACGCAAGCCGACAAATACATGGGGTTTACCCAGAAGTGGATAACCACTTTTACCTGGCCAGTTGCAGCACCAGGACGATCGTATACAAAGGCCAACTAACAACCTGGCAACTCCCGCATTACTATCCCGATCTGAGCGACCCTGGCTTAGCTTCTTCGGTTGCCATGGTGCACAGCCGTTTTTCGACCAACACCCAGCCGCAATGGCGCCTGGCCCAGCCCTTCAGATTAATAGCCCACAACGGCGAGATCAATACCATACAGGGCAACCGGAAGTGGTGGGGTAGCAAGGAGAAACTCATGAAAGTAGCCGGTCACTTCACCCCAGAAGAGCTGAACTTGATTTTTCCCGTCTGCTCTGGCGATATGTCAGATTCAGGTACTTTCGACAATGTGCTCGAATTTTTGATTATGAGCGGATTCAGCCTGCCTCATGCTCTGATGATGATGATACCTGAAGCCTGGCAGGAAGATGAGTCTATGCCCGACTACAAGCGGGCTTTCTACGAGTACCACAAAACGCGTATGGAGCCCTGGGATGGGCCAGCCAGTATTTGTTTTACCGACGGGCGAATTGTCGGAGCCACTTTAGACCGAAATGGCCTACGGCCCAGCCGCTACTGCTTGACCACCGACAATCGACTCATCATAGCCAGCGAAGTGGGTGCGCTGCCCGTAGAGCCGTCCGAAATTGTACAAAAAGGCCGCCTGCAGCCCGGTCGAATGCTAGTGGCCGACCTGGAGCAAAAGCGACTCATCAGCGATCGTGAACTCAAAGAGTCCATTTGTAGCGCATTGCCTTACAGAGATTGGCTGGATGCGGGCCGTTTATCATTGAATAGTCTGCCCAGCACAGGCGAGCATGATTCTCTACCTTCAGAAAATTACTTACGAACTCAGCAGTTGCTGTTTGGCTACACCCGCGAGGACCTCAAAGTCTGGTTGGGGCCTATGGCTGCAAAAGGAAAAGATCCCGTGGGTAGTATGGGCGCAGATACTCCCCTGGCCGTGCTGAGTCATCGATCACCTCATCTGGCCGACTATTTTAAGCAATTGTTTGCCCAGGTGACCAACCCGCCCATCGACCCCATCAGGGAACGGCGGGTTATGTCGCTCTACAGTATGCTGGGCAGCAGTGCACCTCTGCACGACGAAGGTCCCAGTCGAGCGCATTTTATACACTTGGATCAGCCGCTGCTCACCGATCATCAATTGCGCAAATTGATAAAACTACAGCACCCTGAGTATCGGGTTGGGGTGATGAGGTGCTTGTTTCGGGCACACGGTCAATCGGGCCGGCTGAGTACAGCCATCGAACAGCTCAAAGGCCGAGCCGAAAGCCTGGTCCGTAGTGGGCATAACATCCTAGTAATTAGTGATCGAGGAGCCGGACCTCAGCAAGCACCAATACCGTCTCTTATGGCTCTCGGCGCAGTACACCAGCACCTGGTCAGGCTGGGGCTTCGCGCCAAAACCAGCCTGGTCGTAGAGGCAGGCGATGTACGGGAAGTACACCATTTGGCCACCTTGATCGGTTTTGGCGCCAATGCCGTCAACCCATATCTGGCATTGGCTACGCTCGATCTTTTGTACAGCAGAGGCTATTTTGAGGGCCAGGGGCTGAGCCGCGACCAAGCCGTAGCGCACTACATACATGCCGTGGGCAATGGACTGCTCAAGATCATGTCAAAAATTGGGATCTCCACCTTGCAGTCTTATCAGGGTGCCCAGATATTCGAGATTTTGGGTCTATCGGACGAGGTCGTCAACTCCTGTTTTTGGGGCACAGTGAGTCGAATCGGCGGGATAGGCTTCGACGGCATAGCCACAGAGGTATTGGCCAGGCACCAGCTAGCCTTTCCAGGTAATGCGCAAGACCTGACCGAACTACCAGAAGGCGGCCTTTTTCAATGGAAGCGAAGAGGGGAAGCCCATACCTTCAACCCAAAGAGTATTCACTACTTGCAGTTGGCGGCTAGAAAAAACAGCCAGGAGGACTACTACCGCTATGCCCGTGAAATAGACAAGCAGACCGAGCAGGCTATGTGTCTGAGAGGTCTTTTGGACTTCCGCAGGTCGAATCCCATCCCTTTGTCCGAGGTCGAACCCGCCGAAAACATCATGCGTCGTTTTTCCACTGGTGCCATGTCTTTTGGCTCTATCAGTTGGGAGGCGCATACGACTCTGGCTATTGCCATGAACCGCATTGGTGCCAAGTCGAATAGTGGTGAAGGTGGCGAAGATCCATGTCGCTACAAACCCAGTGAGTCTGGACACGATCTCAAGTCGGCAATCAAGCAGGTAGCCTCTGGCCGATTTGGCGTGACAAGCCACTACCTCTCCGAAGCCCAAGAAATTCAGATTAAAATGGCTCAGGGTGCCAAACCCGGTGAGGGTGGTCAGCTGCCCGGACATAAAGTCGACGAATGGATAGGGCGCGTCAGGCACAGTACGCCGGGTGTAGGACTGATTTCCCCACCGCCCCATCACGATATCTATTCTATAGAAGACTTGGCCCAGCTCATCTTCGATGTTAAGAATGCCAATCCGAAGGCGCGTATCAATGTAAAGCTGGTCTCCAAGGCGGGTGTGGGCATCATAGCCAGTGGCGTAGCAAAAGCGAAAGCAGAAGCCATATTGATCTCCGGCTATGATGGAGGCACGGGCGCAAGCCCATTGACCAGCGTGCGACATGCGGGTTTACCATGGGAACTCGGCCTGGCCGAAACCCACCAAACGCTGGTCAGAAATAAGCTCAGGGATAGAGTTGTGCTGCAAACCGATGGCCAATTGCGTACGGGTAGAGACCTGGCCATTGCCGTTTTGCTAGGCGCAGAAGAGTTTGGCGTGGCCACGGCTGCTCTGGTTGTAGAGGGGTGCATCATGATGCGAAAATGCCATGTCAATACCTGCCCGGTTGGCATAGCTACTCAAGACCCGTTGCTTCGCAAGCGATTTACCGGCAAGCCCGAGCATGTGATCAACTTCTTCAGGTTCCTGGCCGAAGATTTAAGGAGCTACATGGCCCAGCTGGGTTTTAGGACCGTCAATGAGATGGTCGGACAAAGTCAAATGCTTAAACAGAATAAAAATGTAGCTCACTGGAAGTACCAGCAGCTCAACTTGTCCTCCCTGCTTTTTAAGCCAGGGTCTAACCATCCATCGGAGATATACCACACCAAAGATCAGGACTTCGAATTAGGAGCTGTCCTGGATCAGAGGTTGATTGCCTCGGCAAGACCAGCTCTACTATTTGGCAAATCTGTACAAACCAACTTTACCATCAATAATACAGATCGGGCAGTAGGCACCATGCTCTCGTATGAGATTTCGAAAAGGTGGCATGGCGAGGGCTTGCCAGATGGTCTGATCCAATTTCGATTCCGAGGATCAGCCGGTCAGAGCTTTGGTGCTTTCGGTGCCAAGGGCATAGCATTTACCCTGGAGGGCGAAGCCAATGACTATTTGGGCAAGGGACTTAGTGGTGGCCGATTGATCGTGACACCCGACCGAGATGCTCGCTTTTCTGCCAGAGATAACATCATCATTGGCAACGTCGCTTTTTATGGAGCTACCTCCGGCGAAGCCTACATACGAGGTCAGGCCGGTGAGCGATTTGCCGTTAGAAATTCAGGGGCCAAATTAGTCGTAGAAGGCGTTGGCGATCACGCCTGCGAATACATGACAGGAGGCGTAGTCGTTGTCATTGGGCCTACAGGTCTCAATTTTGGTGCAGGCATGAGCGGTGGCTTCGCATACGTTTACGATCCACAAAAGAAACTGACACATCTTCTCAATAAAAACATGGTCGATTTAGATACCATGAATCTGAAAGATCTGGGGTTGCTCAGGCGTATGTTGCGCAACCACTTCACTTATACCAGTTCTAGAAATGCATACGAGTTGCTGCTCGATTGGCCTCAAAGCTGTAGGCACTTTGTAAAAGTGATGCCTAGAGAGTACAAGCGAATCCTGGAGCATCGGCAGGATCAGAAATTGATCAATTATGTAAAAACCGCCGTGGTTGCCTAATCAAATCGATAAAGCACAAGGACAATAATACAAGATATGGGAACCGATCCAAAAGGTTTTATGAAGTACGGGCGAGAGTTGCCCGCTAAGCGCAGAGTAGATGAGCGCATCAAGGACTATAATGAATTGTACGAGCCTTTTCCCGTCGGAAAGGTAATCAAGCAGTCTAGCCGATGTATGGACTGTGGGGTGCCTTTTTGCCACGCGGCTTGTCCTTTGGGTAACCTGATACCAGACTTCAATGAAGCCGTACAAGCGGGCGATTGGCAAAAGGCCTATAAAGTATTGAGTGCGACAAACAATTTTCCAGAATTTACGGGCCGAATATGCCCGGCCCCCTGTGAGCAGTCTTGCGTTTTGGGTATCAACCAAAGTCCAGTCACCATAGAGCAAATCGAGAAAGAAATCATTGAGCGAGCTTTCCAGCGTGGCTATGTAAAAGCCCTGCCTCCGGCAAATAGGACGGGAAAGAAAGTTGCCATAGTCGGCTCTGGGCCAGCAGGTTTGGCGGCAGCTGCACAGCTCAATAGAGCCGGCCATTGGGTGACTGTGTATGAAAAAGCTGATCGGGCAGGTGGCTTGCTGCGCTACGGCATACCCGATTTTAAGCTAGAAAAGTGGGTGATAGACCGAAGGCTCGATTTGTTGAAAGCAGAAGGCATATCTTTTGAGCTAGGCATAGAGATAGGTGTCGATGTGCGTGCAGAAGAGCTCGTCCGTGATCACGATGCTGTCGTATTGGCCGGAGGCGCTTCTGTACCCAGAAGTCTACAGCAGATCGAAGGCTGGGGAATGCCCGGTATTCACTTTGCTATGGATTACCTGACGCAGAGCAACAAGCGCGTGGCCGGTGATTCTGTCAGCCCGAATCAGGAAATAACTGCGACCGGACTTGATGTCGTAGTTATAGGTGGTGGTGATACGGGAGCCGACTGCGTGGGTACCGCCAATAGGCAAGGCGCCAAGACCGTTACCCAGATCGAAATAATGGCTGAACCACCCAGTCAGCCAGAGGCGAATACCTGGCCCAACTGGCCACTGATCCTTCGCACCAGTACCAGCCATGAAGAGGGGGGACAAAGAGCATGGGCGCTACTCACCGAAGCATTTTTAGCAGATAGCCAGGGAAGACTGCGTGCCATCAGGACCGTAAAAGTCGAATGGGGCACCGCAGAAAAAGGTAAAAGTGGGTTCGTGAAAGTTCCGGGTACCGAGCGGGAATGGCCCTGCCAGTTGCTTTTGGTGGCTGCTGGATTTACATCGGCCAAATACAAAGGCATGCTCGAACAACTAGGCCTGAATCTCGACAAGTCGGGTAAACTATCTGCTTATGGTAAGCTAGATTATCAAACAGCCATCGATAAGGTGTTTACCGCTGGCGATATGCGCAGAGGGGCATCGCTGGTAGTTTGGGCCATTAGCGAGGGTAGGGAGTGCGCTCGGTCTGTAGATACTTTTCTTTGTGCCAACGGCCAGGTCTCCAAGCTCCCTACTAAAGGAAAGCTAGCAGGCCTCACGGAATAATCTGCTATTTACCCCATTGACGGACTCATCCATCAATGGGGTAAATCAATTAGCCAGATGCCAATTTTTTTAACGCAATCTGTAGCTGATACCAACGGTCATCAAGCTCAGGCCGGAGCCGATCTCACCCGTAACACCCATCTGAGGAGACAGGGAGTAGCGCGCACCGACATGGGCAGTTGTCAAGAAGCCATTCTGGGGGCGCACAATGGATTCGGCCGTCGTTTTTTCATCAATCGGTCCTTCCTGGGCAGCGACATCGGTACCGCGATAGCCCAAGCCCAGGCCACCATATACTTCACCACGTGCACCTACAGGTATATGGGCGTTGAAGTGCGCCTGAAGCATGCGGCTGGTTGTCTCTACAGCTGTTGTATAGCTGCGATCGAAGTAGTTTATGCGGGCAGCATAGCGAGAGGTGCTGGCCTGTACACCTACTGAAAAGGTCGGACTAAGTCTGTAGCTGAGACCCAATGCCAGAGGCGGAGTTAAACTTTTGGTGAGGTCTTTGCTGAAAGTACTAATTAGGCCTACTTGACCTTCTATGGCGAGGAATGAGCGGAACTTGCCGTCGGAGAATACATCCATCCGCTTCATCTGGTCGGCTTTGCGCTGGTGGGGCAGCGAAGTACGATCGGGAAAGGATGAAATTCGGGTGGTTTGAGCGGTCAGGCTAGTGCCGAAAAAGAATAGGGAAAGGCCGAGTAGAATGAATGATTGAAGTTTCATGGGGTTAAAATTGTTAGTGGGTTGGGGAAATGGAATGAGGTTTGTAGTTGATGCTTTTATACGTCTTATTCACATCAACGGGCCAATTTGTTACAGTAGGTAACGGCAAACTTTTAGATAAAAGTTCGGCGTTTAGAATAATTTAATTTTGTCTTAACGGTATTGACGGCCGGTAGACCTAAATGAAATTTTGTTTGTCGGCCAAATGCCGAACTAAGGGTAAAAAAGCAAACCCAATGCAAAACAGCCGACAATAGAATGGCTGGTGCATCCAAATTAAAGTTTCGAGAAAAAAATTGTGAAATTTTACTCCTTGAGGAGTCGGTCTATGTCGAGCTGGTTGTCAGGTAGCGGTCCGAGGTTTTTGGTGACTACGGCTTCACCTTGTTTTAGACCCTTGGCCAATTGTATATTACCTGCTTCATCGACCAGCCATATTCGGTCAAAGTTCGTAGTTGGCAAGTCTACTTGCCTGCCCAGGTATGTTCTGTAAAGGCTATTGGTCTGGCCATCGGTCAGGAATACCGGTCTTCCGGTAATTGGCTCACCAGATTCACTTTCAATGCGTGTTGGTCGGGTATCGATACTGGGGTTGAAGCTTCTGGCTATGGCAAAGGTGCCCAGCTCATTTAACTGGAGGTTGAAATTGACCCAGCGATTTTCCAGAGCTTCTTGCTCTTCTGGGCTCAGTGAAGCCAGATAGTCTGCTATGGCCCGATCGGCGGCTGATAGAGCGGCTTCCTTTTGTCTGTTTAGTTCTCTAAGGTCTTCCTCTTTTTCGAGTAAGGCTTGTTCGTTAGCCGATTGGTATTCCGCCAGATCAGCTTCATAGCGCGCTTGTCTTTGTGCAAGATTGTCGGTGTCGAACCAAATGGGCCTGACGATCAGCCTTTCCTCCTTAGCTGGGTTGATCAACGTTAGCTCGTATCGATCCTCGCTCAAATGGCGCAACCTGACTTGCTCCCATTCTACATTGAAGGCATTTTCGTTGATCGCCGGACTTTCGGGGGTAATTTGCCAATCGCTGCCTCCATTGAGATTTTCGAGTTCTTCTGAGCTGACGTTACTGCCTTCTGCGAGTACCATTCCGTTCAGAAAATCGAGTGTAAGTGTTGGTTGTCCCTGGGCCGTTTGTAGTGGTGGTTGTGGGGGCAGTGTTGCACTGAGTGGCCTATTCTCCAGTTCTGTAATTCTTTGTGCATAGTCACGAGCCAGTCGCTGCCGATCTTGTACCAGCGGAAGTTCTTCAATAGGGTCGTTGATTTCCGCTACTTCACTGGCTGGGACTTCCTGCAAATATTCCCAGCGGCGATTGGTCGTATCTAGCTGATACAGGAAAAACATGGGCAGACTACCATCGCTTCCTGCGGATATGCTAGTGCTCAGGTCCATGCTGTAGTCACTACCTTCTGCCAGGGTGATGCGTTGCCCGCCTGCGGTAGCGTATAGATCTACTATAGCAGTTACATCGAGTTGCATTTGCGTACCTAGCGAATCGTAGTCTAATGGGATGCCGGCCATAAAAAAGTCGGCTACGTCATTCATAGTCCTATGATGAATCTCTATGGGTTGGGCACCATATTCATTAGCCAAGCGCATGCGGCTTACCAGTAGCCGCTGTTCGTTATTTTGGAGCAGCGCTTCTTCTATATAGGCTTCTTTGGTGGCTAGTGCTTCGTAGGGTGGGAGAGCAGCAAACTCAGCAGGTGGATTGACGTAGGGCTGAGCTGCGAAATAATCTTTGGTGGTAGGGTAGTCCGAGCTGTCCGATTGTAGGAAGGTAAAGGCACCGACCAATAGCAGTACAGCGGCTGCTGCTGCCCACATATACGGCTTAATTCTTCGCCTTTTTGCCGTTCTGATTGGTTCTTGCGCCTGGTGCTGCGCGAGTAGGGCCTCGAAATCGCTGTGCTTGGCGATCTGGTCTGAGCTGGGCTCGGCCCTATTGAACCGTATGTCGTAGTTGTGCTCCATTACGGCCGGTTTAGTGTAGATAGTTGGGTTTTAAGCTTGCCAAGCAGGCGATAGGTGCGCATTTTGGCGGTGGCTTCGGTCACATCGAGTATGGCAGCTATTTCTGCAAAGGGTCGTTGTTCGAAGAAGCGCATTTCGACCAGGTTCAACTCTGCGGGCTTCAGTTTGCGCAATACGCTGCGCAGCTCTGCTTCCCTTTCGGCTCGCTCCTGAGCGCTAACGTCTTCTATTTCTTCGGCCAGTTCGCCGTAAATCGATAAGTCTGCCGAAACGACCCTGCGTCGTTTGTTTTGGCGATAGAAGAGCTTTAACTCATTGGCGGCGATTCGAAAAAGCCATGCACTGAAGGGTAGACCTCGATATTGATACTGACCCAATCTGCGCAGTACTTTGAGAAAAACCTGGGAACTGAGATCGGCAGCTGTAGATTCGTCTTCGCAGCGGCGCAACAGGTAGCGAAATATCCGCTCGTAGTAGCGATCGTACAGCGGCTTGAACCGACTCGGGTCTGTCTGAGCTGCTTGCACTTCCGCCCATTCAGCCAGCAGCTTGTCTTCTTCTATGCGATTGCTGGATGATGTGGGCATAATGCTAGCTAGCGTTGGATGGATCGGGCTGGTTTGCAAGATACGCCTTTCTCGTTCGGTGTGGTAATGCCGTGGAGAGAGGAAAGTAACAAGGCTAAGGTGATTTTTTTGAGCTTTTGAGAGATGCGATACTTTACTTGGGCTGAGGATTCTAGATGCGCTATGCTTTACTGCTTTTGTTTTTGGTTAACGTAGATCGTTGTCGACAACATCAGGGTCTTCCCGATCATGCCGAACAGTGACTATAAATACATCCTTAGCTTTTTCGAAGATCTTGAAGATCACCTTGTACTTGTAGGCTTTTGTATAGCGATAAACCGTGCCATCCTTATCCGTTTGATAGATAGAAGTGGCTTTGGGAAGCTTCTCTAACTTCTTAGCTGTTTTATCGATTTCGCGTTGCACTTTGCGTGCCTTATTAGCTCCACCTAATTGTGTTTCAAAAACGTTAATTTGCTGACGACGACGTTGAGCCTTATGAGAAAATAAGACTCGGTAGATTTGACCTACCATGTAGCTGCCTCTTTGCTGGCATCCTTTAGTGTTAGGTAGTTCCCAGCCTCGTAATCGGCAAGCCCTTCTCGCAGATCCGTTAGAGATTCTTCAGCCGTCATGGGCTTTGCCCAGCTTGGTGCAGCTTCTGTTTCCTTTGCCTCAGCTACATTTGGCTGATAGTTACGGAATAGACTTTCTGTTAGCTCTGCCAAGACAGCCAGAAGTTTTTCATCAGCTTGCTCTATGCGTAAATGAAGAAGATCTTTGGTAGCAGCAGTATCCACGGTTAGAAGATTGGTTGAATTATGATGTCGTTGTATAAAGATAACGGTTTACTTTTAATTTTAGGTTTACTATGCTCAAACCAATCGATGGAGAGTGGTCGATACCGCCAAACGCATAGCCGATGCCCTAGACGTCACACTCGATTACCTGGTCAATGAAAGCGCCGCCCCCAGCTTCGTAAAAAAACCGTCGAGCGTATGCAGTAGCTAGCCGATAAAGACCAAGAGCACGTTTTCGCGATTATCGATGCTTATGTGAGAGACGCTAGGGCGAGGGTGGCGTATGGTCGATCTATCCTACATCCAGATCGGACGGTATGAACAGCAAAAGTCTCAGCCTTCTTCAGATGTCGTGCGCCGCCTAGCTGATGCCCTTGGCACCACGGCCGATTACCTTATGAACGGCGACTCCCGTACCCTGGCCGAAGCCAAAGTCACAGACCGGGAGCTACTAGATCTATTCGCAGCCGTCGAGCAGCTAGAGCCCAATGATCAAAATATGGTTAAAACGTTGATTGATGCGCTGATTACAAAGAGGAAAGTGCAGAGGTTGGCGTGAAGCTTTAGCAAAAGCTACAGGATCAAAGGGTTACTTTTGTCAATCACAAATGCCTAGACTAACTAGATGAAATAGTTGGTTTTTCTATGGTCAGTTTTATCTTCTCATAGCCGTTTGAAAGATCTTGACGGTAACATTCAATAGTGTGATTAAGTAGTTTTTGAGTCGTTTCTTTTAATTCTTCTTCAGAAGGAGAAACAAAATTGGGTATTTCAAGTAATATCGTTTTATCTATAAAACCAAGTCGTCTATGCTCCTCCTTTAAGTCTTTTAGTGATTTTTCGTATGATAACATTACTTGATCCGAGGAAATGTTTATACAGCTACCCGACGTGGACAGTTTGAACAGTAGCTTATTTCCTGGCACAAAGAGCATCGAATAAATTGAGCACTCATCCTCGTTAAAGTACTCAATAAATTCAAAGGAATTGACGGACTCTTTATTTGAGCAACCGCAAAAAAAAAAAGCCCAAAAGCTAAGGCCAAGAGCCTATTCGTCATTGTTTTCACTAACATCATCTTCTTTGATAACCCAAATTTTAATAGATAGCTTGCCATCGAAATTTCTTTTTAAATAATCGTCTAAATCATTGCCTGAAAACAAACCTGTAACACTATACATGCTGACATCCCCTGCTAGGTCATTATAAAGTAAATCAACATGGCCAGTTGCTTCATAAGCTTTTCTGTCACCAGCAGTCAAAACTAATATGCCTTTAAAATTTCCCAGACCATTTATACTTTCCATCGCAGCATCCAACTTCTCTTGCGTATCTATGGCACCAGTAGAAATTGTTGGACTTTCTATATCTGATAGATAATTCCCCATACTTACAGCATCCAAAATAAAATTACCACTATCGCCTTCACGACCATTTTCAATACGCACATCTGAAGGAGTCTCACTTCTCGATGGAATTGGATATCCAGACTCATTTAGTGCGTGACACATTCTTATGGCGCAAGTATTCGTAGGGGGATCTGTGTTTGCTAAATAACTTAATGCTGAACCTTCCCTATTTAGAAGCCTTTGTCCATTTGTTTCGTAATTTGATGTGATAGTCGAATAAATATAATCAGACACCTTATCTGGCGGATCAGCAGGTTGAGGCGCTTTCCCATCTGGATCCACTAACCTCACTGGATTTCCTAGCACATAATTGTAAGGCGAGTAGCTTGCAAATTCCTGCGCCAGCGGATCGACACTTAAAAAACCCTGCCCTACTTCTGCAGCATACAGCCTGGCACCTATCACGCCCATGCTTCAAGTTACGCACTTCTTCAGTTCTTCCAACGTCAGTTAAAAGAAAAAGTACGGCTGGGTCAATGTCGCGGTT
>JBCDFE010000134.1:0-12696 GCA_039178745.1 Bacteroidota bacterium | reverse complement strand
CCGAATTTGAGGGTTTCGAAGTTGGGCAACTTGCGCAGGTCGGGTTCTGGCAGGTCAATGATGGTTCTCAATTTCTCTACCTCGCGGATGGGGTCTCTAATCAGGTCTTCAAATCGAATAATGACATCTGCCTTCGCCGTCCACTGATTGACATTCTCACTCCAACCTCCGAAAAAACTCCTACCCTGGGCCAATGTGGCCTCGATGACATTGTTGTAAAAGTCCGTTCCCGGAGCTACGATATCCTTTCTGTGATGGGCAATCGACACCAATGAATCGCGACCATCTCTGACGATATAAACCGATGGCTTATCCTGCAAGGACTCAGGAAGCTGGGCCGGAAGCAGGTGGGTTTTTACCACTGGCGCACTGGCAAAATCCGGATCGTGCACTCGCTGCGGATCCTTGTGGTAAGTGCTCGAAGACAATCCGTAGACTTCATAGAGCACATTGCGGAAGAAGGTATTGCCCGAGCGTGGAAAAGAAGCTAGCCAGATCATGGGAGTGCGAAGGTACGAAGTGGTTATCACGACTTCGTACCTTCGCTTTTTTAGCATTATGCTCAAATTCTTAAAAAGCAAAAAAACACTGCCCAGAGCTAATCCCAAGCTCGAACTCGTCTCGGTACACATACCCAAGACAGCTGGCACCTCTTTTCGCCATGTTTTGAAAGAAACTTACGGCGATCAAGATGTGCGCCGCCTCGATATTTCCCTGCTCACTGGCGCTACCCTACTGGATGAGCAGGCATATCAGGCCGATAAGCTGCCACCCGGCATCAGAGTCATACACGGGCATTTCTCGCCGCAGTTGCTGTGGCAGCGATTTCCCGATACGCGCGAGGTCCCCACCATCACCTGGCTTCGCGACCCGGTAGAGCGGGTCATTTCCAATTACTACTACCTGGCCAAAAGGCTGGCCGAAGAGCTGGATGAGGAAAGTAAAGGACTTAATATCCTGAGCAAGATGCAGCGCTCTTTGCTGGAATACGCCAGGGATGAGCTGAATCGCAACCGGCAGTCCAAATTCCTGGCCGGCATGGACTTAGTGGATTTCAGTTTCGTTGGCATCCAGGAGCACCTCGCAGAAGATTTGGTAGAGCTGGGTAAGACCCTGCACTGGCCACCTCAGCAAATGGTGGAACACAACCGCACGGGCAAGACAAAGCAAGAAGTCAGTGAACAGATGCGGTCCGAAATAGCTGAACTCAATCAGGAAGATGTAGCTCTTTATCGGGAGGCGCTTTCTCTTCGGGAAGAGCGGATCCAGAAAAGGGCCGTGAGTCTCATTTCCCTGCACTTACCCAAGACTGGGGGCACCTCTCTCTACAATAGCCTGCGAGAAGTATATGGTAAGGAAATCAGCATCCCCTATCGGCGTGGCAACATCCGCAGGGCGATAGAGAGGTACGGCAGCCTATCGGAAAGCCTCCCGGCTCAGACCACCGTCCTGCATGGACATCTGCTGTATGAAGAAGTAGCAGAGATACACCAAAGAGACCAGCCCAAGGTGATCTGCTGGTTGCGGCATCCCGTAGATCGGGTCATCTCCAATTACCTGTTTTTTATGGCTGGCCTTCGAGAGCCCATCCGAAACCGACGCAACTACGAGCTGAATAAACATCGCAAAGGCGAAGACATACTTACTTACGCCAAGCGGGAAGAGAATCGGAATGTCATGTCTCGCTTTTTATTGGGTATCGACTTAGAAGAGTTATTCTTTATCGGGTTTTTGGAAAACTACGAGTCAGACCTACAGCAGCTAGGAGATTTGCTGGATTGGCCCAAACACATCGCGCCCGCCCACCTCAATAAGCGCAGCGCCGGCAGTCGACACGAACTCTACCAACAAACAGATCTGCGCAACGAAATAGAGCGGCTGAATGAGCGCGACATGGATCTGTATGAAAGGGCCAAAGCCACCCGTCAATAACAGATTGTTTACATTCGCCCTTGTATCATTACGAATTTGAGTTATGAGTCCACTTGCAGGCGAGTTTATCGGAACAGCCATCTTGATTTTAATCGGAAATGGCGTAGTAGCCGGGGCCGTCTTAAAAGACAGTAAATCCGAAGGCAGCGGCTGGATTATCATCACCCTGGGCTGGGCCATGGCGGTATTTATTCCGGTATTCATTGTAGCTCCTGCCAGTGGCGCCCACATCAATCCGGCGGTATCGATCGGTCTGGCCGTTGCTGGAAAATTTCCATGGGCGGAAGTCCCCGCTTACATCCTGGCTCAGCTGCTGGGAGCCTTCGCTGGTGCTTGCCTGACCTGGTTGCACTTCAAACCCCACTTCGATCGCACGGAAGACGCAGCTGCCGTTCAGGCCAGCTTTTGTACGGCTCCTGCGATTTATGCGCCGATTCCGAATCTGATTTCGGAGGTCATCGGCACCTTCGTGTTGGTATATGCAGTGCTCTACATCACCGGGCCAGAATTTGGAGAAACAGCAGGATCACTGGGCTCTCTGGATGCTCTACCCGTTGCCTTGGTCGTACTCGGTATCGGCATCGGACTCGGTGGTACAACAGGCTATGCCATCAATCCAGCCAGGGATCTGGGGCCAAGAATTGCTCATGCTCTGCTACCTATCTCAAACAAAAGCGGCAGTGGCTGGGGATATAGTTGGGTGCCGGTGGTGGGGCCGATTTTGGGGGCCGTGGCGGCGGCGGGCTTGTATTTGGTGTTTGGGTGAAAATTTATTCGAGACCGGACAATCTTCCTACTTTTACTCTCATGCCCCACGTCCGCTTTCACCGCCGTCTCATTGGCCCCACTGCCGGTACCAACGGGGGCAACCTCAAACTGCGCGATAGCTACGATCATTTCCATGCTAGCGAACAATGGCAGCCCAGCATCTACTTCTCGCCGGAGACGGTTTGGAACGAGCACCCTGGCAACTACTGGAGAAACCTCAAAGCAACGGCCATACCCGAATGGACCGTTGAGGCAGGCGACCTGCTCTTCTTCTCTGGAGGAGACTGGCGAGTGCTATCCCAAAAACAGCGCAAGCGGCCTCCCGTCCCCATAATCAATATTGTGCAGCCCCGCCATACGAGAACAGATGACCCCAGAAACGAATTTTTGCAACACCCGGCTTTACGCATAGCCAAAAGCACCACCGGAGCTGAAATCCTGAACGATTATGGCGTTAATGGTCCGCTATTTGTGATTCCGGATAGCATCGACCTCAGCAGCTTGCCCCCCATTCCTCAAGAAAAGGACATCGACTTGCTCATCATCGGGCTGAAAGAACCGAACCTGGGTAAAGCACTGCTCGAAAAAATCGAAACATCAGATATTATTCTATCCCAACGGCAATCAGGGGGCGAGTCCAATCCCGCATCTCGGTCTACCAGACCTCGCGCGAGGATCGGAACTTTCGGGGAAAGTTCCGACCTGCGGAAGTCTGAAAAAATAAACATACATCTCCAGCTGCCACCTAAACTGCCTACCCGAATCGATTTTCTTAGGCTACTTGCCCGTGCAAAAACCGTTTGCTGTCTACCCTTGCAGGCCGATCGCGGGGCCGAGGGTTTCTATTTGCCCGCCCTGGAAGCCATGGCGCTAGACACCCTGGTCATCTGCCCGCCAGCGGTCGGCAATCGCGATCATTGCCTGGATGGCATCAATTGCATCATGCCCGAATACGATCTAGATACCATTTGCGATGCTGTGCTAAAATCCATGACTTGGACAGCCGAAAAACGAGAAAGCTTGATAGCTGGCGGCCGTGCGACTGCGCTTAAACACGACCTTCAACAAGAGCGGAAATCTATCTTGGATTTAGCTGACCAGGCCTATGCACTTTGGGCGCAAGAGGACTTGTTCGTACCTTCGAGCCGCTCTGCAAAAGGCTCCGGTTGGCGCCAAAAGTGGAGCCGCTTTTTTAGATAGTCCATGAACGATTTCATCCTTACCGGCATTCCTCGCTCGGGCACGACACTTGCCTGCTTGCTGCTAAGCCAGCTCCCCGACTGCGTGGCCCTCAACGAGCCCATGCGCACGGCTCAATACCGAACGTATACCGATGCCCTGCATGCTGTGCCCAAGTTTTACCAAGAGACACGCCATTCTATCCTGACCAGAGGAAAAGCCATGGCCCGGGCCGTCAACGGACAAATGACGGATAATCATTTTAGCAATGAAACCGGCAGTCGCAAAAAGCTGGTCAAAAAGCAGGAAATCGATATCGACAAGGCGCTGTCCCCCGATTTTCGATTGGGCGTCAAGCACAATGCCCTTTTTACCATTTTGCTCGAAGATTTGATGCAGGATTATCCGGTATACGCCTTCATCCGCAACCCTATTGCCGTTCTTGGCTCCTGGAATAGCCTGGACTTACCGGCAAGTCGCGGAGAGGTGCGGGCGGCGCAGTGGCTCTACCCTTCCCTGGCCAAAGATCTAGAATCCATCCCCGATCGTTTCGATCGCCAGCTGCATATTTTGGATTGGTACTTCCGCAGGTACTTGCTCCTCCCATCAGCGAATGTCATCAAGTACGAAGACGTGGTTTCATCTGATGGAAAAGCGCTCGACATCATAGATCAGCAAGCAACTACCCACCTGAGAGACTCTCTGGCTAGTCGCAATAAGAATAAGGTCTACGACTCGGATCTCATGAAGCGCCTCACCGAAAAGCTACTGGCTCAAGATCACGCCTGCTGGTCCTTTTACTCGCGAGAAGAATTCTCTGAAATAGCTTAGCCCAGATGAGTGCACCAGCAATACGACCACTGTCTGAAGCAGATGAAGGGAAGCTTGCCGAAGCGTCCAGACAACAAGCGGTAGTGACGATTTGTACACCCAATTTTGTGCCTGGCACCTTGCTTATGGTGTACACCTTTCGCAAGTACAACCCATGGTGGAAAGGTGAGTTTATCGTACTCGTAGACGAGCCTACTCCCCAAATGGAAAAGCACCTGGCTTACCTACCTGGAGTGAGGCTTCATCCTATTGGGAAAGACCTGCTCAGGCGGTCCAAAGCAGTCGCAGAGGCCGATAGCACTGGCAAGGTCTTTCAATCGCATTTTTACTCCCTGGAGCTATTCAACCTACGTGGCTATGACAAACTATTCTATGTAGACAGTGATATGCTCATCCTGGGTAGTTTTCATGAGCTTTTCCTGCGACCCGAACCCATGATCTGTGTGGGCGATGGCTTTCACTATAAGGACAAGCTGCGCGAAGGCGCAAGCTACAATACCTTTAAGCCCAAATTCTGGCAGTCTAAAAGCAAAGGCTGGGATGGCTGCTTCAACGCTGGCCTGATTTTGTTCGACGGCAGCTGGGCAAACGAAGCACATTATCGCGATTTGTGCGCTATGGTGACTACCGATGGCTATTCTCAGCAAGCCATGCGATTGCAAGATCAGATGATACAAAACATTTATTTCCGCGGTCGCTTCACCCTGGTATCTGCCCGATACAACTACAGACTAGGCCTGGCCGATGGCATACTCGAAAAAGACGGCATCCGCCAAGAGGACGCCTACGTCATTCACTACACGGCCCGCAAGAAACCCTGGTTGCACCACGAAGCCCTGGACCGACTGATCGACAACCCACGCTACTTCGATGCTTTTCGCCTTTGGCAAACCCACTGGCTCGAACTGACTGAGCAACTACACAACCGGTCTGTATGACGTTCATATCCCTCGAATTTACGGCCTTCTTTGCTGTGTTTTTCGTGCTTTTCTGGTTCGTTTTCAACCGGAGGGCAAAGGGACAAAACTGGCTACTTCTCTTCGGTAGCTACATCTTCTACGGCTGGTGGGACTGGCGATTTCTCATCCTCATCATGATCAGCAGCTTATGCGATTTTGAGGTGGGCAAAGCGATGGCTCGCACGAAAAGCCCCAGGCTTCGAAAACGCCTGCTGTATGTCAGCCTGGTGGTGAACCTAGGCATACTGGGCTTTTTCAAGTATTTCAACTTCTTCCTCGACAGCTTCAAATCGCTCATCGCACCCTTCTATACCTGGGATGGCTTCTCGACCCTCGACATCATATTGCCTATTGGCATCAGTTTCTATACCCTGCAAACCCTGAGCTACACCATAGACGTCTATCGCGGCAAGATCGAAGCCACAGACGATGCGCTGAGCTTTTTTGCCTTCGTCAGCTTTTTTCCCCAGCTCGTAGCTGGCCCCATCGAGCGAGCGGCCGATTTGTTGCCTCAGTTTCAGCGCGAGCGCACCTTTAACTACGATCAGGCTGCCGATGGTATGCGACAAGCCGCCTGGGGATTCTTCAAAAAAATGGTCGTGGCCGACAACTGCGGCATCTACATGGATGCTGCCATCGGCAACTACGAGAATGTGAGCGGCGCTACCCTACTCTTTGCCTCCTTCTGCGGGGGAGTGCGGCTGTATTGCGATTTTTCGGGCTATAGCGATATTGCGATTGGAACGGCAAGGGTACTGGGCTTCAACTTGTCTAAAAACTTTGATTATCCCTATTTCGCCAGGAATATGTCGGAATTTTGGCGCAAATGGCACATCACCCTCATCAGCTGGTTCAACGACTACATCTTGCTCTGGCTCAAGGGCAGAACTAAGTATAAGATCGCCAGAAATATCTTTGTCATCTTCTTCATCACGGGCTTGTGGCATGGCGCTAATTGGACCTTCGTGATCTGGGGCATTATACATGCGCTCTTGTTTTTGCCACTCATCTTCTTTGGCCGTAAACGTTACCGCCATCCACCCGGTCACAACCGTATTTTGCCCACCTGGCGGGAGTTTTTTGCCATGTCCAAAGTTTTTTGGGTATTTACTATCGTAGGTATTCTATTCGTCAGCAAGGATTTGGAAACGGCCTTCGGGGTATGGCGAAATTTCATAGATCCCGACCTTTTCACCATTCCGGAGATCCCTGCTTTTGAAATCATTTTTGTCATTCCACTATTCGTGGTCGAGTGGTGGCAGCGCACCCGCGATCATGGTTTAGACTTCACAGGTCGGCAGCTCAGCACCGCGCAGCGATGGGCCATATACTTCCTGGTCGTATTTGCGGTCTTACTGTATGGTGGCCAGCCTACGGAATTCATCTACTTCCAATTTTGATGCTATGGCCAAGTTTCTGAAAAAGATCGCCTACATGCTCATTCCGATGCTCGTATTTCTGGTCTGGCTGGAGATAAAAGCGCGCCAGGAAGATCAGGAGGTCATGGCCATACAAAGAGATGTACTCTATGAGCAATCAGAGCAGATCGAAGGATTGGTCTTCGGCACTTCTCACATGAAGCGCGCCATAGACCCCGCAGGTCTGGATAATAAAACAGCCACACTGGCCCTATCGGCCGGTCACTTGCGGACAGGCGTTGGTCTGCTAGAGCAAGCGCTCAAAGTGACCCAGCCCAAATTTATCCTCTTTGAGTTCTCTGCCGGCTACTTAGACACCTGGAATACCGACGAATGGCAGCAACAGCGTAAACTACGCTACTATTTCGGATTGTCACAAGGGCGCCAGAAGCTTAGGGACTATATCATTCTGCGAGCGCCCTTGCACCGCTTCCTGAACCCCGAACCTAGCGGAGAGGAATTCAATGAATACGGTTTTCCGATCAACCTCGGCAACGAAAAGGACGCCTTCGCCTCTGTCAATTACGATCGAGACTCCATCATGCTGCTGCGCTCCACCCGCCGAAAGATCAGGCAGCACAACAGAGGGACCCTACCGGAGTTGAGACCCAAAAACGAAGCCCTCCTGCTAGATGCCATAGGCTGGTGCCGGGAAAGAGGTATTCATCTGGTCCTGCTCAATCCGCCCAAGTACTACCTCTACAACGAGTACTTGCTAGACGAGCACCGCCGCGTACAGCAGGAATTTATAGACCAGTATGTTGATGATGAATACGTCCACTACTGGAACTTCGAATCCTGGCAAGAAGAAGAACCCAGAGTCTTTTACAATGTGACACACCTCAATTACGATGGTGCCCAAATGTTTACGGAAGTGGTGAATCAGCAGGTCATAGCCTTACTAAGTGAATAGCTATTTTGCACTTACGACATGCAAAATATCTTAAAATTGCATTTTTAAAATGCAGAATTACTTAATCCTGCTATGTGGACTTGCAAAAACTATTCAACTATGGCACTGAATTTCTGGCTGTAGATGAACTAAGTTCTGGCGTTGCACACGGAATACCACTCTGGATGTTTGGCTTGTTGTATTAGTTTTTTACCGCCACTCTATTGGAAAGGCATACCCCCACTTCTCCATCAGTGGCGAGAAAACCTCCCTGGCTCTGGCCCAGGTATTTGGGGTATAATACGATAGGTAATCGGCAGAACGATCTGATGTCGGATTGTAGATGGGGAGACTGACCCGCGGAAGTCTAAGTTTAGATAATACCGCTTGAAAGTCGTGCTCCAGGGTTTCGAAGCGCATCAGATACTCGACCATCTCAGCCGTTCGCTCATGTCGAGGTACGCGGTAGGGCTCGTGATAGAAGTGGAGGAAGTAAGTGGCAAAATCAGCATCGTGCTCAACGATAAATCGGTATTCTGCCATGGCTTTTTCGCCTATCGGGCGGCCTTCTTTGAAAGTACCACGAGAGAAACGGCCATTGTGATCACTCTTCTTTTTGAAGTAGGCACTGACCACCGAATCCAACGGATTGCGTACGGCTGCAAAGCTGAAGTACTTCTGCTCTTTGCGCTTGGCCACGGCCATAAACTCGTCGTAACCAGTGTGCATACGCAGCATTTCCTCACTACCAAATTCCTCGATCAGGACTTTAGATACCGCCTTAGAGCCGGTGCGTGGAATTGCAAAAAAGCAAAATTGATGCTGGTGGTTGATGATCATTCCCACTCGTAGTTGCGGATCTTCTCCAGCTTCAGCTTTTGTCGCTCTTCGCCCATCACTTTGAAGCAATTGAGTATGTAGTACTCCAGAGCGGCCTTGACATCAGGCGAATCATAGACCTTTTGACCCTCGTCGATCACCAGGCAGCGATTGGCGACTTTCATCACTTTGCGGGTATGATTGGAGACGAAAATGACGCCCTTACCAGGTCGGGTAGCAAACTCGCGCAAATTGTCGAAGCACTTGGCTTTGAATGCCGAGTCGCCTACGGCCAGTGCCTCGTCGATGATAAAAATATTGGGGTCTGTGGCCAGAGCCACACTGTAAGCCAGGCGCGCCTTCATGCCGGAAGAGTAGTTGCCGAATGGTCGATCCAGCTTTTTGCCAAGCTCGGAGAAGTCCTCGATAAAATCCATTTTGGCATCGATCTCCTCCCTGGTCATGCCGTACATCGCCCCCTTGATATAGATATTTTCACGACCGGAAAAGAGCATCTGCATACCGCTGCGCAACGCAAATATGGCCGTGGTCCTAGTGCCCGACTGCACTTTGATCTCGCCATAATCAGTGGTGTAGATACCCGCCAGCAGACGCATGAGCGTGGTCTTTCCCGAACCATTCATGCCCACAACACCCAGAATATCGCCAGCGAAGAGGTCAAAATCGATCTGCTGTAGGGCCCAGAATTCGTACTTCCGCAGGTCGGAATCTCTACTGGACATTTCGCTCCCTGCACGAGACCCCGGAGATCGAGGCTCGGGATCAGCGCTTAGCTTTCGACCAAGTCCGAATAGATCGAGCAACCCATAGTACATATTGTACTTGATATCTTGGCTGAACTTTTTGCCCAAGCTCCGGACGCTGAGTAGTGGATCGGCCATAGCGTCAAGCGTTGATTAACCTTTCGAGAATACGCGATTGACCACGCCGGTAGATGCGCAATACAAGCAAAAAGACGACCAGCGTAAGTCCAAAACACAAAAAATATCGGCCAGGCTCATAAAAGGTGCCCTGAGTCAACAAATCTCGACTAAATCCGACCAAATAAGTCAGCGGGTTGAGGGCCACAATATCAGACAGCCAGCCTAGTTGTATGCGTGGGGCGTATACAATGGGGGTAAGAAACATGAGCAGCCGAATGCCTTCGTCGGCAATTTTGCTCAAATCGAGGGCCACTATGCGCAACAAACCAACGAGTAAACCAATGGCCAACCCCAGCAGCAAAAGCGGCAGCAAACTAGGCAGAAAAAGGAGGGCTGGCCAATCAAAAGACACGCCAAAAAACAAGAGAACACCAATGTTCAGAGCAAATGGTATGCTGAAGCGAATAAGATGTACTACCACCCGCTCTACGATAAATACATCGGCTGGAAAAGGCGTCATGAGCAGCATCTTGCCATTCTGCACGAATATCTGGCTGCTGGTCTTGTATAGATCGGCAAAGAAGCCCCAGATCGAAGTACTCAGGAGCACGTAAGCCGGATAGGGTACGCCGGTATCGCCGGGCTCCACCACTCCTGCCCCATTGAGTAAAATCCAGATGGCTACTGCCAAAAGTGGCAGAATGAATAGCCAGCTCAGCCCGATGAGCGAGCGCTTGAACTCGGTGTATAGATTGATGCGCACCAACTGCCTGATCAAAAAGCGGTAGTGTCTGAGGCTGGATCGGTGGTCGTGTCGCCTGGCCTCATCGATGGAGATCATGTCGGTTGATGATGGCATGAGCCGGTAAAGATAAGGCAGGACCAGTGCAAATAATCTCGCAAATAAAATTCATACGAACCTTACCTTTGCCACAAACAACCAAGACATGTCCCTAGCTATTTTGAAAGCTTCAAAAACGATCCTAATCCTCACCCTCCTATTCGCAGGCCTGAGCAGCTGTGGAAACGATGGCGAGACTGAAGAGCGTACTACCTCAACCACTGAAGCCCAGCCCACTACTGAAGAGCCACAAGCCACGACCAATGACGGTCCGGTAGGAGAACGCTCTGTGGAGGAAATACAGGCAGAAAAAGCTAAACTGGTAGCGCCAGAACCAGAGATCGATGCCAATCAGGCTTTTGCCCGATTAGGCGAGGTAGTCGATTTGACTGATGAGCAAATGGCCCAGATCGAAGCGGTGTATGCGGAATTGCAACTACCCGAAGGTGCAACGCTCCTGGAAATTCAGAATCGCAACCGCGAGCTGCGCGAACGAGTGTACGATACCATCTTAACCGATGGGCAGCGGGAGACGATCAGGGCAGCCAGGCGTAGCAGAAGGTCTGGGAATTAGTAGTTTTTGAGCTCAAGTATTATTACTTGCCCAGCTTGTATGCAACCGTAGATTAAGCGGACTAAAAGATCATTGTTTTGAAATCAGCTATCGCTTTCCTTGCCACACTAGCTCTTCTAGTCAGCTGTGATAAAGCAAACACCTCTACTACTGAAGACGACACTGATATGGCCACAGAAAATGCTCCAGATTGGGCACTGGTCATCCACGGCGGGGCGGGTACCATCTTACCTGAAAATATGACTCCGGAGCGAGAAGCTGATATTAGAGCAGCCATGTCGCGGGCTATAGCTGCGGGTGAGGAAGTACTATCTAATGGCGGGAGTGCAGCCGATGCTGTAGAAGCTACCATTCATATACTGGAAGATAGCCCACACTTCAATGCAGGCAGAGGGGCGGTTTTTACCCACGACGGCACCAATGCGCTAGATGCCAGCTTTATGACCGGTCATGATCGTCAGGCCGGGGCCGTAGCTGGCGTCACCAATATCAAAAACCCCATCAGCCTGGCCAGGGCAGTGCTCGATCATTCCGAGCATGTCATGCTTAGTGGACAGGGTGCGGAGGATTTTGCCATCAATCGAGGTATGGATACCATTTCGGCAGATTGGTTTTATACCGAGAGCCGATATCAGTCTTTACAAAGAGTGCTCGAGCGGGAAGCCGAGGGCAATTCGAGTACAGGTACCATACTCAATCCTGACCAAAAATACGGTACGGTAGGCTGTGTGGCGCTCGACCAACAGGGCAATATTGCTGCGGGAACCAGTACCGGTGGGATGACCAATAAGCGATTTGATCGCATTGGCGACTCGCCCGTCATAGGGGCCGGCACCTTCGCTGACAATGTCAGTTGTGGAGTCAGCTGTACTGGCCACGGCGAATACTTCATACGCTGGGCTGTAGCTCATGATGTTCATGCACGAATGAGCTATGGCGGAGCCAGCCTGGAAGAAGCGGCCAATGCGGTAATCCACGAAGTACTGCCCGAAGTTGGAGGTAGTGGCGGACTAATCGCTCTAGATCGAGCTGGCAATATTGCTATGCCCTTCAACACACCTGGAATGTATAGAGGGTATAAAAGAGCTGGAGAGGAGGAATATATCGAGTTTTATGGTGAGTAGATTGGCTTGACTCTGAATAAGCCAAGTCGTAGGTAGTAAACAGGCGGTTTTTAGTAGGGCCACAGGCTAGTGGACCAGTAAGCAAATACCATTGCACCCAAGTCTTGCTATTTTACGCCCAGCTTGGGTTGATCAAATCCTCGCGCAACTGAACGGCCTTTAGGTTAGAGTTCTAAGGCTCAGCATACTCCGGTTTTATCGTCTTGTCTGGTCGTAAACTAGTGGCAACTTAATGTAGTGATATCCATTAGCTAGACCACTAGCCAATTAGATAATAGCAAATTGTATGGGGCAGTAGGATAAACATATATGGAGGAATGGATTAACGCTTTCCCTCGGAAGGATAAATATATACAAAATGTATTTATCCTTCCGAGGGAAAGCGTTAATCCATTCCTCCATATATGTTTATCCTACTGCCCCATACAATTTGCTATTATCGTCTTGTCTGGTCGTTAACTAGTGGGGGAGTTAT
>JBCDFE010000133.1:0-12800 GCA_039178745.1 Bacteroidota bacterium | reverse complement strand
GAAGACAGCTATGGCTCTATGCTGGAGCTGGCCTGGGCCGGGACCAAGCCCGTGCCCTTAGAAGACGGCAGCGAACGCAAATTCATCTACGACGGCGATACCGTGATTATGCGCGGCTGGGCCGAAAAAGATGGTAAGCGTGTTGGTTTTGGTGAGGTGAGGACGGAGGTGGTACCTAATACGTAATCTTCTCCCCCCGCTTTCGCTCAGCTTCACGCAGTAGAATCTTCCGCAAGCGCAAACTGTCGGGCGTAACTTCTACATACTCGTCTGCCTGAATGTATTCGAGGGCTTCTTCCAGGGTGAACTTCCGTGGAGGTACGATCCTGGCCTTGTCGTCGGCACCGGCCGAGCGCATATTAGTCAGCTTCTTGGTCTTGGTGACATTGACGACCAAATCATTGGCTCGGCTATTTTCGCCTATGACCTGACCTTCGTAAATGTCTTCGCCAGCTTCGATGAAAAAGCGGCCGCGCTCTTGCAGGTTGTTGATGGAGTATGGGATGGCTTTACCCTGTTCCATACTGATGAGGGAACCGTTGATACGACCAGGAATTTCGCCTTTGTGCGGCTGAAACTCCAAAAAGCGGTGGGTCATGATGGCCTCGCCCTGGGTAGCCGTTAGCATATTAGACCTCAGACCGATCAGGCCGCGACTCGGAATCTCGAATCGCAGCAATACGCGATCTCCTTTGGGTTCGAGGCTTTGCATCAATCCTTTTCTCTGGGTCACCATATTGATCACGGTACCACTGTGATGCTCGGGCACATCTATGGTCAGCTCTTCGACGGGCTCTTGCTGCTGTCCGTCTATTTCCTTGATGATAACCTGAGGTTGACCTATCTGGACCTCATAACCTTCGCGACGCATGGTTTCAATCAAGACCGAGAGGTGCATAACACCACGGCCGTAGACTTTGAAGGACTCAGCGGTTTGGCCTTCTTCGACACGAAGGGCCAGGTTGCGTTCGAGTTCTGCTTGCAATCGATCATTGATGTGGCGACTGGTGACGTACTTCCCTTCCTGGCCAAAGAACGGAGAGTCGTTGATGGTGAATACCATACTGAGGGTTGGCTCATCTATGGCAATAGTCGGTAATGCCTCTGGCTCTTCTGCTGCGGCTATGGTATCGCCGATCTCAAAACCTTCGACACCAAATACAGCACAAATATCACCCGCTTGCACCTCTTTGACCTCAGTACGCTGAAAGCCTTCATAGACATACAATGACTTGATGCGCTGTTTGCTGGGCTTACCCAGGCGATCTATGAGCGTAACGGGGTCATTGGCTTTCAGGCTACCCCTGCTCAGTTTGCCTATGGCCATACGACCGATGTAGCGACTGAATTCTATGCTGGTTACGAGCAGTTGTGTATTACCTTCCGGAATTTTTGGAGCTGGAACGTGCTCGATAATGGCGTCGAGTAGAGGCGTGATGTTGTCGCTGGCCTGCTTCCAGTCTTTGCCCATCCAGCCGTTTTTAGCCGAACCGAAGAGTACCGGGAAATCTAGCTGCTCTTCCGTAGCATCTAGGTTAAACATGAGCTCGAAAACCGCTTCATGTACTTCGTCGGGTGTACAGTTGGGTTTGTCTACCTTATTGATGACCACCAGTGGGTTTAGCCCCAGGCGCAAAGCCTTTTCCAACACGAATCGAGTCTGAGGCATGGGGCCTTCAAAAGCATCGACCAGCAAAATGACGCCATCTGCCATATTGAGCACGCGTTCTACCTCGCCACCAAAGTCGGCGTGGCCCGGTGTATCGATGATGTTGATCTTGGTGCCCTTGTAGTTGATGGATACGTTTTTGGCCAAGATCGTGATGCCGCGCTCGCGTTCCTGATCATTGCTGTCCATGATCAGCTCGCCGGGGTTTTCGTGATCGGCAAAGAGCTGTCCGGCATGCAGCATTTTGTCGACCAAGGTGGTCTTGCCGTGGTCTACGTGAGCAATGATGGCAATGTTGCGAATGTCTGGCATCGGAAGGCTTTCGTTTGAGGCCGCAAAAGTAGGGATAATTGTGGGGGTTTGCTATCTTTTTTAACCGGGCACTTCGAGATCGGATACGATTTGCGAAAATCCGAAACCAGTTAGTATCATTTTATCGTTATCTTTAAGGTATGACAGCTATTATAAGTCAAGACGAGACTAAACCTACTCAGGCTCGAGGATTGGTGTGGACCTTAGACCGATACCATCACGCTATAGAGGCGGGTGTGTTCACGGAAGACGACCGTATCGAGTTGTTGGATGGAAAAATTGTGGAAAAAATGTCTGTAGGTACAAAGCATTCAGCTTGTTTGAAAATTCTAAATAAATATTTTAACAGACGCTACCTTGATATCTATGAGCTAATGTCAGAGAACCCGGTCTCTTTAGGAGACAAAAATGAGCCAGAGCCTGATTTTACGATACTTCATCTTCGTGAAGATAATTACATAGAAAGTCACCCATCTCCAAAAGATATTCTACTGATTATTGAAGTAGCTGATGAAAGCCTGAGTAGAGATCGTACTAGAAAGGCATCACTCTACGCCCAAGCAAACATTTCAGAATACTGGATCATAAACCTGGTGAACCGTCAAATAGAGGTTCATACCAAACCATCAATGGAGAATGGGGTATTTGGCTCCGTACAGCATTTTAATGAAAAGGAACAATTTGACAGCCCCTTTGCCGGTGAGGTTTTAGTTAAAGATCTCCTGCCCTAGTTTAGTAAGGACAGCAACCACTCTTGCTCACTCATTCCCTCGCTTTCGAGTACTTCAGCCTTGAGCCGGCTTCTGCCGCTAGCATCAGAATCAGCTAGCCCCAGATATAGGCGTAAAAACTTAGTAAACTGCCCGTAGTTGCGCCTGTGAAAATCGCTGACGTCTCGCCGCCTCAGAAACTGATCCAGTCCGTCCAATTGACCGTAGAGTGCTTCAAAAGCATCGGTTTCCAAAAATATTTTGATGAGCAGACTCCGGCATATCAGATTGTTGAGCTGGTCGGAGCGATCTACGCGCTGTAGATACGGAAGGGCTGCGGAAAATTGTTTGCGCGCAAAAGCCAGCCTGGCTCGATTCAGGCTCAAATTGCTGTCGCGGTATTTGGCTGTGACCGATTTGTAATGCTTGTCTATAAATTCTTCCACCCACCTAAGCTCTTTTACTTTAATACCAATTCCAACGATATTACTGAAGGTAAACCTCGACAACTGCCCATCTTCTAGTAATAAGCCCTCAGCCAAGGCAAAGCGATACAACTCCCAGGCTTCTAAGGTGTATCGCTTTTTTCCGGTATTGTGCTTTCTTATACAGTAATTGATGGCAAACAGATAGAGGTCTTTCCGCTCGGCCAGGGGGAAGCTTACAGCATGTGTAGTAAATAGAGATTTAAATTGCTGAAAGTGGTTGGAATCCGACTCTTCTGATAAAAAGCTGTAGCAATGGTAGTACAACGCAATGGCAGGAACCTGGTAGTGTTGCAATTCTGGAATGCGATGTATAAGATCTTCTAAGAGTCCAAAATCATACGCTATAGGGTGAACTGCTTGGTGACTGAGTTGGGTACAGGCGTGCCTGAGTTTTTTGATTAGAAACAATTGATCGATACCATCGGCTACAGACTGTAGGTCGAGATCTTTACTGCGGCGATTGCTACTGGCATAGGCCAGTTTCTCGACGTTCGAAGATTGTTCCACACCAAAAAAATCAGCATTGCGCCATGGGTGCTTTGAAAGCAAGGCATCTAACTTTCGTTGAGCAAATTCATAATGCTTGTCTAGTTTTCTAGTGCGGTACATGCGCACTTTCTCTAGTTGATATTGAAGGGTATTCGACTCGTATGCTGTAATCATCAGATACCTTTCGATACGCTCTTGCAAATCACTCATTGTTCCTCTGAGTCTGGTATCATCATATACTTGATCTGGAAATACTGCGCTGTGCACCATCAGTCTGGATAAGGGTAGGTCTTCTGGTATATTTCGTTTGCGTAGATAGAGGAACAGAAGCTTGAGATCATCTCGCCGATTAAAGAATTCGGACCTCAGCATACTTTTGATTCCTCTTACTTCGGCAGGAGATAGTGTTTGCCAAAGTCGAATCAGTTTATTTTGAGCATTTATCTCCACAAAAAATATATAAAAAATCCTTAAAAAGTGAATATAAAGGTATTTTTTGGCAAATTTTTCTCCACAAATATAAATTTTTGATTTTGTTCCTGAATCGGCTAAGGCCAACTTTTGTAACAAACAAAATCCTTTGGCTATGCGCTTCAAAATTCTATACTTCCTCCTTCTCGCTTGTATCACTTCGCTCTATACCCAGATTGAAGAGCATACCTATGGTGGACCCGAAAACGAGTTTCCCGGAGGTCTGACCCAATTGGCAAATGGAGATTTTCTACTCTGTGGATCCTCATCCAGTTTTGACCAAAATGATGACAGTCGGGCTTTTATCGTTAAGACAGATCAGCATGGCGAAGAGATCTGGCGAAGAGCCTATGACGAGTTTAGGTCGGTTGTTAAGGTATTTGAAGAAGCCAACGGCAGTTTAACGGCCATCATGATCAGGGCTGAGGGTAACTTCTCCATCAATGACGATGGCGCCTATATCGTTGCCTTAGATGCTGAAGGCAATCTGGTGAGCGAAATCTTTGTGCGCAACTTCGATTTAAGGAAGGCAATCAGATCATCGGATGGCAACTTCGTCTTGTCGGGCCAAACCTCATTTGATAGCGATGGCTGCGCTTTTACCCTGAAAGTAAGTCCTTCAGCAGAAATTCTGTGGTCGGATTGCCGTGGGCGAATCGAAAACGATTATGCCTGGAGACTCATGGAAGATGATGAAGGCAACTACCTGACTGGCGGTATATCCTATCGCCCCGGCCCGCCTACAGGCTCGGAAACCATACTCACTAAATACAGCCCTGAAGGTAATGTGATCTGGGAATCGTACTTGGGACCTAATGACGAACACGGCTATTACGCAAGTGCCATGGGGCAAATGAATAATGGCAATTATCTAATCGCACAGCTAGATCAAACGAGTACAAGTCAAATGGACATCCTCTTCCAGGAGGTCTCAGCAGTCACTGGTGAGGTGCTCGACTCCGAAGGACTTCAAAGGACTGGTCGCGCATTCGTCAATGGCATGGTAGCCGATGGTGCAGGCGGCTTTTATACCGTCGGTAATCGGGATATGAATACTCAAGGCGGATTCGACCTTGAAATGCTCCACATCGATGAAAATCTCCAAATAGTAGAAGTGGCTAACTTCGGAAGTCTGCTCAATGAATTTGGGCGGGAAATTGCCCTTGTCAGTACTGATCGACTAGCTCTATTCGGCAATACCAACAGCTTTGGGCAAGGAGGAAACGACTTTTACTTTATACTACCAGATAGCGAGGGCAATCTTGTGACCAACCGGCTGAGTGGACTGGTCAGTTTCGATACCTTCGAAAATTGCGTCATTGATGATGGAGAACAAGGATTAGATAGGTGGATAGTAGCCGCAGAGGGCGACGAAGGCACGACATACGCTATGACCTTCTCAAATGGTCATTATAGTTTACCTCTGAATGTCGGGAACTATGAAGTGTCGACCCTGCCTCCAAGTGATTATTGGTTGCCCTGCTTCGAATCTGTACCGATCAACGTAGATGGTACAAGCGAAGTCATCGTAGACCACCCCATGCAAGCCGAAATAAATTGCCCCGAACTCACGACCAATATCACGACCTTTTTCCTAGAGGAGTGCCCAAATGGAATCGTTCGGGTCAATTATGCCAATTTGGGTACTGCGGGTGTCGATTCTGCTTGGGTCGATGTCGTATTGGATAGTCTCATTACAGTAGAAGATGCCGATATACCCGGCACACAAATAGATGGGCAAACCTACCGGTATGAAGTCGGTGGTATATCTGTAAATGAGTCTGATTGGTTCCAAATTTATATCTCCTTCGATTGTAGCGTGGAAGACGGTCAGGGACTATTATTAGAAAGTCAAATTTTTCCAGATACGCTTTGTGGGCCCGACGGCGATTTCTCTGGTGCCGTATTGGAAGTCGACGCTAATTGTACAGGTGAACAAGTACAACTGACAATCAGCAATATCGGCAATGGTCCCATGGCAGAGCCACAAAACTACATCGTCATCGAAGATGCAGTTTTGCGCGAGGTCGCTCCCGTATCTCTGGCTGCCGACCAGCAGCTACTATTGGACTACGAAGCCCTGGGCTCCACATTTACCCTCTCTATACCCCAAGAGCCAGGTGCGCCTGGCAGCACGCTACTCACCACCGTTGTGGAAGGGTGTAACTCTTCTCCAGGTGGAATGAGTAGCCGTGGCTATACCAATCAGTTTACCTTGGAAAGCGATGGCTCCCTGGCAACCGATCTGTTCTATTTTCCAGCGGCAGACCCTATGGATTTTGAAAACGGAACGGCATTTCCCCTGGGTTACGGCTCAGATCGGGCCGTTTCCCCAGGGAGCTCCATCACCTACACCTTACCCTTTGACTTCAGAGCATCCGATACCCTCACTGCGCTGATGCTGAGTATTAGTCCTTCCCCGCATTTGGATCTGAGCACACTGCGATTTGTAGAGAATAGCCATCCTTATCAGGCCCGAATAGGTAGAGGCAATAGACTAGAAATTTATTTTGAAGACCTACCCGCTCACGATCCGACCCAGGCGGGAGCCGGCTTCATCAGCTTCTCCGTATCGCTTCGATCAGGTCTCCCCGTCGGCACTCAGATCGTTAATATGTACGATATGCAGACTGATTTCAATGAAATCGTTGAGTTAGGAGAGTCTTTTCATACCGTCGGTTCTGCTGACCTCAGCGTTCTGGTCTACGATCAGGAACCGGAATATGCAGGGAGCGCTCAACTGGAAGTATTTCCCAATCCCTTCGTGCATCGCGTCCATTTTCAGTGGTCGTCATTGCCATCTAAAGCAGCCGTCCGCCTGGACATCTTCGATACCCAAGGCAGAATTGTCGATTCTCAGTCCGTCCCATATACCGAGGGAGGGACGTTGGTCTGGCAACGTGGCCAACTGCCGCCAGGGGTGTATCAGTTTTTGCTCAGTCAGGATCAGCAGCGGATACAAAGTGGTCGTTTGTTGGCCCATTGAGAATTTCTTCTTTTGGACTTCCGCAGGTCGGAGCATTAGAAAATGCTTCGACCTGCGGAAGTCCAAACCAAACAGTCGGGTTATTTTATTTTGAGCATGCTTAAAATTGTGGAACTTTATTAGGCAGTTAGTCCGTAATTGTTACCTTTGGTCATTACCTTATGTCACATGATGAAATAACTGGCAAATTCCAGATTATACACATTTCGGACTTTTATCAACTTATTAAACAATTTTCCCAAGCGATGCAGAGACTTTCCTTGCTCGGGCTGCTAGTGGTATGTCTTGCCACTTCTGTCATGGCCCAAAATCAGAGGTTTTACTACGCCGATGGCGAGAAAATATTCCTCAACGAATCCACTACTTCATACATTATTCAAACGACGGATCTAAACGCACTAAACAAACTATTTGACGATCCAAACCAAGCTGGTTTCGATCAGATCGAGGCATTTCCGCACAAGGGCTATGCCATGGTCAGGCCCAATACAGACATGTCCGGGCCTGCGATTATTCAGAGCTTGGGGTTCTCGGCCAGCAATACGCAGGTGTCTCCGGCTTACAGCTTAGACGATGGCTATACCATGTACCCGACCTGGCGGGTAGTAGCCAGACCCATCAAGGCTTTTGAGCAGCTGGCTATAGCTGAATTTCAAAAGTACGATCGCCGCAATCTAAGCGAGCGATATGGTGTGTATCGGCAGGATCTCACACATCTCGATCAGGTATTCGAAGTGGCCAACGAGCTCTACGAAACCGGGCTATTCGAATTCGTTCAGCCAGACTTCTATGCCCCCATAGAGCGCAATCAGATAGCAGACCCGCTATTCAATCAGCAGTTTCAAATGCACAATACCGGCCAAACACTAGATGGTGTGACCGGCCAGATCGATGCCGACTGTAATGCACTCGAAGCCTGGGGCGTGACTCTTGGATCTAGCGCAACTACCGTTGCCGTGATCGATGACGGTATGGAAAACCACGAAGACTTCAACAATTCGAGTGGTGCCAGCCGATATACCAATGGCTTTTCACCAGCTAACAATGGCAATGGCAATGCAGTGAGCGGTAGTGCGCACGGTGTTTCCTGCGCGGGCAGCATCGGAGCTTCCCACAATAGTCTGGGCGTAAGAGGTGTAGCACCGCTAGTCAATTTCATCTCCGTCAACATTTTTGTCGGTGGCGAGTCGACCCAGGATATAGCCGATGGATTTACCTGGGCCAAAAATGCTGGTGCTGATGTAATGAGCAACTCTTGGGGTTATACTTCGTGTAATCTGAATTTCTCGAACATTAATAATGCCATCGCCGATGCAACCAACAATGGTCGTGGCGGACTGGGCTGTGTCATCACCTTTTCATCTGGCAACGGCTACAACAGCTGTGTCAACTATCCGGCCAGGCTAAACGATGTGATCGCTGTTGGTGCCTTTGCTAATACGGGTATCCGCTCGGCTTACAGCAATTATGGACCCACTCTAGACATCATGGCCCCATCAAACAATGTTGGTGGTCCAGGTGCTGGCGTGCGTACCACAGACCGCATGGGCGGAAACGGCTATAGCTCTGGCAACTATACGCCAAGCTTCGGCGGTACTTCTTCTTCTTGTCCTGTGGTGTCGGGTGTAGCTGCGCTCGTACTGGGCTACAACCCTAGTCTGACGGAAGCTCAAGTCAAGAATATCCTTTACACGACAGCCATTGATATGGGTCCTCCGGGAGACGATCTGGAGTATGCCAACGGACGGGTAAATGCCTTCGGTGCGGTCAATGCAGCAGGCGGCAATCCACCTACTTGTAGTGACGGTGTCCAGAACGGACAGGAAACCGGAGTAGACTGTGGTGGGCCAGACTGCCCAGCTTGCCCAAGCGGTTGCTCAGACAATGAAGTGACCCTCACTATTGTACTTGATAACTATCCTGAAGAGACTAGCTGGAGCATCGTCAATAGCAACGGACAAACCGTAGCTTCAGGTGGTACTTATGGCAACTTCCCCGATGGCTCGACGGTGGTCGAAGAAGCTTGTCTACCCGATGGTTGCTATGATTTCATCATTAACGATAGTTATGGAGACGGCATCTGCTGCTCTTATGGGAACGGATCATACAGCTTGGTAGATGGCAGCGGCGGTACGCTGGCCAGCGGTGGTGCTTTTGGTTCCTCAGAAACGACCAACTTCTGCGTAGGCGGCGGTGGCCCTGATACCCAGGCACCCACTACACCAACCAACCTCACCGCTTCAAATACAACTACGACAAGCACTAGTCTGAGCTGGAATGCAAGTAGCGATAATGTCGGCGTGACAGGCTATAATGTCTACAGCAACGGCTCACTATTGGGTAGTGTAACTTCTACAGGTGCTAATATTACTGGGCTAACGCCAAATACGACTTACACCTTCTCTGTGCGTGCATTCGACGCGGCTGGCAATTTATCTAATGCGGCCAGCGTCAATGTGACCACCCTGGATGATAATCCGCCAAGCGGTCCAGAAACGGTATTTGCCCACTTCTTCGAGTCTGGCTGGGATGGCTGGCAAGATGGTGGAAGCGATTGCTTCCGCTACAGAGGCTCCAGGTCTTATGAGGGGCAGCGGTCTATACGCCTGCGCGATAATAGCGGTGTCGCTTCTTCTATGACCTCTTCGGTATACAACCTGAGCAGCTTCGACAATGCCGAGCTCAACTTCTTCTTCTATCCCAATAGCATGGAGAATGGAGAGGATTTCTGGGTGCGCTACAACGATGGCAGCGGCTGGCAAACCATCGCTACCTACGCAAGAGGTACAGACTTCGAGAATGGCAGTTTCTACGAAATCACCATCCCGATGAGCGGCAGTGTATACAATCTGAGTAGCTCTGCCCAGTTCCGCATCCAGTGCGATGCCAGTGCCAATGGTGACCAAGTGTATATCGATGCAGTTACCCTGACAGGCAATCCACTCTCTGGCAACAATGCAGGAAACTCCATTGTACAGATCCCTGGATTTGCACCAGCTAGCGATTTTGATGCCCTTGAAGGCGACATGTCTATTTTCCCAAATCCAGCCAACGAGTTGGTTACTATTCGTACCCACGACCCGATTCAATCCTACATGCTGACCACAGTTACTGGTCAGGTAGTCTTGAATCAGCAGAAAGTTGATGGACTGGAGCAGACCAGCTTCCGCGTATCTGGATTGCCAGAAGGTATCTATATGCTTTCGGTAACCACTGCTGATGAAACAATCACCCAGCGATTGGTAATCAGGCCGTAAGGATTCAAATCATTGATTTAAATTCCTTCAGATAGTAGAGCGTCTCAAAGCAAAATGAAGCTTTGAGACGCTCTCTTTTTATATCTCAAGCTTCAGGGGCCATTAATAGGCGAGCATCAGACATTTTTCGGCTGCTAAATTATTCCGCCTAATGTGTAATATGAGCTAATTATTAAGCTCAATTTTGAATGTTTCCATATTGTCGATGTCTAGCTCTTGTTTGATAAATTTATTCCACTTTCTGATCATTCGCTCTTTTCGAGCACCTCTGACCTGAGAAAAAAAATCTCGCTTTATTTCTCTTATTCTGTAACTGGCCGATTGATGTGCCTCCTCTATCAGTTCGTAAGTAAGTTCTGCTGCCTGATCTAATTCAGCTATCATTTTGCGTCTTTCCAATTCGCATAAATCGAAATACATATTGAGCAGGCAGTGATCCAGGTCTTCGTATGGTGGTTCTGATTTGGTTTCGAATATATCCAATACAGTGGAAGAGGTATAATTTACGCTATCTCCTAATCTATTTATGTCTACCATGATTTGCACGGCGATATCGTCTTCTGGTTGCTCGCCAGGCCAGAAACTCAGGGGCGCTGATGGTACAATCTCACTAGTGCCATCGGGGTTTTGAGGTCTTATATATTTGTAAAATATGCGTTTGTCGGATGCCCAATGTGGGTTGTTGAATTGGAAAATAGACTCCTCTTCACCGGGAAACTCAGAATAATTTATCAAAAATCCATGGTCTCTGAAATAGGCCATATACGAGAGTTGTTCTTGGGAATAAACGAGGCCATGATTTGCTTCCCAAAAATCCGGATTGTAAGGAAGAAAGGATATTTTTCGATAATCGTTATGTTCGGAAGAGTATTCGAAAAGGGGCTCCCAAAAAAGATCTCTATATTGATAACAGTGTAATATGCCACTGGCAGTTACATGGTTGTTGGTCTGCTCATGTAAGCGTTGCATGCCTCCAAGTACCTGTCGGTTTGTCGGTTGCAATTCCAGCTCGTATTGCCATTGCAAATGACTCAGTCTTTGACTGTTTACTGCATTGGAAAAAGTAAAAGCCAATTCGAGATCAATGTATTTGATCTCCTGATCCGGGAAAACGGAAACGAAGGGGTGCCTCTCCAGAGAATTATCTCTTAGAATGACCTTTCGTAAAAAATAATTGGATTTATCGATCCAGATTTCACCAGAAAAGTATGGACTGTTCTCTTCTTTTGGCCGAAAAGCTATGTGGTATAACTGAGCATTGCTAAGTGATGGTTTTCTTTCCAATTCATACCGTCGTCTGAGTTGCCCTAAACTGAGTTGTAGAGGATGAAAATTAAAGGATTCGCTTTTGGCAAACAAGTCGAGGCGGGTAATAGCCTGAGTCATGCCCAGATTGATAAAATATCTATCTCCTAAGGGTGCCATGGCCACTCTGCCATTTTTCAAAATCAGATGATCAACCTCCTTTTGACTAACGGACACATTGTAATACGCCTGAATCATTTCTATGGGCTGCTCTTCTGCCTTGGTAACATGCTGCAAGAACGCTCTACTCCATTCTACTGGAGCATTTCTTATGGTTTTTCGACATTGATGAATGATTCGGTATAGGTAATCATCATCTGCTGTGACAATGACATCAGTTAGCTGTGCAGCCTCTGGCAGTAGGCGAATATCATCTAGGTCGATCAAGTCTCGACCCGAAAAGAAAGCGGTTTGATAGCCCAAAAAGGATATGGAAAGGCTATCACTCAAATCATCTACCTCAAAAGCGAATTCCCCATCTTCATTGGTGAGTGTGCCTCTGGAGCCATCTAAAGTAGTTATGGTCGCATAGGGCAGGGGTTCACTGCTGGGATCGTCTACTATTCGGTTGGTAAGTACAGTTTGTGCATCTAAATATATGGGCAAAGCCAGGTAGGCTATCCATAAAATAAAGAGGGGCTTCAAACGAGCTGGTGAGAAATTCATGGTCACTACTTTTTGAGAACTTCGGATGACAAGCGAAGTACAAATAGAGGTAAGGCCAAAAATGGGCCATTTGAAGGAGGCGATTTTCTGTTAAACATCAAAATTTGGTCACTTGCCGTACATTTGGGCTCGCAATACTGATAATCGTATGAAATTCGCTGTTTTACTCTTTCCTGGTTCTAATTGTGACGATGATATGGTCCATGCACTCGGACGAGTTATGGGTAGAAAAACAGTCAAAGTTTGGCACAAAGAGCACGAATTGCCGGACATGACTCCAGAAGATTGTGTGGTAGTGCCAGGCGGGTTCAGCTATGGTGATTATGTTCGAGCAGGGGCGGTAGCCAGATTCTCGCCCATCATGCGAGCGGTCAAGGCCCACGCAGATCGCGGAGGCCGCGTGCTCGGAATCTGCAATGGCTTTCAGATTTTGTGCGAAGCTGGCTT
>JBCDFE010000132.1:0-12899 GCA_039178745.1 Bacteroidota bacterium | reverse complement strand
CTTGCACGTCACTTATGGAATGTAATGAACAAAGTGAGGGTATCATTGGACATTAATGTATCTAATGCGACAAAAGATATACGAAAGGAATATAATGTTATTTCTAATGAAATCAAATCATTGAAATTGGATGACATTGTTCAAGTCTTCATGATATTCCTGACGTTGTTCGAAGTTCATGCACTGAAGGACGTATCACCCAACGCATCTGGACAGGAAGCTGAAGATGAATTTGAAGGCCATGAAGGCGATTCAAACACTGCCAACGGAGACTATCGTAGTCGTAATGGGATCAGACGTACTGGGACTGACATTTCTAACGAAGATGAACCTCTGTCTTTCAGTCATGTTGTGGCTGAAACTGCCGGACCACACCTGAGCGATCTCGCTAGAAGACGTAACTTATCTGATCTGCTCTCGAAATGGATGAAGACTACAGACTCTCGAGCTAGCCCTACTGTGGATGACAGCAGTGGTGAAACAGAAGATCAAGGACAAAGTTTGGACTTGCCTGCTGGGGAGGCTCCTTTTACCTTTACACTAGGTGCGAATAGCAATTCGACGGGTGTATTCAATAATCTGATTGCGGCCGACTACGAAATCAGGGTAGAAGATGATCGAGGGTGCGTAGATAGCATCAGTGTGGAAGTGGATGAACCCGATGCGCTAGTTAGTGGCATACAGCTGGTCGAGGGAATCGATTGCGCCAGCGGCGAAGACGGGGTATTAGCCGCACTACCCGATGGTGGCACAGGACCATACACCTATACCTGGAATGGGACTACCGGCGATAGTCTAAATCAAAACTTGCCTGCCGGTGATTATACACTCGAAATAGTCGATGACAACGGCTGCACCACCATGAGTACCTTCATGCTGACCGAGCCCATTCCGTTGAGTGCAAGTAGCAGTACCACTCCTCAAAATTGTGCCGGACAAGAGGATGGTACGGCCACCATAAATGTAAATGGCGGAACCCCTAACTATAACTATAGCTGGTCTGATGCGACCATAGGTGACACCCCAGATGCCATGGGCCTGGCGAGCGGCACCTACTTCGTCACGGCTACAGACGACAATGGCTGCGAGCTGATTGACACCCTCGAAGTAGATCTGGAGCCCAATGTTGATTTTTCCCTCAATGGGCAAAACATCGCCTGCTTCGGTCAAAGCAATGGTACCATCAACGCGAGTGTGAATGTTGGACAAGACCCACTCATCTACGAATGGTCAGGCCCAAGCGCAGCAAGTGGGCCCAATCCCAGCGGTCTGATGGCAGGTACCTATACACTTACTATCACAGACGATAGAAACTGCCAAAGCGAGGAGCAGATTACCCTTTTCGAGCCCGACGAGCTGATCGGTAGCGGTCAAGCTGCCGACGTGTCTTGCGGTGGCGGCTCCGATGGGTCTATCGAGTTTACTACCCAGGGTGGTACGCAGCCCTATACTTTCATCTGGGACGATGGTGGCTCGAATCAAGAAGATCGAGATGACCTTCCAGCGGGCGTGTACAACCTAACCGTCAGAGACAACAATGGGTGCGAAATATCGAATAGCTTCAATATCAGTGAATTACCGGCCATGGCCGTAAGTTTTATCATCGACTCGGTAGACTGCGCAGGTGAGGAGACCGGTGGTATTTTCGCTCAGCTTCAGAACGGGCAAGCTCCATTCGACTTCAGCTGGAGCGGAGGATTGAGCGGTAATGCACTTTCCGATCTACCGGCAGGTACCTACGATCTAGTCATTACCGACGCCAACAACTGTGTGCTGAATGCCCAGGCAATCGTACCGGAACCAGATCCCCTAGCCGCCGATCTCACAGTAGAGGATGTGCGTTGTAACGGGCTTATCGATGGGCTTATCGAAATCGACATTACGGGCGGCTCTTCGGGTTTCCAGTATCAGCTCAATGGTGGGCCTTGGCAATCAAGAAACACTTTCATAGGCCTGGGTGCAGGCACGTACACGGTTACTGCCCGAGACCAGAATGGATGTGCGGCCAACTTCGATGGTCTGGTCATTTCAGAGCCAGATCCGCTGGAGGTAGAGCTTGGTGAAAACGTAACCATAGCATTTGGAGATAGTGCTTTCCTGACACCGACAACCAGTGGGGGTACCCCAACCTTCCTCACCTATCAATGGACACCCAGAGATAGTAGTCTATTGTCTTGCTTCGACTGCTCGGCAGTATGGGCCAGCCCAAATACGCAATCTACGGTTTTCCTACGCGTAACTGATGCGGCAGGCTGCACAGCCGATGACCTCCTAATCATTTTCGTAGAAAACAACTTCCCCGTTGAAGTACCAACCGGCTTTACGCCCAATGGAGATAATCGCAACGATTTATTGCTGGTTCACGGCAGACCCGGAATCGATATCCTTTACTTCGAGGTTTTCGACCGGTGGGGGGAATCTTTGTACATCAGAGAAAATTTCACCACCAATGACGACACAGACGGATGGGACGGTAATTTCCGTGAAGAACCCATGAACAGCGGCGTTTATATCTGGCAGCTTACGGCAAAAGACCCAGCGGGGTTTGAGTTTAATCTGAGTGGGCAGACGACTTTGATTAGGTAGTCTTTTAGTCTGCTAGCGCTTGTGGAGTGAAGCTTGGTATTTAGACCATTTTGAGCTTGGGATACTTGTTCCAAATTGTGGACTTAAGCATAGTCTTTTAGTCTGTTAGCACATTAGGCGTAAGGACTAATATTTAGACCATTTTGAGTTTGGGATTTTTGTTCCAAATTATGATCCTGGGCACAGTCTTTTAATCTGTTAGGGTACGGGGTTTGAAGCTTGGTATTTGGACCATTTTGAGCTTGGGATATTTGTTCCAAATTTTGATCTGGGCATAGTCTTTTAGTCTGTTAAGGCTTGGAGCATGAAGCTTGATATTTGGACCATTTTGAACTTGGGATACTTGTTCCAAATTGTGATCTGGGCACAGACTGTTAGGATTGAAGACTAAATGACTGTCACCTAATCAGAGTCTAAGGATACAAATCTTATAAAAATTACCCATCTAAAGCACATCGAAACCAGACAATTCTAACAGACTAAAAGACTGTCCACTGATCAATAATTGACCCAAGATCTATCTCAGATCCCCCATCCACAGAGCAACAAAACCAATCAACTTAACAGACTAAAAGACTACCTAAACGTCCTTCAGTGCATACACCAGATAAGTGAGCATAAAAGGCATGGCTGCCCAGAACCACTCGTTCACGTAGATCAACATAAAAAAGAACACGACTGTAGAGATGAAAAAGTAGATCCAGTATTTGCGTGTTCCGCCCTCGTAAGTAGGTTCCTTGTCCATTAGATCGATAGTTTGTGCAAAGGTAACAGCTGTTGCTGGAAAAACCGCGCTCTGCGCTGTCAAGTTTACATCGCACGCTGTAAGCTTACAGTAGGTTGGCCTCGCTGAGTTTATGACTCATAAAACTTAACGGGGCGTGGTGTCTCCATAAGCCGCTTCATCCAGAAACCAATACAGCTCTCCGCGATTCGGTTTCACATAAGCTGCAGGCAGCTCATCTGCTGCTTTCTTACTATCCAGAATTTGGGCTACCTTTTCGGCTTTGCGCTGACCGGTCACAAGAAAAATAATTTTGGCAGAGGCATTAATGACCGGCCCGGTGATGGTTACTCTTTTCTGACCGCTTTCTGGGTGCGTGGCAACCGCACAAATGCGTTTGTCGGTCAGCAGGTCCATCTGGTGGGGAAAAATGGAAGCGGTGTGGCCATCATCACCCATACCTAGAATATTGAGGTCGAGCACAGGAAGACCATCCTCATTCGCCGGTAAGTTTTCGAGTAGCATTTCGCTATATGCTGAGGCGGCCACGTCTGGCACGAGCTCTGTTGCTACCGGGTGGATCTGATCATCGCCAACCGGTACCTGATCGAGCAGCAGCTCTCGACACATGCGAAAATTACTCTCCTCATGGTCTGGTGGCACCATACGCTCATCCCCCCAATAACTGTGCACCCTCGACCAATCGATCTTGTCTTTATAATCTTCAGTCAGTAGTCTAAAAAGTACTTTTGGTGTACTACCACCCGACCAGGCAATGTGATATGGGCCGGTTTTTTCAGCCATATCATCAACTATAAAATCTGCTAGTTTTTTGCAGACTTCCGCAGGTCGGTCACCTATTACAATGTGTAGGTTGCTGTTGCTATCAGCCATATTTTATAAGGTCTAGTAGTTGGTCGGCATCCAGCTTACCACTGGCTTCAGTACCAGCTAGCAGACTGTCGGCCAGATCGCGCTTTTCGCGGTGTAACTGAACGATTTTCTCTTCTATGGTACCCTCAGCGACGAGTCTGTAAACAGTGACAGGTCGCTGTTGGCCAATGCGGTGGGCTCTATCGCTGGCTTGGTCTTCTACCGCAGGGTTCCACCACGGATCGAGGTGCAGCACGTAGTCGGCTGCTGTCAAGGTCAGGCCGGTTCCACCTGCCTTTAGGCTGATCAAAAACAAATCCCCTTCGCCGCGCTGAAACGCCTGTACAGCTTCGTCTCGCTTTTTGCCCGGTGTGCTGCCATCCAGATATTGATATGGTATCTCATTGTTTTTGACCCACTCTTCGACCAGCTTCAAGTGCTTCACAAACTGACTGAAGACCAGGACCTTGTGCCCGTTGTTCCTCAGATCGGTGATGGTTTCGGCCACCAATTCCAGCTTGGAAGATGGCAAATCTATGTCGGGCTCGACCATTTTGGGGTGGCACGCAGCCTGCCGCAATTTGCTGAGTTGAGCCAAGATTTGAAATCGCTTGCCGGGACCGTCCGCTTTCTCGATATTTTCGAGAGCTGTTTGTCGCAGGGCCTCGTAGAAAGCGCGCTCACCGGGACTGAGTTCGACCGTGAGATTGACCTCTGTCTTCGGTGGCAGCTCTTCAAGTACCTCTTCTTTGCGTCGGCGCAAGATGAAGGGCTGGATCAACCGCCGCAGCTGACGCCGGCGCTCATTGTCGTTGTTCTTGGTGATGGGATTGGCGTACTTATCGTTGAAACGATTATAGCTACCCAGCAGACCAGGATTCAGGAAGTTGAACAGGTTCCACAATTCTCCCAGATGGTTTTCTATGGGTGTACCAGTAGTAACCATTCTAAACTTCCCATTGAGCTGCATAGCAACTCTCGATCGCTTGGTCGTCCGGTTTTTAATGGCCTGGGCCTCATCCAAGACTATGGTACCAAACTCTCTGGCCGCCAGATTTTCGCCTTCAAATGGCAGCAGCCCATAGCTCACCAACAATAAATCATAAGGGCCCACCTCTTGAATAACCTTAGCACGGTCTCCGGGGCCTAGTAGAATTGGTCTTAGCGTCGGTGCAAATTTCGCCGCTTCGCGCATCCAGTTCCGAGTGACCGAAGCTGGTGCTATGACCAGAGCAGGTCCATGTTCAGCCCTTGCGGCCAGAGCTGCCAAAGCTTGTATGGTCTTGCCCAATCCCATATCATCAGCCAGGCAGGCACCCACGCCCCAATCCGCCAACCTCATGAGCCAGCGGAACCCATCGAGCTGATAAGGGCGAAGTTCTGCCCTGAAAGTAGAAGGCACCCTGGCTAGATTCCGTTTGGTATTGTCAATTCTGCTCAAGGTTTCCCTCCAGCTCAAGTCTGCCTCAAATCCGCCCAACTCCGAACTGATATCATCCAGTAATCCTGCCCCGAGCGGATGCAGCTGTAATCCGTCTTGAGTTTCTTGAAGTAGCCCTTCCATTTCGCGCAACTTCGAGCGGAGTTGATCGGTCAGTGCTACATATTGACCTTCACTGAGCTGTACGAACTGACTGTGCTCGTTTTCTCTGACTCGTTCGAGCAGATCCCTAAAGTCGATAACCCGCTGATCATCGATTTGCAACTCACCGGTTATGTCAAACCAACTCTGATTGCCCGTAACACCGATGCGCAGGTCACCGAAGTCAACACTGCCAACCAATGAGACCAACTCTCCCCTGGGGTGTTCGAGTATCACTTGCCCGGTAGCTCTAGGTCCTTGCAGTTCCAGTAGTACACTCAGGCAATCTTCCACTTCGTCGAGTTGCCATTCATAATCGCGATAGACCAGTTTACCCAGAGTCGGACAATCGTTGATCACTGCTTCAGCCGCCTGCACTTCGAGCTCAAAGTTTCGCTTAGCCACCCGGTCGCTGCTCGGTGATTCGCTGGTTACTCTAAGTCTTCCAGCCCCCGGTTTAAAGTACTGCTCTTCTTCAGTGAGTGGGCGGACGAAAAACTCCAACTTGAACGTATCACCTATAGGCAGTAGGTGTACGTAGATACGTGCATCGGCAGCTACTTCGTCGAGTTCACTAACAAATCCAGAGAGACTAGACTGTACTTCTACGACTTTACTTAACCTTTGGCCTACTTCCAACAATCGATGACGGGCGCGTTTGGGTATTTCCAGTCCCTCTCCTATTTGCCGCTTGATGAAAGCATGCTCGTCGGTTACCTCTATGACCTGATATCTGGTTGGCGTTTCCTTCAACACCTGCACCCCGGAGCTGGAAAAATTTTGAGCAAATCTGAGATATAATCGTTGGTCACCTTCCTCAACCAACAGCTGAGGCTGCTTGCGCACTAGCTCTACAGCTACCTTCGGATTGGCCTTCAAAAACAAATTGGGGTGTCCGACCAAAGCCAGTGCAGCCTGATCGAAATTGAGCCTGTAATTGCCCTGAGGATAGTACTTGCCATAATCTTCCTCTATAGCTCTGGCTACAGCTATATCTTGTGGGTTCATGGTAGGTATATCTCCCATTTTCACCCGTTTCAGGCTCACCTTCCGGCCTTTAGACCAGCTCCCTCCATTACTCAGGGTCTGTTCTCGCGGCTCCAATTCACGCTCATCGAAGTTCACAAACCAAACGAACCGCGCTGTTTTATTGCTGCGCTTTGCTTTAGTCGCCTTTCCGTTAGAACCAACAGTAGATAAAATTTCGAGTGCCCGCTCCCAGCTTTCTATTCTTGGCATAGCCTCTGTCAGACTCACCATATCCAGCTGCTTGGACAGGTCTCTTCCTCGCCTGGCATAGGTTTCTCGAAGCTGCTCATGCGGATGTATGAGACTCAAAACGGTAGTCAGCTCCATCTCTACCCATCGGTAGCCATTAACCTGGGCTATATCTCTTTTTTTGTCCAGTTCCTCCAGCCACTTATCTGATGGTTTTTCGCGTTCTACCCAACTGTTGAGCAAACCGGCAAATACAATTCCAAAAGCGTTGTGATCGAGTTGCTGCAAGTGGCCTTCTGCTTGTTCCAGCAGAGAGTCGTGTTTTCGCAAAAACCCATAGAGTGATTGCATAACCAGGTAGGGTCCATACATCCTGGGTTGCTCGCTCAGGTCCATCTGCTCCAGGTAATGCCCAATCAGTTCGACATTCTTCACACCACCAGAGCGCAACAAGCTGATGAGATACAAATGACCAGCAAAATCAGCGGGAAATTTGCCATCGTAGGTTTTGCGATACCCCTTTCTAAATTCCTCAAAGGCCGTGAGAACATACTCGTCTTGATCCCTTAGGCTAGCTACCATCATCTTCCTGCCAGCAGCCCGCCAATCTTCGGTTTCTCGGTCGGCCAGATTCATCACCATACGCCACTGACCACGCAACAGATAAGCTTCTGCGAGCAGATCGCGCATAGGCGCAGAAGCCTTATCATCGATGCCTGGCAGTCGTTCTAAGAACAGAATGATTTCATCGAGGGGCTCCAACGATTCTATGGCTCGACTCAATGCTTCGCGTACATTGGCTAGTTGCCAGTCGGGGTGAAGTATTTTCACCCACTGGGGGTCGAAGGTGGCAAACAAGGGCCGGATAAATTCGCCCAGAGCAGCACGCTGCGGGTAGTGTAGCTCGGCTTCCTGCTGAAGCTTATTGTAGGCAGACTTATTTTGCTGATAAAATGCAATTCTGATCTCTCGCATCAGGGCCAGCACCCCCTTGGGTTGCCAGTGGGTCTTGTAAGGAAGTTCCCGCTTTACGGCATTCAGTGTATACGTAAACTCAGGTCGCTTGCTGGCGTGCCGCATGATGGCTTCACTATAAAACGGGTTAATTTGCCAACCGCGTTTGTCATAGTCGAGCAAGAGTCCATACTCGTGCAGCCTATCAGTTATTTCTTTGGTCTGTGCATGCGAGAACCGAGTTTGGCCAGCAGGAGGAGCCAGGCCAATCTTATTGAGCAGGTGAGAAAGATCAAGCACCGAAATACGATCGTACACTATGCTTAAGATCGTAAGAACATCGCGTTCGGTGGTGTCTAATTCTGAGCGGATTTCCCGAAATTCCCTCGGCATTCGTTCGATTAAGATTATACCGCAGTTTTATAGCTCTAAGGATATATAGAACTCCAAACTTGCACGTATATACTCGACGTCGAAGGGTTTATAATGTTGAAGCACTTCGTTGTCGGTATAACCTAGTTCTAAGGTTTTTACCACTCAAATAGTTTTCGATAGAAAGACATTTTTGTCTTAAACTTTCTTTCTGCCAGCTGGCACATTATAGTTGGCGTATAGCCCCACTCCAGTGATGTTGTACATCTGTATTGCTATATTTAGCCCACAACCCATCGATATGCACATCCAATTTTGTGGTGCGGCTCGCGAAGTCACTGGCTCGGCTCACTTGCTTACCCTAGATAATGGCGACCAGATCTTACTAGACTGCGGTCTTTATCAAGGCAACGATGAAGAGATGCGCGGTTTCAATGACCATTTCCCATATTTCGATCCGGCCTCGCTGCATTGCCTCGTTTTATCGCACGCGCATATCGATCATACCGGGCGGGTACCCAAGTTATTCAAAGACGGCTTCGATGGTACCATCTACGCGACCCATGCTACGCGCAGTTTGTGTGCCATCATGCTATTGGACTCGGCCTACATACAGGAGAAGGACGCTAAGTACTGGAATAAAAAACACCCTAAGGCCACAGAAAAGCGAGAGCCTCTGTACGAGATCAAGCACGTCAAACCTACAATGGATAAGTTTGTGACCCTACCCTACCGCGGCTGGCACAGCATTCATCCAGATGTGGAGATACAGTACCGCGATGCCGGTCACATTCTGGGAAGTGCCAACGTGACCTTGCGCATAAGGCGCGAAGATGGCAGTCTGACACACTTGGGTTTTACCGGAGACATTGGCCGCCCCAACCGCCCCATTTTGAGAGACCCCGTCAAGCTGCCGGCTTGCGATTACATCATCAGTGAATCGACATACGGGGCCAAAAATCACGAGCTGCCTCCCAACGAGATCGAGCGTTTTCTAGGCATCATAAGACACACCTGCATTGAGAAAAAAGGCAAACTCCTCATACCGGCTTTTAGCGTGGGGCGTACTCAAGAAATCGTCTACATGCTGGATCAGCTGGAAACCGCAGGTCGCTTGCCCAAATTGCCGGTATATGTAGATAGCCCGCTGGCTGTCAATGCAACCACCGTTTTTGGATCTCACCCCGAATGCTACGACAGCGATTTGCACGAGTATATGCTCATAGACGAAAATCCTTTCGGATTCAACAACCTGAGCTATATCCGGCAAGTCGAGGCCAGTAAGGCGCTGAATAACCTGGAAGGACCAGCCATTATCATATCGGCCAGTGGCATGATGAACGCTGGGCGCAGCAAGCACCACTTGCGCAACCTGATCAGCAATTCCGCCAATACCATATTCGTAGTTGGCTACTGTGCGCCCTACACACCAGGTGGCCGCCTCAGAGCAGGAGCTACCCACCTCAAGTTGTTTGGGCAGGAGTACGAAGTGAAGGCCGACGTCACGATTATGGACTCCTTCAGTGCCCATGCCGACCAAAGCGAGATGCTCGACTACCTGAACGGACAGCAACAGCATTGCAAGCAGATATTTCTGGTACACGGCACGCTAGACCGACAAGAAGTGCTGAGCGAAAAACTGCAAGAAAGTGGGTTTAAACAAGTCACCATACCAGAGCTGGGTGCGAAAGTGGAGATATGATCAAAATCCGAGAGCTCCGAGGAGCTCAACTGAAAATCCGAGACCTCCGAGGAGCTCGCTGCTCTCGACGCCTCGGAGGACCGGATTTTTTTTGCTGTTGCTGTTACTAGCTTGCGAATCAGAGCCGATTGGCCCACCAGAAATTCAGTTCTACCATTGGCAGACCGTACTCGATCCAGATAGCCTGAATCAAGGGGCCCTGAGTTTGAGCACGCGCAAGGAGTTGTTCGTAAAGGTTTCGGACTTCCGCTGGTCGGAGTCTGGGCCAGTTGCCGAAGCTCCGCTAGTGCTAGCTTCAGATTCGACTGGCTATCGCTTGCAACCCGTGGTTTTTATCACCAATGAGGTTTTACTGCGCTTGGCCGAAAAAGAAGAAGTAGCCTTGGGCATTCAGGCTTTAGCCGAAGATATTCTAATAGCCGCTGCGCGATCAAATACCAACACCAGCACCTACAGCGAACTGCAGCTGGATTGTGATTGGACCCGCGGAAGTGCAAAAATATATTTCAGCCTACTGGAAAGTCTCCGACATTTACTGCCTTCCGATGTGCTTTTAAGCTGTACGGTCAGGTTGCATCAATGGCGAGACCACGAGACTCAGGGTATTCCACCCGTAGATCGGGGTGTTTTAATGGCCTATAATTCAGGCGATCTAGAGCGCTGGGAAACCGAGAATAGCATATTAGACACTTCTGTTTCTACTTCATACCTAAGACCTGAGCCCGACTATCATTTGTCGCTTGATTTTGCCCTACCCATGTACAATTGGGGCGTAATATATCGGCGCAATGAGCTGGCTTACCTGATCGATGGATTAATGGCAGAAGCACTGATCGACACCACCCGGTTTAATCAGCTTTCCACTAACCGATTTGCAGTCAAACAAAGTACTTACCTCGATGGTATCTACTGCTATGAGGGAGATTTGATCAGGCTAGAGCAATGTGATGAAAAACGGCTGAGGGCTACCTATGAGCAACTAGTTAATGCAGTCCCCAGATTTGAAGGGCAACGGTTATTTTTCTTTAGACAGGGAAGTGTGCATGGGGAGGTGGGGACGTTTTGGGAGTGAGAGGGGGGGAGACAAGATTTTAGAGACAAGAATCAAGAATCAAGAGGTGAGAGACAAGAGACAAGAGACAAGATTTTAGAAACAAGAGATGAGATTTTAGAATCAAGAGGCAATAGATGAGATTTTAGAAACAAGAGACAAGATTTTAGAAACAAGAATCAAGATTTTAGAGACAAGAGTCAGGAGTTAAGAGACAAGATTAGTTTGCTGGTAAAAGGGAGATTACTGGAGCTTGGTTGGGTAAAACATCAGAGAGTAATTGTTAAATACGGGTGTAAAAAGTAATGGTGGTAACAATTAATCGTTTGTATCTCAAACAACCCCAATTATGCGCGTATTCTCCTTTTTCTTAGTCCTTTTTTTATTTGCGTGTCAATCATCGAAGCCGACTATTGAGTTGGATGGCGAGCAGGTGCAAGTAGTCAATCCGCCGAATATGATTCAGTTGGATGGCAACCTATTTATGGACAGAACGGAGATCAGCAACCTGGACTGGCGGGAATACGAATATTGGACCAAAACTGTTTTTGGCGATGGCTCTGAGGCTCATCTGGCCATGCTGCCAGACAGTACAGTTTGGCGTAAATCGGATGGTGAATATATCGAACCACTCGTGCAGCACTATTATAGAAACCCAGTATACGATGGCTATCCTGTAGTAGGGGTTTCTTATGAGCAGGTGAAATCTTATGCTGCCTGGAGAAGTTCTAGGGTTGTGGAGGTCATGCTTATTCAACAAGAACTGATGACCGAGCAAGCACCGCTAACAGAAGACGGTTACTTCGATCTCGATCTATGGCGCAATGGAGAAAGATCGTATCAGATAGATGCTTCAGCAGCTCTTCTTATTCCCAGATTCGACTTGCCCAAACTATCCGATCTGGAGCGCGCAAGACGGGATATGCATTTCGCAGATGGGGAAAGCACCCCCAAAAACTCAGATTATTTTGTACTGCATAATCAGACCTATCCGGGATGCGACGGGTGCGAAAACTTTCCTGTGCAGACTTATACACACAGCAAAATGTTTCCCATTCAGCACCTCATCGGAAACGTAGCGGAAATGACCAACGAACCCGGTATTGCTACAGGCGGCAGCTGGTTTCATACGCTCGAAGAATCACTGCCCGGCCAACAAATTGCGTACGAAGAACCTGCTTCCTGGCTGGGGTTTCGGTTGGTGGCGAGTTGGGAGAGGGTAAGGAACGCTCGCTGACGCTCACTGCTAGACTTTAGAACGCTCGCTGGGGCTCGCTGTAAGACTCTAGAGCGTTCGCTAGCGCTCACTTTTAGATTTAAGACTACTCGCTGCGAGCTGGGGGATCAAGCCGAAAAACTTAATTAGATTTGCTTGATGCGCATCTTGGCAATTGCTCTTCTGATCATTCTTTGGCCGCGAACTACGGCTCATGCCGATTGTGGCATTGTGGCCAGTGCATATACCTACTCCTTTGTTGACCCGGAGCTGTTGCTGGCTGATATCGATCAGTTGGAGGGATTGCCGCGCTTTGGCGAGATGTATGCCAGCGAATACGAAAGTCCGGCCGAAGCGCGCCAGGATAGGAATCTTCAGGAGTGGTACGAGCGCTATTGCGAGCAGGTGCTAAAGCGCGACATCAGCGAATTGCTCTATGGCGACACCTACAATGCCTTGGTAGAGCTGAGGCGCTTTGTCGACAATCCGGAGAGTCGGGCACAGGATCTGCCCCGCTACTTGTATAGAAATAGTTTTGCCAGGCACCTGGTCAGAAATCACTGTGTAGAAGTAGCTCACTACCTGGTTTACTGCAAAGAAGTGGAGCCATTGGTCTCCCAG
>JBCDFE010000131.1:0-12917 GCA_039178745.1 Bacteroidota bacterium | reverse complement strand
TTGATGGAGATGGGGCCAAACACCTCGTCTGGGGTACTGAATTTACTCATCAAGTACTCGAAAGAACGCCCATCGGCAAAGGCGTGTTTCAGCCTTCTGGCAATCAAACTTTTTCCTACGCCTGGTGGGCCCAACAGAAAAATACTCTCGCCTGCAACTGCGCTCAGTAAAGCCAGTCGGACGGCTTCTTCTCTTTCGTAAAGACCCTTTCCCAGATACGCCAGGAGGCCTTTGACCTTATCGTGTGCCAGCACCGGCTGATCCTCGATCTTACTCATACCTAATTAGAAGATGGCAAGGGGTAAATTGTTTGATGTAGGGCTGGTTTTTGATAGGTGATCTATTGGACCTCGTATGAGGATGTCGAGATTCGGGGAATGCTTCCATCCCGTTACTCGATCTTTAAGATCTCGTACGAGGATGTCGAGATTTGGGGAATCTCTCCACCTGCGGAAGTCTAATATAAAAAGGCTTATTGCACGGTAAATGGCTCGGTAGCTATTTCGTTCCCAATTTGGGCACGCAAGTAGTAGATGCCTTTAGGCCAGTTAGAAACATCAATGTTTATTTGAGGCTGTAAAGATTCTGTGGCAGATGCGATCCATATCTGGCGTCCTGCTGCGTCGTAGATGCTTATGTTTTCGATAGATTGGCCGTTTTCTTTTAAGGAAACAGACAGACGATCGACCACCGGATTGGGGAAAAGTTTCAACCCTAGTCGATCAGCATTGGCTATCTCGTTACTACTAGCTGGGTTTTCGAAGAGCAGGCCGCGCTCGAAGGCTCCATTGCCATGAGAGGCCAACCTCAACTTTCGATTGATCGGAGATATAGTGAGATCAAATACCAGTAGAGCTGCCGGAAGTCCATCTTGATAAGCCGACCAGCTTTCTCCGCCGTCTGTAGAGGCAAATACACCAATATCGTTTCCGACGTAGATATGGTCAGTATCAAAAGGGTCAACTACGACTGCATTGGTAGGTACATCGGGTAGGTCTTGGGTAATATTTGACCAGCTTTGCCCGAAATTAGTCGTCTTGAAAACGTGTCCTGTTCCGAAACCAGAAAAAACGACATAGGCGGTAGCTGGGTCATCGGGATCTACCGTGAGATCATTTGGAAAGCGATCGGGTAGGCCAGCTGTGATGTTGGTCCAGGTCTGGCCGCCGTCTTGTGTGACAAATGCACCGGGAATGGCGACTAAGGGGGCCGTGGCAGCGTACACGACATTGCCATTAGAGGCGGCAACGGCCATGCTCAAGATCGGATTGCCATCTAACATATCGCCGTTTGGTGTAGACCAGCTAAAACCACCATCTGTAGACTTGTGGACCCGCTGGGCACCGGCATACATCGTATTGGGATTATCCTGTGCTACTACGTAAGGAGCAATAAAGGCGGTCGTTTCATTATCTGGTGAGAATATGCCAAAAAATTCTTCCCCTCTATCGTCACTTCTGGCAATATTCAGATTTTGAGACGAGCCATACATGATCTGATCAGTGTTGGCATTGATGCCCGTCCAAGAGCCATCTCCGCCTACTCGTGTGGCCCAGCGTTTGCCTCCTTGCCAAACTATGGTGTTATTATCCTGTAGGCCCCCCAGCGCCAGGGTCGAATCCTGGTATGAGTTGGAGAAGCCATTGTAAAACTGAGCCGTTTGCAGGCGTGCATTTCGACCTATAAAGGAGGTGCCACCATCTATGGATTCGGTAATGCCACCATCGGAAGCGATGAATAATCTATTTGCATCTGTTGGGTGGAAAATAACGTCATGGGCATCGGAATGCACATACTGCTCCTGCCCATCGGGCCCACCGATTTCAGGATTTTGAAAACCAGTTCCGCCAAAAGATACCTTATCGATCGTGCTCCCACTATCAAATGATCTCCAGATTTCGATACCTATGCATACGACATTGTCTGGATCGTTGGGGTTGACCGCTACGTCGTGCGAGAACCACCCTTGCCATCTTGAGTAGTCCGTAGTTGTCTGCAAATTCCAGCTGCTACCAAAATCAAATGATTTCAGCAACCAGGTCGCACCATTTGTAAAAGAAAACCCATTGCCTATACTGGCATAGACGATGTTGGGTATAGAGGGTGCAAAATCCAGCTGTATTTTTCCTTCAAAGCTGGTAGGTATATCTACATCGGTTATTTGTATCCAACTCTCGCCGCCATTTGCACTGCGATATATACCTCGGCCTTCCGATAAGAAGTTACCAGCTGCGGCCAGCATGAAATTTGGATTGCTTGGGTTGATGATCAAATCCATGATCATGGGCACATCGAGGGTTTGTGTCCAGGTCTCGCCAGCATCAACGGACTTAAATATGCCCTCTGTTGTTGCTGCCATGACAATGTCGGCATTGGTCGGATCTACCTCTACAGACCAAACGCCCCGGTTCTGATCGAGTGTCCAATCCAGGCTAGGTGCCCAGGTATTGCCTCCATCGATTGATTTTAGAATACCGATTCCATAGGTGCCACGCGTCGACCTGTAGGCCGCACCCGTGCCCACGCCATTGCCGTTGTATACCTCTCCGGTTCCTATGTAAATCGTCATGGAATCGTTGGGGGCGTGATCTATACAGCTTATACCCAGTGCTGGGTAGCCTGTTTCTACTCTTTCCCAAGCGGCTGTTCCTGCACCTGCTGTGTAGCTTCGCCAGAGGCCACCACTGGCAGATCCTGCCCAAATGGTATTGGGATTTTGGGGGTTGAACTCTATAGCCAGCATACGTCCGGCCCGGTTGTGTGGCCCTATGGATGCCCAAGGCGCAGTGCTGGGTTTGGCTTGCTCTTCTGCAAATAGATTCTGGGCAGCCTCCCAGCCTCTGTAGTAGCTTGCATCGTCTAGCTTTTCTTTGGGGTATTGCCGAGCTTCGGCCAACCAGTTTAGGGCTTTGTAGGCACCCGAAACGCGGTCATTGTTTTCTTCTGCACTTGCTGATCTGTCTGCGTCGTGTATGCAAGCGCTGGTAGTTAGCAGAGTGGCTGCCAGCAGTAAGCTCGCCGTCCATGATAATACGGGGTTTAATCTCGTTTTCATTATGGAAAATTAATCAAATGGTAAAGGGAGTAAAAAAGAAGTGCCTAAAATAAGCGCTCAGTTAATCTGGCAGACAAATGGGTTTGAATTTCTATATCAAGTTCGAATCATCTCGCGAACTACCCGCAAAATTTCTTCGTCTACCCATCTCCTGTATTGCTCACCGCTGGGGTGAAGGCCGTCACCGGCTACCAAGCTTGGAAGTTCCAGACCGCGCCTGGAGATGGGGGTAATGTTGATATAGCTCACCCCAAAGTCGTTAGCTGTTTGGGCTTTGACGGCATTATAGGCATCTATACCTTGTGAGACACTCATACTGCCACCGCCAAAAGGCGTAAAGGCATAATCGGGAATGCTGACCAGAAAAACCCGGCTGGCATCGCCATCGGCAAAAGCGATGGCTTGATTGAGTAGTTCCTCCAACCTCGGCCGGTACGCAGCTACATCGATTCCCCGAAACTGATCGTTGACACCAATGAGTAGAGAAACCAGGTCGTAGGGAGGCGCCAATTCGGCTTCTGCAATGGCATCCTTGAGCTCGAAGGTCGTCCATCCTGTGCGCGCGACAAACTTTACTTCCGAAACCGGCTGGTCAAATTCCGCTAGTCTGGCGGCCAATTGGTTGGGCCAGCGCAAGCTTTCAGCCACAGCCTCGCCTATGGTATAGCTATCGCCCAGGGCCAGATATCGAATAGGTGGATTGTTCATCTCGGTTGGGTTTGGATTCGGGTTGATTTCCGGCCTGACTCTGTCATCGTCATCAAAAGAGCAGGAAGTGACAAATACCAGAAAAACCGCGCAAGTAGTAAGTATTAGTTTCATAGGCTCAGATTCTACCGACCGAACGCTTCCAGGACCTCCTTCGTCGGACGCTGGAAGGTTCTTTGGGCGGATGCTGGAAGGTTCTTTAGGCGCTGACCTTTGGCAGCTCGATGGCGAAGGTGGTGCCGACACCAACTTCAGACTTTGCTACATAAATCTTGCCTTTGTGATATTGTTCAATAATTCGTTTAGCCAGACTCAGTCCCAGTCCCCAGCCGCGCTGTTTGGTGGTGTATCCGGGCTCAAAAACGGTCTTCTGCTTACCCGCAGGTATACCCTTGCCCGTATCGCTCAGCAAGACTTTTACTTGTTTTGGCAGTACTTGGACTTCCGCAGTTATTTCACCCTTTCCTTCCAGGGCATCTATGGCATTGCGCAGCAAGTTCTCGATGACCCAATCGAAGAGCAGGGGGTTGAGTTGGACTTCCGCAGGTGGCAACTCTGCCGGATCGGGAAACTCGAGAGATACTTTTCTGGGCGCTCTTATGGCCATATACTCGTAGTTGGTATACAACTGCTCGTAAATGTTGACTGATTTTAGATCGGGGTCAGCCCCGATTTTGCTGAATCGATTGGCGACCATCTCCAGGCGGTGCACATCTTTGCCCATTTCTTCGGTCACCATTTCGATATCCTCCTGGCCCTCGTAGTTCATCTTCAGGTGTTCCAGCCAGCCAATAATTGCACTGATGGGTGTACCCAGTTGGTGAGCCGTTTCCTTGGCCAGACCTACCCAGACCCGATTTTGCTCGGCGCGGCGGGCTGCGTTGATTCCTAGGTAACCCAGAAGAATAAAAGCACCTATCAGAAAAAACTGCCAAACCGGAAAGTAGCGTAGCTGACCGAGTATCTGGCTTTTACCTAGATAGATTAGCGTGCCATAGCCCGATGGAATAGGCTCCGCACCATCGTCTATCCATTGCTGGAGGGTCTTTTCCAAAAAGGCCGTATCCATTGGTGGGGCATCTTCAAAGGCTACCGTCGTGTCCTCTCCCATATTTACGGCAAAGACGATCTCGTTATTCGGATTGACCATAATACCAGGTACGGTCGTATTGTTCTGAACAATGAAAGCCTCAAAACCCGTATCGCACTGCTCCTCGTACTCGTCTTTGGCTTCATTCAGCGTCTCTGATGCCATGGCGTAGATCTTGGTATAATTTTCCTCGATCTTGGCCAATCTATCCGCTAGGTATTGAGTATAGTAAATCGTAATGGCCACAATGATCAAGCCAGCCACTGCCAAGTACCAGCGCCAAGCCGACGATGCTAAAAGTTTCATGCCCGAAAGTTAGATGTATTAGAGAGAACGAACTCACCATTCGTATAAATACCTAGAGACCAGACTACTTTTGGACACGCTCTATGTATTCTACCTGAATGAACTCTCCGTCCAGATGATCAAAATCTTTATCAGTAGTCAGAAGCATAGAGTCCGTCACCAGCGCAGTTGCAGCTATCCATAAATCATTCTTACCCATATTTCTGGAAGAGAACTTTATCCGGGGGTGCTCCAATTTACCTTGGCTGAATGCGTCGATTTCCGCATAAGCATCGAATATATCCTCAAACCTAACACCAATAACTACGAAGGTGTCGAGCAAGTCCTGAACAGCTCGAATACGTTTTGTTCCCCAGTTATTTTGTTTGGCTATCGACTTCAGTTCTCCAATAGTGACAGCCGAGATTATAGGCACATTGTCATCTGAAAATGGACTGAACTTATCTTCAATTAACTTTTTAGTAAATACGTCTTTTAAATAAATCAAAATGATGTTGGTATCTAAAACATATCTGCTCATGATCTTAAATCGTCAAGTAGCTTTTCAATAGGTTCTTGAATATCTGCTTGTTGAATAATTTGATCTATTCGCTCTGGATCAGTGGGTTTCCATGACTGTTTCTCTATGATTGATTCTAGAACTGTTTTTTCTTCTATCCGTGTCGGAAACTTATTTCTTATTGACTCCTTGCTGTCGTATTTCAAACCTATAGATGCTGCAATGGCATCAATCAATTCTTCGTCCTCAATATTAAGTATACGGCTTACTACCCCTACCTTTTTAGCTTCTATAGTCATAATTCGGTTTGCTCTAATACACTGAACTAGATGTGAATATAAATAGTTTCTGCTATTCCATCTGCCAAGCTATACCTATTCTCAGATCTCTACCTGCTCCACTTATCCCGCTACCAAAGGTTCTATAGTGCTGATCGAAGATGTTGTCGAGCGCTAGGCGGATTGTCCATTGTGGCCCTAGTTCCTTTTGCATATTTAGCCCCATGGTCCACCAAGCGTATACACCAGTAAATTGACCAGTGGTGGGATCAAATGGCGTTTGCTCCAGATTATCGCTGGTACCGGTTCTCTCGAAAGTATATCCATCTTGGTGCATCTCGATGTTTCCTACGGCATAATTGTCCAGCGGCTTGCGAAATTGGAATCGCGTATGTAGGCTTGCCTGCCAGCTACCCTTTTGATATTGCACACTGGCCCTTCCGTAGGCGGGTGGTATATGATCTTGTGGCAGCCATAAAAATGCGCCATCTGGTGCCTGTTGCCGTCTTCGACCTCTGAGCCAGTGTCCTTCTGCGCGCAATAGCCAGTGTTTACCCAACAGGTACTGCATACTTAAGTCCAGGCCGAATATGCGGGCGCGCTCGGCATTGGCATTGGCCTGGACAAAAAGGCTGTCGCCGCGATTGATGAAGAAATCGTCGCCGTTTGGGAGGCTGAAATCGGTTCGTATAATGGCATTTTGTAAAAATGTATAATAGGCATTTAACTCCAGCGACAAGCCTTTGGCTAAACCTCCGGGAGAAACCAGATGCGGCATACGCCAGCCAACTTCGATGGTATTCGACCGCTCTGGTTTTAGTTCGGGATTGGGAATTTGAATGAAGCCGTTTCGCTCCCTGAATTTGGCGAAATCATCAATATTTGGTGCGCGAAAGGCTTGAGCTAAAAGTAATCGGAGCCTACTATTTCTAAGGGTATGCTGCAAGCTGGCGGTAGCCGTTATGGAAGTCTGCTCGTTACTGATTCCATCGATGTAGGTTTGAGGCCAGGCTATGGGGTCGTCAGTCCCAAAGCGCGCGTTTAGCCATTGCCTGTTCGCTCTAAGACCAGCGCCATACCGCCACTCGCCAAAAGTATTGCTATAATCTGCATAGGCACCTATGCTGCTCAGTCTGCTGCCACGACTAGGATATCTACTTGGACCACCCGGAATGGCCGTAATCTCGCTGGATAGATCATCGATGTTTGCCGATGAGCGTACTCTATCGGTGCGACCATCTACGCCATAGCCGAGTCTGCCCATACCGAGTTGCTTATCAAAATCGAGCTGGGCTGTCCACTGCTCCACATCTACTTCCGATATTTCTCGGATGGGATCATTGAACCGCCTTTGTATTCGATCTTCGGCCATATACTGCCGGCCGACAATCAGACTGAAATAGTCATAAAGTGGGGTAGTGCTGCGATGTTCTACCCTGAGTGCAGTAAGTAAACGAGTTTGTGGCCCGTAGTACCACTCTGCCCAGCGCAGTTGGCCATTCCGACGCTGGGTGAGTTGATCGTATCTAGGAATATCGCTACTGGTGGAAAACTGCACGTTGAGTTGTGCACGCCAGTTGTTTTTCAGATCCAGTATCTGTTTGTGCAGTAGGTCTAGCTGCTCATATCCGCTGAATAGTTGTCGGTTGGGATCATTATTTTGGATCAAACTATCGCGACCTGTGCTAGAGGGTAGGACATATTCATCTCGACGGCCGAAATCGGGAAATGCATCGGGTCTTTTTGACCCAGCCCTCAGATCGCCGAAAGCATTGGCCGAAATGATCGTCAGGCTGGCCCACTGGCGGCTACTTAATTCAGCCGAGGCTTGTATTTGTCGATGCCGGCCAGCTGTGCCGTATTGGGTAGAGACCGATATGTTTTGTAGACCAAAGTCACTGCTGAATCTCGGGGTTCGCGTCCTGAAGTGAACGACTCCGCCTATAGCATCACTACCGAATTCCAAAGAGCCAGGGCCACTTAGTACTTCTATTCGCTCCAGGGCATTGGGGTCTATGGTGATGGCATTTTGCAGATGGCCGCCTCTGAAAATGGCATTATTGAGTCTCAAACCATCAACGACGAGCAGTACTCGATTGGCCTCGAAACCCCGCAGTATGGGTGAGCCACCCCCTTGCTGTGATCGTTGGATGTAGAGACCGCCTAAGTTTTCGAGTACGTCTGCTGAATTGCCATTCAGACTGCCTTTAATTTCTGCCGACTGTATGAGTTGGACTTGGCCGGGTGATTCTTCCGCAGAGATACCTCGGCGACCTACGACCTCAACCTGGTTAACCAGACAAGTCGGCAAATCATTTCGGGCAGTTAGGGCAATGCTGATCGAGGACTGATTTCGGTAGTCCTTTAGCTCAATTCGTTCAGTTTCGTAGCCTAGATAGGATACGATGAGCTGAGACTCTGTGGATATGGAAGATGGTAGGTTAATATACCCACCGGCATTAGCAACATCTGCAATCAGCGTGTCTGGCAGCGAGAATACAGTTGCTCCCGCAAGTGGCTCGCCATTTTCTTCGTCTGATACGAAGAGCGTCGTGACGGCTGGTTGACTGTGCAGTAAAAAAGGTAGGAAGAGAAGTGCACTAAAGGACAGCTTCTTTTGGTAGACAGACACCACAGCCAAGACCGCCAATGACAAATTTTGGCAGCGCACCAAAGCGCAAAGAATCACTACGGACGGGAATCTCACTGAAGATCTAGTCATTGCTACCAATCTCATTGACCACTAAGAACGCCTCCATCTCGCTTTTCGATCTTTAAGATCTTTTGCGAGGATGTCGGCTTTCGAGGAACGCCTCCATCCCGCTTTTCGATCTTCAAGATCTTGTGCGAGGATGTCGGCCTTCAAGGAACGCCTCTATCCCGCTTTTCGATCTTCAAGATCTCGTGCGAGGATGTCGGCCTTCGAGGAACGCCTCTATCCCGCTTTTCGATCTTCAAGATCTCTTGCGAGGATGTCGGCCTTCGAGGAACGCCTCCACCTGCGGAAGTGCAAATAAAAGTAGCCTTTATGACGATTTAAGAATCGGTTTTAACTCCAGTTTCATCTACTTCTTGCGCGGTGGTTTCTACAGCTTGGGGCTTTGGTTTTTGCTCCCCTTTGATCATGGATGGTAAGATAAGGATCATGCCAAATACGATGGCCAGATCGGCCACATTGAAAATGCCGGTTTGCAGACCAAATGCTTTCATGTGCATAAAATCAACGACATAGCCCTCCGAAATGCGGTCTACGATATTGCTGAGGCCGCCGCCGACTATTGCACTGAGGCCAATGACTTGCAAGCGATCTAAAGAGCGATTGCGCAAGATGTAGGCTAGCATGCCGATCAGCAATATGGCGGGCAAGATATTGAGTAAAACCATGCGCAAGCCAGGAGCGAGATCATTGCCGAGAGAAAGAAAAGCACCTCGGTTTTCGACATATCGCAGGTTGAATAGACCGCCGAGATACTCGATGGGGTCCATGAGCCGCTGCATATTGTTTATGGCCCAAATTTTTGTCAATTGGTCTAGGGCAACCATAATGCCGATGATGCCAATGACCCACGGCAAACGCCGCTTCATGATCTGGTTTGTAGTCATAAGGAATGCGAATATACGACGAGTAAAACTACCTGCCTGCCCCTAATATTTCGGCCAGCTTGGCCTCTAGAGTGGCACCTCTCAAGCCGCGAGCCACAATCTTTCCCTCTGGGTCGAGAAGAATGGTCTCCGGTATGGAAGTCACGCCGTAGGCACGCGCATGGGCAGAGCGCCAACCACCCAGATCGCTGATGTGTGGCCAGCTGAGTCCGTCTTGCTCTATGGCGGCTTTCCAGCGATCTGCATTATTGTCCAGGCTAACGCCCAGTATTTCGAATCCCCGCTCGTGGTATTCGTTGTACACCCTGACAACATTCGGGTTTTCGCGGCGGCAGGGCCCACACCAGCTGGCCCAGAAATCGAGCAGTACGTACTGCCCGCGCAAATCGCTGAGTTTGATCGTTTCTCCTTCGGGCGACTGCCCTTCGATTTCGGGCGCTTGAAAGCCGGGCAAGAAGGTCGTGGCCGTTTCCATTTGTTGTCTGAGCTGGGCAATAGCACTGGGCTGGGTATCGGCAAAACGCTCGATCATCATATCCGCCCATTGTACGGTAATACCGTTTTTAGCCTGCATGAGCGCTGCAAAGACACCACCCATGGCATAAAACTGAGCCTGGCTACCTTCTGGCCACCGGCTTACGGTAGCAGCGAGCGTATTGAATAGGTTTTCGCCACCAACGACTCTGACCAGCGGGGTGGTAAAGTTCTTGGTACCTTCGTATGTCCAGGGCAGGATGTTGTAGCCCGTATCTTCATGGTCGACGAATTGGAAGAAAGTATTGACGTAGTAGTTGATCTCGTTGCCGTAGGTACCGTCGTCCTGGCCTTGATAGCTCAGAAATGTATTGATGGCGGCAATCCGACCCAAAAGCGGATGCGTTTCCCTGGCTGATTGTATGTTTAGTCGCTTTTGTTCGTCTAGTTCTTTAAAGTTGTTTACTACCTCAGCCATGGCATCTTCATCGTTGCTGCTTCTAGCTTGCATCAATGCGTTTTGAAATTGACGAGTGCTTCGATTGACGTCGTCAAATTTGCGTTTCAGTGCTGCGTATGCCTGATTCAGTCCTTCGTCACTTACCTCGGTTTGGCGCATCTGTTGGCAGTTGCCACGCACGCTCAGTGTGCCGGCGTCACCGCCGAGTATAATGGGCATGACATTATTTGGAGCTGTTCCCAGATAGTAAAACCGAGGTTCCTCGTCAGTACTTTCGTAGGCGTACAGGTTCGCTTCCTCAGCAGTCAACTCTTCGGCCTGGTCGAAGGCAATGCCATTGAATTGGAAGAGTTTGAGTGGGCTATTGCAGCCGGTTAAGTTTGCCTCCAGCTGATTTTGTGCGGCGACAGCCATTGTCAATAGCAAGACGGGGAATAGGATGAGCAGCCTTTTCATTTGTAAGTTCATTGGGTCTGCAAAGATAAGGATTATGAGGTGGGGGTTGGTTTTGCGACCCAGTAGTTGATCTTATGCGACAGATTTCATCTATTATTCCCTAGTATTCGTCGACTATCACCCAACTTGTGCCCCTTCCAAGCTGTTAGCTAGCTAATCAATCCCTTTGTGATATGTATGGAGGACAAATCGGTGGTGGTAATCAATCGGGCGGCGGATCGGCCTTGCGCGGCCTGTTGAGCCTGGTGGCTTTTGGTGTCATTGTATACTTTGCTGTATTTGCTTTTGCCTTCATCTATCGCTGGCTTTGGTATGCCGTCCCCTTCTTTCTGATAGGTACGGCCTTAGTCGATTATAAGCTGCTATTGGGCTTGGCCAGCCGTCTGGGACGACTGACTTCCCGAAACTTGATCGGTGGTGTTTTGGCCGGTGCATTTGTCCTTTTTAGCATGCCTTTTCTAGCTCCTGTTTTGCTGCTTATCGCTTTGTTTACACGCACCCTTAAAAAACGTGCTAAAACGCAAAGCGCAGAGACAGAGGCTATGTTTGATCTATTTCAACAGCGATACAGAGCAAGAGATCCTCAAGAAATAGAGATCGATTACGAGGAAATATCTTCTGAGCCTGGAAACAAATAGGAAGCCCACTACCTTTTAGAGGCCATGACGGCGATCATCGGTCTTATCATTATTGTACTGGTCGGAGTATATCTGCTCTTCCAATTGACGCATCTGCTCTTCTGGTGGAAGGTAGCAGCCACAGTCGATAAACCGGAAAGCGGGGAAGCTTGGCCTACGGTGACCCTGATCGTAGCGGCAAGAAACGAAGCCAAACATTTACCATTTCTGCTCAAAGATCTGAAAGCTCTGGATTATCCATCTGATGCTTTGGAAATTGTCGTAGTAGACGACTTTTCTAGCGATGATACGGCAGCCATTGCCAGGAAATTTGAAGGGATTCGGGTTCTTCAACTATCGGATCATATTCCCGATCCGAATTCGATCGTCGCGCACAAAAAGGCTGCCATTACATACGCTATTGCTAAGAGCGAATCGGATATTGTTGTCACAACCGACGCTGACTGCCGCTGGCAGGCCGGAGGGCTCAAAGTACTGATCGCCCGCTGGCAGCAGGGGCAGTTTCGTTCGGGCCCGGTACTCATCGAGCCATCAAGTGGTTTCTTGTACGGGTTTCAATCTCTGGATATGCTCTCGTATATGTTTCTGACCGGTGCTTTTGCAGCGCGTAACAAGCCCATCCTGGCCAATGGGGCAAACCTGGCTATAGATAGGCAACTGTTCGATCAAGTCAAGGGATATAGAGGCGTAGACCACATCGCTTCCGGAGATGATGTACTGTTGTTGCACAAGATCAATCAAGCCAATTTGAGTCGCCGCGTTCGGTTTATGGCTAACCCCAAAAGTGTGGTATTAACCCAGGGTATGACGAGCTGGACCGCATTTTGGCAGCAACGCCTGCGATGGGCTGGAAAGACGGGTCATTATAAAAATATGCATTTGGTGTGGGCACAAGTTGTGGCCTTTTCCGCTTCAGCTGCTTTGGTTGCAGGCCTCATGCTTAGCCTCTTTGATGTTCGCTTACTCACGCTTACTGTCCTGGCTTGGGTGTTGAAAATAGCCTGCGATGGCATTATACTTCGTGTGCTTTGCAAGCATTTTGATCGTTTAGAGGACTTCCGCTGGTACTTGCCTTCCGCCTTGTTGTATCCTTTTTACCTGCTGGCCATAGGGACGGCTGCGCTCATGGGGGTAAAAGCCAAGTGGAAAGGAAGAAAAGTTTGACTAATAAGATCTGCTTAATCTGTATTAAAGTCTATGTATGGCAGCAAGCGTGTCCGATCATCTGCTGTGAGCAAACGCACATCCGTTAAGGATTCGGGACCGCTAAAGTAGCCGTGCTGTTCTCGGTAGGCAATTAGGGCTCTTGCCTGCCTAGCATTGATATAGGGGTGCCGCTTCAGCTCCTCC
>JBCDFE010000130.1:0-12941 GCA_039178745.1 Bacteroidota bacterium | reverse complement strand
GCTGCTCTGGCGCGACTTCTTCCGTTTGATGGGTAAAAAGCACCTGAATAAGATATTCCTAAAAGGTGGGCCAAAGGAAGAAATCGATCCCAGCTGGAGAGATGATTACAAGCTGCTCGATCGATGGATAGCAGGGAACACCGGTTCTCCATTCATAGATGCCAACATGCGCGAAATAGCAGCTACTGGCTTTATGTCAAATCGAGGCCGGCAAAACGTAGCCAGCTATCTGGTCAAAGACCTCAAAGTAAACTGGCAGATGGGGGCGGAGTACTTTGAAAGTGTGCTCATAGATTACGATGTCACCAGCAATTGGGCCAACTGGAACTACGTAGCTGGTGTCGGGTCCGATCCCAGGGAAAATCGCTACTTCAATATTTTGACCCAGGCCAATCGCTACGATCCGGAAGGTGAATACGTTAAGCTTTGGTGCCCGGAGCTGAAGAGTCTGCCACCGGAATGGGTGCACCGACCTGATCAGTTGCGCCCAGGCCAGCAACAGGAATTTGGCGTCAAGCTTGGTGGCCACTACCCTGAAGCCCTGGTTTCTAGTCAAAAGTGGATGAAGGGAAGTAATAAGAAAAACAGCGGCAGAGACAAAAGAAGGAGAAGTAGGTAGAACGGTCTCATCTTTGGCCTCCTTGAAGGCACCTTTGATGGCCGAGAAGCATCATTTTGCAAGCAGATTGCGCGGATCAAGCAAAATTGAGCGGAAAACGGATACGCTGAAGCGCAATTTGGCATGCGCGAAATTTTTATTCGGAAGCCGGAGAATATGCATCTACTATTAAATGCGGAACTTCCTCCAAATTCCAGTCAATTACTAGCCCACCGGCCAGCTTTCTGGCTATCTCTGCGCCATACAAATACTCCGCCAGATAGAGCGCAGCTTCGAACGACTTGGCCCCTCCAGCCGAGGTGATCACCGGCCCGTCATGTACAAATAGTAGGTCTTCTCTAATGTCCAGATCGGGAAATCGCTCTCTCATAGTCTCTATATCGCTGGGAAAAGTCGTGGACACACGCCCTTCTAGCAATCCGGCCTGGGCAAGTACAAAAGCACCATCGCAGTGGCTCGTCACAAACTGTGCTTCCCGCCCGACTTTTTGTACAAATGCGATCATTTCTTCATTGTCCAGATCGGTATCCAGGTGATGCTCAGCCGAGGGAACTACCAGGATGTCGATAGGGGGCAGCTCATCTTCCAGATAATTAAAATGCGGAAGCAACTCGATCCCTTCGAAGGTTCGAACAGGCGCATACGTATCGGCCACTAAAAATGTATTCATGGCCTTGATGCTATCTCTAAAAATCGTGTGCTGGAAAATATCATACGGGGCAGTGAGCTCGGTATTATACACGCCATCCATAATCAAAAAGGCCACATTGTAGCGCCCATCTACCAGTTCGGGTTTTGAAGCTAATCGGCCAGATTGAGCATCGTCAGGCTCGTTTTTAGCATTTGGACTTCCGCAGGTCGTTAGCTCCCCTAGACAAAGGAGCATGAAAATGAAGGAATGAAAATGGCTGGTTTTCATTGTTTTAAACTTGCTGGATTTTGTTTCTGGCCTACAATCAAACCACAAATAACGTGTATGACTCATTGGTTATTTGAATGCGCAAGCTAAATTATTTATTTCCGGTACTTACAACAATAATTCGGAGATCACCCCGGTTTAAGAGCCCAATCTACGTCAGGGAAAAGATCTATCCGATTTTTTGACCACCGATTCTATTGACGCTACCTGGCGTAGCGGAGATCCCATGACATCTCCTCAAACTACTCCTTCCGATCCCCGCGCTACCTTCGCGTAGCGTGGGGATCAATTCTTTTGTAGCTTAGCTAGACTTAAATGCTTTAGGCTAAGGTCAAACTAAGTCTTATGAAACAGATCAACTGGCGCTATGCACTAGGAGAAATACTCATTGTGATTCTAGGTATTAGCATCGCATTTACCCTCAATTCCTGGAAAGAAAAAAGTGCCAACAATCAACTGCGAAATCAGTATTTAGGGGCCTTACAATCCGAAATCGAGGACGAGTCTGAGGAGCTAGACTCCTTGGGACAATTTATGTCAGATAGATCACAGTTGATCGGCTTTATGGGCTATTCCTTGTTGAACCCTCAGCTGCCAGGTCGAGATAGCGTATTGGGCCTGCTGTTTGAAGTTGCCGAAGGTCCCATATACCACGAGACTGATGTTACTTATCAAACCTTGGTTAATAGCGGTGATTTGAGGCTCATAGATGATCTGGACTTACGCAAAAGCATAGAGGCCCATTATTCCACCCACGACCAAATCAAGCGCAGTTTTTTCAGACTTGACAATATTTATGCCGATTACCTGGGTAAATATTTTGTTGAAGAGATCGATTATTTGGCCGTAAGATCGAACGATTTCAGCAGTTTGGAGAATGCCTATTTTCAAAACATACTATACAGTTTGGCAGGTGCTTTTCAATTTGGTTCCAAATCCATAGATCGATGTGCGGCCAGTAATGCCAAACTTTTAGAGATCTTAAGGGCATATAGAAATTTATAGGCTATGGCTTCAGGTTCATCACTTGTTGTTGAAGATGATCGAGCAAGTCCTGACGATTCTTTATGCTGGATAATTCTGTATGCGACATAGGCTTACCAATTTTTATTTCTATTTCCTTGCCCATTTTGTTCCTTATTTCATTGATGAAGAGACCTAGCCGCAACTTAGCATCTATCTTGGAAGCCAACTGGAATAGTCGGCTATTCTGACCAGGAAAAAATAAGGGCACAACAGTAGGCTTTGTTTGCTGGATCACCTTCGCTGTAAAGCGCTTCCATTGTAATTCTTCAGCTTCACCTTTCCACCAGTTTTTTGCTGTAGCAACCCCACCTCCTGGAAAAATTGCTGGTGCTTCACCTGCTTTAATACGCCTAATGGTCTCTTGTTTGGTGTGAATATTTTGGTGAATAGCCGCTTTCGTTTCCTCAAAACTGACCGGCAGTAAAAAGCCATCGAGCAGGGCCTCGCCTAATAAAAGTTCATTGACCAAAATGAAAAATTGAGGTCGTACCTGACTGACGAGATGTCCGAGAATAAGACCATCCAAGACACCGTAAGGATGGTTGGAAATAAATACTAGAGGCCCTTCCTTTGGGATAGATGCCAGGGCCTTTTGATCATATTTCAGCTCAACCTCTAGTTGCCTTAAGGACGCCCCCCAGATATGGTGTGGTTCCAGGTCCATATCATAAATTTCATGATAAAGACGCTGTATTCGTCCTTGTCCAGTGAGTACTTCCAAAGTGCGTATAAGCACTTTTTTAAAAGGTGGATCGTCATTTTTGGCATAGCTTAGCCTGGACTTGCTTTTGCGGGATGATGGTTGCATCGCACTTTAATTTATTAGACTGGTTTTTAGCATTAGATGGAGCATATTTTTATTTAGCGGTATCGATCTAGGACCGCCGTATAGCCGTAAACCAAAAACTGCGCAAGCAAGCTCCAGCAAAGATCAGAAAAACGAAGCTTCTCTCAAAGATCAGTTTTTGTAAAAAAGCCTCCTGCCCATGATATTTGGTGCCCCATGCATCAGATCATTCCTTACATTTGAGTATGAAAAGATTCCATTTTTATTTGTTCTTATGCCTATCGGTAGGGCTACTCGCACAGGAAGATGTCGGGAGCTGGGTTTCCGTAGGTAATTTTCCTGTAGTCGGACGGTATGACGATGTTCACATAGCTGCCACCGATGAAGAGCAAACCACTTTTGAGGCATGGGCGGTAAATCGTGCCGGGCAGGTTTTTCACGCGCCAAACCTGAATGAGATCGATCTGTGGGACCTTCAGTTTACTAGTTCTCAAAACTATTTCAGGGCTGTCGATTTTTTGGATGACGGTCTGACGGGCTTTATCGGATCCCTCAATTCGTCCTTCTTTATGACCGAAGACGGCGGAGAAAACTGGACCGACATAGCCGATCAACTGCCAGGACCAGAGACCGATATCTGCGGACTCGCTCATCGGGGAGATACCGTTTGGGGAGTCGGAGTGTTTGCTGATCCGGCCTACCTTATTCAATCCAACGACAGGGGGCAAAACTGGACTTGGACCAGCATGGCAGACCACGCTACTGCACTTGTCGAGTTGGCGGTTAGCCCTTCTGGCGAATTGTTTGCCGCCGGCAGGACCGACACTGGAGCCACCATCTTGCGCACCACAGATGGCGGCCAGGTTTGGGAGACCGTATTTGCCAATAACGGCGGGATTGAATTTATCTGGAAGATCGATTTCGTGAGCGCCGATGTAGCCTATGCCACTGTCGAGAACTTTGGCGGGAATACCACCATTGTTAAGAGCCTGGACGGCGGAAACACCTGGACCGAGATGCCCGTAAGTCAAGACTATTTCGATTTGCAAGGCATAGGATTTATCGACGAGCAAACCGGCTGGGTATGTCCCAGAAACAACGCTATGCTCCTCACTACCGATGGCGGTCAGACTTGGGCGCCAGACGAGCTAATCAGCAATGTAAATCGAATCACTTTCCCTCCTGGGACGCGTCAGAACGCATTGGCGAGTGGGAGTTTAATTTACTATTTTCAGCAAGCGCCATCGTCAACTGGTGTTGAACCTCTAACTCCGATTTTGCCTGCCTTTGGTCCGGTATATCCCAATCCGATTAATGGTCCGGCGTCTGTCAAGTTGGACCTGCTGAGAAATACCCGTGTAAGCATCGATCTACTGGATACATCGGGCAGGCAGCTCCAGTCCATATATCGCGGTCGGTTACCTGCTGGTGAACATTCTCTCGCTTTGGGAGATTTAAGCCAGTACCCGCCAGGCAGCTATTTGCTGGCGCTGCGCACCTCAGAGGGGCACCAGTCTCTTTCTCTTATCATTCAATAATCTTCCTTCCATTGGTTTCTGCTCAAGACATTAAACTCACAGAATACTCACACGGCGCTGGCTGTGGCTGCAAGATAGCACCCGCTGTGCTGGATCGAATTTTAGGCCAGACCAAAGCAGGACCATTTGACCCAAGATTGCTAGTGGGCAACGGCGAGCGAGACGATGCGGCAGTGGTCGATCTGGGCGACGGCACGGCCCTGGTCAGCACCACCGACTTCTTTATGCCTATAGTCGACGACCCCCACACCTTCGGCCAGATAGCAGCTACTAATGCCATCAGTGATGTATATGCGATGGGCGGTGAACCTCTGGTAGCGATTGCCATTTTGGGTTGGCCGATCAACCAAATCGAGCCTGAAATCGCCGGTTTGGTCGTGGAGGGCGGCAGATCGGCTTGTACTTCCGCAGGTTGCAGCCTTGCTGGTGGCCATAGCATCGATGCTCCTGAACCCATTTTTGGCCTAGCGGTCACTGGTAGAGTCAGCATCGATCAGCTCAAAAAGAACGGCGGTGCCCAGGTCGGAGATGTCTTGTTTCTGACCAAGCCATTAGGCGTCGGTATCCTCAGTACTGCTCAAAAAAAGAAACTGCTCAAGGAGGAGCACAGTCATTTCGCAGCCGAGCAGATGCTTCGCCTCAACAGCGTCGGATCAAAGTTGGCCAAATTCGAAGGCGTTCATGCCATGACCGATGTAACTGGGTTTGGCCTGCTTGGGCACTTGACCGAAATGTGTGCTGCTAGTGAGACCAGCGCCCAGATAGAAATGAGCCAGGTTCCGCTGATTGATACCGAAACCCTGGATTACTACCTGGAACAAGGAGCAGTCCCTGGCGGCACCAAGCGAAACTGGGCCAGCTATGGCCATAAAGTAGGCGATATATCTGACCGAAATCGAAACTTGCTGGCCGACCCGCAAACCAGCGGCGGCTTGCTGGTAAGTGTCCGACCTGCGGAAGTCCAAAACATCCAAACGCTTCTAGGGCAAGAAGGGCTCTATGCGCAGCCCATAGGCCAAATGGTCGATCGCGGAGATAAGCTGGTGACGGTCAAAATATAAATTCGGGGAATAGAATCCCCGTTTTTACGTAAATTCGGGGAATGAAATCCCCGTTTTATGATTTTAGATCGGTTACAGCTCGATAACTTACTCAAATTTCTGAGAGCAAATAAAGTCTTGGTCCTGCTTGGTCCCAGACGTGTTGGCAAAACGGTTCTGCTTCGTCAGCTTATTGAAAAACTGGATGAGCCTTACCTGCTTCTCAATGGGGAGGCAGCAAATACCGTAGCCCGATTGGCGAGAAGAACCGTGGAGAACTATTCGAATTTACTTGGTGATAAGCGTATCCTAATTATAGACGAGGCCCAAAAAATTCCGGATATCGGATGGGCGCTCAAATTGATGATTGATGAAATTGCTGGGCTGAAAATCGTCATAACAGGCTCATCGGCTTTTGATGTCGAAAACCGAACCGGGGAGCCGCTAACTGGCAGAAAATACACCTTTCAGCTGTTTCCACTATCTGAATTTGAGCTAAATCAAGTTGATACGCGATTGTCTTTTGAAGATAATTTGCGAGAGCGAATGGTCTATGGAAACTACCCGGAACTGCTTCAGCTCTCAGACCGAAGCGAGAAGCAATTCTATTTGCGAGAATTGGTAAATACTTACTTACTTAAAGACGTATTATCCTTTGAGGGTATACAGAATAGTGACAAGGTCTTGTCTTTACTTCGACTTATTGCTTTTCAGGTTGGCTCTGAGGTGTCTTACACCGAGTTGGGGAAGCAGCTGTCACTAGATAAAAAGACGGTCGAGAAATATCTTGATTTAATGAGTAAGGTCTTCATCATTCACAAACTGGGGGCATACAGTCGAAACTTGAGGAAAGAAATTGTTAAGGGGAAGAAGTGGTATTTTTACGATAATGGTATCAGAAACTTGCTAGTTGGTAATTTTCAGCCCCTTGAAAATCGGCAAGATGTTGGGCAGTTGTGGGAGAACTATGCAATCAGCGAACGATTGAAGTACCAATCGTACAATAGGATGCTATCTTACAACTTTTTCTGGCGGACTTATGATCAGCAAGAATTGGATTGGTTGGAAGATAGAAATGGGGAGCTTTATGCCTATGAGTTCAAGTGGAATCCTAAAAAGCAGGCGCAATTACCCAAGGCATTTAAGTCAACTTATAGGGCAAAACACTTCGAGACCATCAACCGAGAGAATATGGACCAATGGGTAGATAAGTGGTAACCCCATCATTTATTAGACTTCGGCCTGATGATAAGCCTTAAGCTCTGGTTGTAGTTGATGTAGTTGGTGAGCCAGTTGACGAATACAAAGAACTTGTTCTTGGTGCCCAGGATGGCGAAAAGATGGACCACCAGCCAGGCCATCCACGCGAAAAAGCCACTGAAGTGAAAGCTGGGCAGATCGACTACCGCCTTGGCTCGGCCTATGGTGGCCATGCTGCCTTTGTCCTTGTATTGAAAGGCTTTCATTTCTTTATGGCGGGCCATCCGATTGAAGTTTTTGCTCAGATTGCGCCCCATCTGTATGGCGGTTTGAGCTACTTGCGGGTGGCCATCGGGCCAATCTTCGGTGGGTAGGTATGCAATGTCTCCGATAGCATAAAGACCTTCGACCCCAGCCACGCGGTGAAAGGCATCGATCTGGAGGCGGTTGCCCCTGACTACAGCGGCTTCGGGTAGCCCTTTAAACAGCTGCCCAGTCACACCGGCTGCCCAGATCACTTTATTGGTGGGAATGGTCTGCCCGTCTTCCATGCGGACCAGCTCGCCATCAAAGTCTGTCACTCTGGTATTGAGTAGTACTTGTACGCCCAGATTTTTCAGGTATTTTTCGGCCTTGCGTCCCGATTTCTCGCTCATTCCTTTCAGCAGGATATCTCCGGCTTGAATGAGGTAGATGTCCATCTCCTCTTCTACATTCAGTTCCGGATAGTCTTTGGGCAGAACGTGTTTGCGCATTTCTGCCAGCGCGCCAGCTAATTCTACGCCCGTTGGCCCACCACCTACGATCACGATATCTACCAACTCTTGCCGGTCATTGTAGTTGGGAGTTGAAATCGCACTTTCGTAGTCGTCTAGTATGGTATTGCGCAGGAAAAGGGCTTCGCCAACCGATTTCATAGGCAGCGACTTGGCGGCGATTTGCTCATTGCCAAAAAAGTTGGTGCTGGCCCCAGTAGCTACGATCAGATGGTCGTAATTGCAAAAGCCCAGGGGCGTTTGCAGTTGCTTGGCTTCTAAGTCGACCTCTGTGACCTCTGTCACGCGTATGAAGACATTATCCTCTCCTTGGAAGAGTTTTCTGAATGGGAAAACGATGCTGCTCGGTTCCAGACCGGCCATGGCAACTTGATAGAATAGCGGCTGAAACTGATGAAAATTGTTGCGGTCTATCAGTACCACCTGATAGTGTTTGCGCGAAATGCCTCTGGCCATTTTGAGACCGGCAAATCCACCGCCCACGATAACCACCCTGGGCAAGTCGCTTTCCGGCAAATTGATGCGCGTTTTATTGCTCTCCATACATTCAAATATACGGCAAGAGGGCGGTCTGTGTTTATATCTTGTTATACTACCGGATGGAATGTATAACTTCGCCGCATGGGTTCTCTTTTCGATCAACTTACACTAACAGTCGGACTTCTTATTGGGCTGACGGTTTTGGTTTCCCTTCGGGCCTTCCATGATCCCTCTCTGCGAGCCAGGTTATTATTTCATCCAGCTTCTATCAAAAATAGAGGCGAATGGGACCGCTTTTTTACGCATGGATTTATCCATGCCGATGGCATGCACTTATTCTTTAATATGTGGGCTTTGCTCATATTTGGACCTGCTGCTGAGGAGGCATTTAAGGTGTTTATTTTTGGTTCAGAATTGGGTGGTCGCCTGGGTTTCATGGCGTTTTACCTCATCTCGATCGCCGCCGCTGCCCTGCCTACCTATATCAGACACCAGGATCAGATGGGCTATAGTGCGCTGGGGGCCAGTGGTGCCGTAGCCGCAACCATGTGGCCATACATCATGCTGGCACCTTGGAGCTGGTTTATCTTTCCCCCTTTGCCAGCTATTTTTATTGGTATCGGCTACATTGTCTATAGCCATTATATGGACCAAAGAGGCAATACCCGGGTAGGGCACAATGCCCACCTGTGGGGGGCTGTATTCGGTTTGGTGGTCTATGTAACGCTGCTTGCGGTGAAGCAACCGGGCGTATTGCAGTTTTTTTGGAATCAGCTTCTTCAACCCAAAGGACCCTTTTGAAAATGTTTTGTTTTTAATTATTTAAAACAAAAATTTGTTTTTTAAAACTTTGTGTTTGATATTTGTATCGTTGCAAATACAAACATCATGTCAAAGGTCAATCAATCGGCTCCGGTTCTGGGGCTGCAAATCGGTCGCATACTGAGCTGGGTGCGCCGCTACGCTTTCGAGCTTTTCATCATCTTACTCATTCTCCATATATGCCTGACGCGCGGGTTGAGCTTTAAGGTCAATGTCCACGATCCGCAGTCGGGCCTGCCGGGTGCGGTCATGGAGTGGGTAGGGGAGCGAAGTACCAGCGAAGCGGGCTTCTTGTCGGCCTTCTCTTGGATAGGTCGGCTGGTGCAATCCGGTACTACTACTCAGCTGGGCAGTTTGGGGATCAGGACTTCCGCGGGCCATCTGGCTGCTGTACAATCCGATGAGTTTTCAAATGATGCCCGTGTCCGTGCTGAGCATGCCGGCACACTCGGACAAGGGAGCATCAGTTCCGTTGCTCAGAATGTCAGTCTTTTGTCCTCAGCCAGTAGTGCCGGTCCGGCTACACGGGCCATTCAGTCGGCCGCTACTCAAGAAGCTGGTCGCGATCATTTCAATTCTGTAGCCCAGACCGATGATCCTGCGCCCCACATTAATAACCTCACCTTGGTCTTAAGTCCTACCTATTTCAGTCGCCACAACATTCCGGCCCACATTCTACAGTCCAAGCGCGATCGCCTCCAAAACTACCTGGATACTTATTCCCCCCTGGCTCAGGATGAAATGCGCAAGCACGGTATCCCCGCCAGTATCACTTTGGCTCAGGCCCTTCTGGAGAGCAATGCCGGAGACAGCCGTCTGGCCACCCAGAGCAACAATCACTTCGGCATCAAATGCAAATCCCGCTGCCTGGGCTGCACTTGCCGAAACTACGGAGATGACACCCGCTATGATATGTTCCGGGTCTTCACTTCAGTCGCCGAATCTTTCGAGGAGCATAGCGCCCTCCTGCTCACCCAGCGCTACAACCGCCTCCACACCTACGGCAAAGACTACAATCGCTGGGCACACGGCCTGAAAGCTTGTGGCTACGCTACCGATCCCAATTATGGCAATAAGCTGGTCAAGATAATCGAAGGGCTGGATTTGGATCGGTATGATGTGGTTTGATACTCCAAAAAGTCGACACAAATACACATATTCAAGCTGTTTTTTATGGATTAGCAAATTTTTTTGTACCAAAAATTAGGTACATATAAAAGATTCATCGCAATACGATTTACAGTGAAGTAATGTCACAAAGTATTTTTCCTAATTTTGGATATATCGTTAATATTGGGACAATAGTAATCTAGATATTCAATCTTTTGGTGTGTTTAAGGGTTAACCAGTAAGCTTGGCTTTTGCAAATTGTAATTCTAACTGGCAGGATAACCTCAATTTGAAAGGTTTTGAAGCTAGAAAGCTATATTTTATTGGGTGTTTAGCTGCTTCCTTGTTGATTTTAAAGCCTCACTTTAAGAGTAATAATTACTTCAATTTTCTGCTTCAGAACTAGATTTTAGAGTAAAAATTTATTCTTAAGTGCCTGACAGATTCAAGGAGGAATTCTTGAAACCAATCTCACTACTTTATATCTGATTTCTGAATCTAAAACTAAGTAATTTTGCTTCTCCTTATATGTAATCGTGGAGATTGTTTGGGTTTGTAGTCTTTGCTCATGAACAATGTGCAGTATATATTTGTGGAAACCAATTAGATATTTTTTGGTTTTCGATTACAAGATTCTAGATTGGTTTAATCCTATTCCTATGAAGTTGTTTTTATTACCTTGTTTGGCATTTTCTTTATTTTCGATTTGTTCAGCTCAGTCATCCTTAAGACAGCAAATTGATGCATGGTGCGATACCCATTTTGACAGATGCTTTCCTGGACGAGAATTTGTTCAGACTACTCGTATAACGAGAGATGCGAACTATACTAATGATAATGGAACGCCTTACAGATATATTAGCGGAAAAATTCAGTATAATAATCTTCTTGGCATACCTAATACAGTAGGATTTAAGATGTTTGTTTATTCAAATCGTATCTATTTTCAAAAAGAAACATGGGACTACAATACTCAATCAGAGCAGTGGGAGTGGATGTGGGAAGAATGTAGTCGGAGTACTCGGTAGCTTTCATTTCATATTTGTCTATTTTAAGGGTACCGAAGTATAGATCAGTGATTAACTTCATTCTATAGCATTACACTATTCTACAGGGTGTAATACACTCTAAGGATTAATAAAGAAGTTCGGAGGCGATTTCAGTTTGCTGGTGTGTTCTTATAGTTTTAGGAATGAAATGTCAGTCTTGCCTATTTCTGGACTTTATAGCCTATTTTATCACCTCATTTATTTTGGAGTATAAGAATCTTGTGATTCGATGTTTAGTGGGTTGTGAGAAATAAGATGTAAATTTATGATGAAGGTAGAGATATTTATCTCTTTCGAGTTTTATGAATGTCGCATAGGTCGATAAAATTAAACTTCCCTTGTTTGAAAATTAGAAACAAAATGAAGAGTAACAAGACTATCTTGAGAGAGTTAGCGAAAGACCTTAGAACAAATCATGTCCGTCATTCATTCTCTTCGGAAGAGATTACCTCAAAAAGAAGATTTAAGAGTATTATAAATGACAAAAATCCCAAGAAAACCCCGAGAACTAGAACTATATTCATAATAGGAGCTGGTGCATCAACCAATGTCAGTAGTGCTGTGTTTCCACCTGGCGCAAAAGCTATAAATCTTATTGAGGGGTTTTTTGAACTCGACGAATGGCCAAAGCGTATTTTGAAAAAATCTAAGAAAGTTCAAGAGCTGGCAAACCTACCAAATATAGATGATGCCAATGATTTTGAAACCAGACTTTTTTCTCTATCTCATTTTTTAAATTCATTTGATGTTCAAGAAGCAATTGGGCACATATATGACTATAGGACTTTTCCAAATTTGTTCTATGAGATACTAGCACATCTACTAAAAAATAGATATATTGATGGAATAATAAATTTTAATTTTGATGAGTTGTTAGATCAAACTGTTGAGGAAGAGGTTGGTATGGGGCAGCTTCATAAAATCATGTCAGACGGTGATTGCATAGATTATAAAGCTATGCTTGTGGATGATAGATTAAAGATTCCGTTTTACATTAAGCCACATGGTACGGCATCTCATAAAAGTTCTCTATTGTTTACTAAAGAACAGTATGTGAATTTATCATTGGATTTAGAGGGGTTAATAGAAGAAATACTAACAGGTCAGCCCTTAACTGGTAGTAAAATTCCTAGTCAATTTGACAAGCTTAACATCGTAACTGCTGGCTTTCAAATGGAAAGTATTGAGTTTAATAAGGTGATGCAAAGATCATTAACAAAACTTAAGGCCTTTGATATTAGTGTAGATTTAATATATCTGAGTTATTCTGATTTTCCTGCTGATTATAACGGTGCTAAAAGCAGATTGAAGGGTTTATATGGTGATGGATGTAATGTTAAAGTAGGGCTATTAAAAAGATTTAATGTTTCTAGAAATAGAAGTACCGGGATTAAACCGTATTTAGAAGGTAGATATTTAGATCATTTTGGCCTATCTCTAATTGATGAAATAACTAAAGGATTTAAAGATACATATCGACCTGGTGATATTTATAGACATATTGGCCTGATTTCATTTTTTCAAGATCAAATATTAAATGTATCTAAGACCTATACATTTAAGGGTTTTAATCAG
>JBCDFE010000129.1:0-13009 GCA_039178745.1 Bacteroidota bacterium | reverse complement strand
CCAGGCATTATTCACGATCCGATCTACCGGATGCAGGAAATGATGAATCGGGCCGTGCGGTCTACCTTCGACGATGCGGACCTGATGCTCTACCTGATCGATGCCAATGATAAATTCACGGCCGACGAGCCACTGGTGCAACAACTCCGCCACCTGGAAGAAGATGTTCCCATTTTTCTACTCATCAACAAAATCGATACGGTCGAAGCCAGCCGGGTCAATACGCTGAGCAAGCAATTTGGCAAATGGCTGGACATAGAGCAGGTATTTGCCATTTCGGCCCTTGAAGGAACTGGTGTGCAAGCATTGAGCCAAGCCATACAACAACAGCTACCCGAAGGCCCGGCCTACTATCCGAAAGATCAGCTGACCGACCGGCCAGAGCGATTTTTTGTAACAGAGATCATACGCGAGCAAATACTGGAGCAGTACCACCAGGAAATTCCCTACAGCGTAGAAATAGAGATTGAAACCTTTACCGAAGGTGATCAAACCAAGGCAGGGGAAGACCTGACCCGCATCAGTGCCATCATCTATGTGAGCCGAAAGTCTCAAAAGCCGATCATTATCGGTAAAGGCGGCGCTGCTATCAAGAAGCTGGGTACCCACGCTCGCGAGCGAATCGAGGCTTTTCTTCAAACAAAAGTCTATCTGGAGCTACATGTAAAGATCCAAGACGGCTGGCGAGATAATGAGCGAGAGTTGAGGAAATTTGGGTATGATAGATGATTTAAAGGTGCATTTTGCTCATTAATCCAGTAGATCATCTCCGCCATCTAAAGGCTTATTCCACGAAAAAGTTAGACGAAAACATCCAACCCAAAGGAAGTTACTCCCTGCCCAAAAGGCTAGTAAAAACAAGTGCTTAAAAGAAAAATAACGAGTCTGATCCAGTAGGTGCACCGTAAAAAGTCCAATTGAAATAAGGGCATACAAGACAGCATATTTTTGGTGTGCCCAGTAGAATATGCTCTGGATCAGAGCAAGTAAAAATGCAACGCCTAAGGAAGTCCAGTCTTCAAAGTTACAGTTCAACAGCCTCTCAGATTCTAAGAAGGGAGAAACTATTTCACAGACTGAAAAGATGGAAATAGCATAGCTGGCTGTTAAGATGAAAAAGCCAATTGGATAGCTATGAATAGGCAAATCAGGAATGTTATAATTCAGTTAAGCTGGTTTAATGCTCAACTGACCACCTATGGCTTTTAGGACTTTTGTAACGGTATCGAACTGTGGCCTTGATCCTTCAGACAGTGCCTTATAAAGACTTGACCTACTCATACCGGTTTCTTCAGCGATTTTGGTCATTCCAATAGCTTTTGCTACATGACCAATCGCAACAGCTAGATCTGAGCTATCTCCTTCTTCAAGTACAGTATTTAAGTACTCAGCAATCATTTCTTTGCTATCTAGATAATCGGAAATATCAAATTCTGTAGTAATCATTTATTATCCTTTATTTTGTTCCAAATCCTTTTTGCCTTTTCGATATCCCTCGATTGGGTTGATTTATCGCCTCCAACAAGAAGAATAATTATTTCACTTCCTACTTTCTTGAAATAGATGCGATATCCTTTTGCATAATTGACTCTTATCTCTTGAATCCCATTACCTACTGGCTTTATATCTCCAAAATAATCTTCACGCTTCAACTTCTGAATTCGAAAAAGGATTTTGGATTTAGCCCTGACATCTCTAAGCTTTCTAAACCACTTGTCGAATTCGGCCGTTTTTTCAATCTTATACATTTAGGTGTCTTCAATTGAAGACAAATATAAGAAAATTATAGCTTGACAAGCTATCAACGCGCGCCACCCAAATCTTTTCATTATCTCCCCATGTGCACCAATAGCACACTTACATCGGCAGGACTCACCCCGCTGATGCGGCTTGCCTGACCAATTGTTCGGGGTTGTAGCTCGCTGAGTTTTTGGCGGGCTTCTTTACTCAAGCTGGTTATACTGGTGTAGTCGAAGTTATCGACCAGGCGGATGCCTTCCAGTCGATTCATTTTGGCTACCTGCTCCTGCTCGCGATAGATGTAGCCGGCATATTTGATTTCTGTTTCGGCCAGAAGGCGGGTCTCCTTGTCGTAAGGTGCTAAAAAGTCGGATAATGCAGGTAATGCGCCTGCAAGATCGTCTAGCCCGATGCCTGGCCGCAGCAAGACGGAGTGCAACTTGACTCCCTGCTTCAGTGCTGCGCTTTCTTTACTTTCTAAAAAGCCATTGAGTTGTTCTGGCGTGACGCTATAATTCTGAAGTTCTCGCCGGATGGCCTCCACCCCAGCGCGTTTGGTCTCCACCCGCGAAAGTCTATCTTCTAAGCCTCTTATTCCGAGTTCATTGGCAATTGGCGTTAGCCGTAGATCGGCATTGTCTTGACGCAGCAAGATGCGATACTCGGCTCGGCTGGTGAACATGCGGTAAGGTTCGTCAGTCCCTTTGTTGACCAGATCATCGATGAGTACACCGATGTAAGCTTCGCTGCGCTTGAGCACGAGGGGGTCTTCTTCGCGCACGCGGCGGGCGGCGTTGATGCCAGCTATGAGCCCCTGGCTACCGGCTTCTTCATAGCCCGTTGTGCCGTTGATCTGACCCGCGAAAAAGAGATTGTGCACCAAACGCGTCTCCAGACTGGCTTTAAGCTGAGTCGGTGGAAAAAAGTCGTACTCTATGGCATAGCCGGGCCGAAACATTTTCATGTTCTCAAAACCGTGGACTTGCTTCAGTGCCTTATACTGTACGTCTTCTGGCAAGCTGCTGCTGAATCCATTGACGTAGATCTCGCAAGTATGGCGACCTTCAGGCTCGACGAATAGCTGATGGCGGTCGCGATCAGCAAATCTATCGATTTTGTCTTCTATGCTCGGACAATATCTAGGTCCAAGGCCACGGATACGGCCATTGAACATAGGCGAACGATCGAAGCCTTCGCGCAGCGTATCGTGTACTTCTTTGCTGGTGTAGGCTATGTGGCACGGCATCTGATTGGTGAGCTCAGGGGTACTGGTATAACTGAACTTGCCTGGATTTTCATCGCCGGGCTGCTCGGCCATTTTGGTCCAGTCCAGGCTTCGGCCATCGATTCTTGGCGGTGTGCCTGTTTTCATTCGCCCAGACTTGAAACCAAGTTCTCGCAGCTGCTCTGTAATACCTTTTGCCGCACGCTCGCCTGCCCGGCCGCCACCGAGTTGTTTCTCACCTATGTGTATGATGCCGTTGAGGAAAGTACCATTCGTGAGCACTACCGTCTTCCCCGGTATTTCCAGCCCCAGGCTTGTGCGCACACCTACTACACGATCGTCTTTGACCACTAGTCCGGTGATCATTTCCTGCCAAAAGTCGACGTGCTCATTTTGCTCCAGCATCTGCCGCCACTCTGAGGCGAATGCCATTCGGTCACTCTGCGCACGAGGCGAGTGCATGGCCGGGCCTTTAGACAAGTTCAGCATCCTAAACTGCACCATGGTGCGGTCCGTGATTATACCGCTGTAGCCACCGAGCGCATCGATTTCTCTGACGATTTGCCCTTTGGCTACGCCTCCCATGGCGGGGTTGCAAGACATCTGTGCGATGGTCTGCATATTCATGGTGGCCAGCATGACCCGGCAACCCAGACGCGATGCCCCTACGGCCGCTTCGCAACCGGCATGGCCTGCACCCACTACTATGACGTCATATTCTGGAAACATGATACATCGGCTTAAATGAGATTTGGCTTAACCAAGTTTCACTCAGGTGATGATTTTTGCTGATTGAACCAATAAAAACTAGGCTTTTAGCCTAACCTCGTCGTCATTTTGGTCAAAAAACTTATAAGTGGTGATGGGATAGTCGGCGTCTGGAATAATTTTCAGCCAGCGGTAGTACTTCATGTACCACTTCATTTGCTGGTTGGGAACGCCTTTTTTCAGGAAAGCCGCAGCGTATGGGTGCAACCTCAGTTTGAGTTTTGCCTTGGGTTGGGCTTCCATAATGAGATTCAAATCGCGATCTATCTCGTCGGTCAGTAGAATGCTCGCATTGATCTTTCCCGTACCGTTACAGCTTGGGCACTTCTCGTCTGTAGTGATCTTCACTTCCGGCCGCACGCGTTGGCGTGTGATTTGCATCAGGCCAAATTTACTCAGCGGAAGAACGGTATGCTGCGCACGATCTTTCTTCATGAATTTGCGCATAGCCGTCACCAACTTCTTGCGGTGCTCACCGTCGCGCATATCGATAAAATCGACGATAATGATGCCTCCTATATCTCTCAGACGCATCTGTCTGGCTACTTCTTCGGCAGCTTCCAGATTAATCTTGAGCACTGCCTCGGCTTGATTCTGCGAGGGCATCTTATTGCCGCTATTCACGTCGATAACGTGCATGGCCTCTGTGTGCTCTATAACAATATAAGCACCGCTGGCCATGGTGGTTGTTTTACCAAAGCTCGACTTGATCTGTTTGGTTACGCCACAAACATCGAAGATGGGCCGGTTGCTCTTGTGCAATTGTAAAAGCCTGACCTTATCGGGCGCAATACCTTGCAGGTAGTTCTTGACACGCTCATAGAGGTCTTTGTCATCTATGACAATTCGGTTAAAATTGTCGGTGAGCAAGTCGCGTAAAAGAGAAGAGGTCTTATCTATTTCACTGAGCAACTTGATCGGCGGCTTACCCGTTTTGAGTTGCTCTTTTATAGTATTCCATTTGCCAACGAGGTTGTTGACTTCTTCCAAAAGTTCAGCCGTGTTGCGCCCTTCCGCAGCTGTACGTACAATGACACCAAAATTTTTGGGTCTGATACTATCGACGATTAGCTTCAATCTTTTGCGCTCTTCGCTGGTACTGATTTTCTTGGATACTGCAACGACATCACTAAATGGCGTAATGACCAGAAAGCGGCCAGGCAGAGTGATTTCACAACTTAGCCTGGGTCCTTTCGTGCTGATCGGTTCCTTGAGAACTTGGGCTAGAATATTTTGCCTGCGCTCAAATACCTGATCGATTCTCCCGGTTTTGACAATTTCCTTTTCCGGTCTGAAGTTATCGATCCCTTTGGCTTTCAGTCGCCCGTTGGAGGCTAGACTGGCCCACTTTTGGAGTGTTCGCACTTTTGGACCGAGATCGGTATAGTGCAAAAAAGCGTCTTTTTTATGACCAATGTCAACGAAAGCCGCATTGAGTGGAGCGTTTATACGCTTAATTTTTCCCCAAAAAACATCGCCAACCGTAAAATTATCGGTGGCTTTTTGTTTGTGGATCTCGGTCAGCTTACCGTTCTCCATTAGCGCGATCTCCACGGCCTTACCCGTAGCATATACGATCATTTCCTTTTCCACGCTGTCAAATTTATGGTCATGACAGGCCAAAAGGCGGATTGGTCTGGTACGCACACCAGAAATCAGCTATCTGTAGACTTAAAATGGAAAACGATCGCTATAAAACAACTCGCTGTTTATAAAGAGGCTACGTTAAATATCTCTTCGTGAGGTGGTATTCATTTAGTAAAAACAACCTAGGCCTCTAATTCTTTTGTCCTTGCTTGTGCAGATGTCGGCAAAAGTAGGAATACGTGTTGTATCAGTATAGTTGTTAAGTTTCTTCTGTCCTGCTTTTGTGATTTGCAGGTCTAGCCAAACGAGGCTATGATTTTGTTGACCGATTTCCAGGGCGACAGCTTTTCTAGTATCTGCGAAGCAGTGTCGCCGCCAAACTAGCTTGCACACGACCCGAGGTAAAAGTATTACCTCAATTTACACTGAGCCAACACATGGCCTGCTCAGTGATAAAAGAGCGAGTGCATGCGGGCAATATACCCGCACAACACTAGCGATTCTTCTTCTTATGGCGGTTTTTGCGCAGCCGCTTCTTACGCTTGTGCGTCGCTATCTTATGACGCTTGCGCTTCTTTCCACAGGGCATATAGCTATGGTTTGATTAAAAAATTTGGTTCGTTTGCCGTTCTATGCATCTGCTTTGTAAAGAAATTTACGTGCTAGGCTGCCTATACGGACTTTAATGGCCTGCAAAGGTAGTCTTTTTCACTCGACTTTTACCTTTCCGAGCCCACATTAATCTAACGCCCTCTTCTAGCTTATTGTTGAGTTTGGCATCCCTCCCCTATTCGCTGGGCCGAATCCACATCACCCATCCTAAAATAGACTTCTGCCCGCAAGCACCTTGCGGCGAGTAAGTCGGGATCTAAAGCCAGCGCAGCATCCAATCTCTCGGCCGCCTTCTCCAATTGATTCGTTTGCAGAGAGAGGCGCCCCAATGTGACCAGTGGCCGGGGGTCATTCGGATGCTGTTCTTGCAGCTCTCTAAGTCTGAGAATACCGCGCATAGGCTGCTGGGCATCGAGTGTGTAGTTCAATGCCAAATTGATCTGATACTCTAACTCTTCGGGGTCCAGGCTCATCGCATTCAGATAGGCCTGCTCGGCTTTCTCATAGCAAAAACTGCGCACCTTGTCTTCCTCTGTTCGCTGTACGCAAATGGTGTAACTCGTTCCCGCCAGCCCCCAGTCCTCAGCCGTATTGTTTATCTCCGCGATTTGCTCTGCATAAACTGCCGAAATACCTGGATAGCCCAGATTAAACCACTCTCCTGCCAGTTGAGCCAGCAGGCCCTTGCGCAAACTATCTGCTGGAGGCGGATCCGCCTCCAGCTGCTCTTCAATACCTATCAGTGTAGCTATGTCAGAGGGGTTCAACTCTTCGCGAGCTGCCCGGATCATACTTTCCAGGCTAGTAGCACTAAGCTGCAGCTTTCGACTGGCCTCTGCCTGAGTCATTTCGGGTGCCTGAACCGGACACACGAAATACATAAATAGCAGTAATGCCAGAGCGCCAAGAGCAGCCAGATATTGTGGAGCCCGCATATTTCTTTAGTCTTCGTCTTCTTCGTCGGGTAGCGCGCTCACATTATCTTTCACTTGTTCGACAAATATCTTCGCAGGTTTGAAAGCAGGAATGTAGTGAGCCGGTATTTCGATGGCTTTATTCTCCTTGATGTGGCGACCAATCTTCTTGGCTCGCTTCTTCACGACAAAGGAACCGAACCCCCTGATGTATACATTCTCGCCGTCGGCCAGACTAGATTTAACCTCCTTGAAAAAGGACTCCAACGACACCAATACGTCTACCTTTGCGATACCTGTTTTTTCCGAAATAGCAGCTACAAGGTCAGCTTTCCTCATGGTTTTATCTTTATGAGCAGGGAGGATTTCCCGAAGCGTGGCAAATATGAGAAATTATATAGTGCTTAGCCAAAAATAGAGCTATTTTATTTACTATCAGGTAGTTATATACCTTTTCCATCTACTCTGATTTCAAAAATATCCTCATAAATTTTTAGGACTTCCGCAGGTCGGATCACCTTCGGAACAACGAGAGATTTTGCGAAGTGCTATCTTTGCCAGCTCTCAGGGCAAATCGAAACACATTCTATGCTTCTTTCCATGACAGGCTATGGCCGAGGTCAACACATCTTAGGCGGTCAAACTTTTATAGTAGAGCTCAGATCGCTAAACAGTAAGCAAACCGATTTGCGCCTGCGCTGCCAGCAGAGCTTAGGCGAGTTCGAAATGGCTCTGCGCAAACAGGTTGCAGATTTTGCTCACAGAGGCAAGCTGGAATTGTCTGTAGACATCCGAAACGAAGATGGCGAAGATGGCATCTCACTCAACCTGCCACTACTCAAGCGCCTTCATGCCCAATTGGTAGAATACGCACCCTTCAATCTGGGTGGAGATGCAGGAGCCTTATTGGCAGGCCTTATTCGCCTACCCAAAGTAGCCGAAACTCAAGACCAGCAACTTACCAAAGAGGAAATCAATGCATTACAATTGGCTACCCAAGCCTGCTTAGACAATTTTCAGGCTTACCGAGTCAGTGAGGGGAAAGCCACCAGTGAAGACTTACAGCAAAGCGCAAAGGCCATACAGCATCTTTTGCTTGAAGTAGAACCTTTCGAGGCTGAGCGTGGCAAGCGCGTAAGAGAGCGCCTGCAAAAACAGCTAGACGAGTTTCAGAGCCGGCAAAATGTAGACCAGAATCGGTTCGAACAGGAGCTCCTATACTACCTGGAAAAGATGGATATCAATGAAGAAAAAGTACGCCTCGCCCAGAACTGCGAGTACTTCCTCGAAGAATTGACCAACGAAAACCCCGTCAAAGGGAGAAAGCTCTCCTTCATCAGCCAGGAAATTGGACGGGAAATAAATACCCTGGGAGCCAAGGCCCAACTAGCCGAAATCCAGCGGCTAGTCGTACAAATGAAAGAACAACTGGAGCAGATCAAAGAGCAGTTGGCCAATGTCGTCTAATTCTATATCTAAAGGCCGCCTACTCATCATAACGGCTCCTTCGGGTGCCGGCAAGACAACGGTCGTCCATCATTTGCTTCGTGAGTTTGACCAACAACTGGCCTTTAGTGTTTCCGCCACAACCAGACCCCCTAGGCCAGGAGAGATCGATGGAGTAGACTATTACTTCATTACGCCCGAAGAGTTTGATGCCGCCATCGCCCAAGATCAATTTGCCGAATGGGAGGAGGTTTATGCAGGCAGAAAGTATGGCACCCTAAAAAGCGAAATAAAAAGGCTTTGGTCTATGGGACAAACCATTGTCTTTGACTTGGAAGTCGTAGGCGCTACCAAGCTCAAAAAGATGTATCCCGAAGAATCGCTGGCCGTATTTGTACAACCTCCAAGCTCCGACATCCTCTTCGAACGACTCAGAAATCGGGCAACCGAAGATGCAGAGAGCTTAAATGCGCGCATTGAGCGGGCAAGCCTGGAGCTTAGCTACGCCAATTCCTTCGACCTGATTCTCGTCAATGATGAGCTAGAAAACACCCTGCAAGATGCCAGGCAGATTGTTCTTGATTTCTTGTCTTTAAACTAGACCTAACTCTATTGGTCTAGCACCTCTTCACATAAAACAACCACCCCGATATGAGATTCTACCTTTTGGTATGTCTGGCCATTTCTTACCTCAGTACATTCGCTCAGCTCAGCGTGATAATAGACGCGTGGCCAGCTAACACACCTATGCAAGACAATCTGTACATAGCGGGCGATTTCCAAGGATGGGACGCCGGTAGCAGTGCACACATACTTCCCTTCAATAGTGATGCAGACCACTATGCCATACACCTACCTAATCACAGCGGTTCCATCCAATTCAAATTTACCAGAGGATCATGGGATACCGTAGAAGGAGACGAACAAGGGAACTTCATACCCAATAGAAGCTACAGCACCTCGGCCGGAGATACACTCTTCCTTCAGATTGCCGGATGGGAAGATCTCGACGGAGGGATGTCCGGTCAAAGTACAGCTGCCGAAAATGTCAGCATCCTGTCTACATACTTTCCTATGACAGCCCTGAATACGACAAGGCGCGTTTGGCTTTATTTGCCACCAGACTACACCACCAGCAATCGCAACTATCCTGTACTGTACATGCAAGATGGCCAAAACGTTTTTGATGCCTCTACCTCCTTCTCAGGAGAATGGGAAGTAGACGAAACACTAAATATGCTGTTTGCTCAAGGTGATCCTGGTATCATCGTGGTCGCCGTAGACAATGGCGGTGGTGAACGCATAGCCGAATACACTCCTTGGTCCAACCCTACCTATGGTGGCGGCGATGGCAATGAGTATGTCGATTTCCTAGTCAATGACCTCAAACCTTATATAGATGCCAATTACCGAACCCTATCAGACCGCAACCATACAGCGGTTATGGGAAGCTCCTTAGGCGGACTGATATCTGCTTACGCTGCACTAAGTCGCCCAGACATATTTGGCAAGGTGGGTTCTTTGTCTCCGGCCTATTGGATAAACCGCGAGGACTTGACTAATTATGTATCTGAGGTTTCCAGCCCCCTACCACTCCGGCTACACCAGATTATCGGCACACCAGAAGGATCTACTTTCGTTCAAGATATGTTCGATTTTCAGCAAAATCTAGTTGAAGCCGGTTACCAATCAGACGAAATTCGCAGCATTCAACATGCCGATGGTGCGCATAGTGAGTGGTATTGGGCTAGAGAATTTGGTGCAGTTTACCAGTGGTTGTTCCCGGCTCCAACCAATAGCATTAAATTCTTGGATAGTTCTGCCCTACAGTACCGCCAATCACCAAACCCCAATTCGGGCCAACTGCACATTAGTTTTCATCTAGAACAACCAGATATAGGGCAAATAACCCTCTACAATTCAAGTGGGCAGTCTTTCTCCTTGATCGACAAAAAGTCTTTTCCTACAGGCGATCAGGAATTACACCTAGATTTATCTGCCTTAGCTCTGCCTCAAGGTCATTACTGGGTACATCTCCAACTCCGAGACGGGCTTCTCGTCCAACCACTTTTTGTCAGGTAAAAAGGCGTCGGCCCGGCTCACAAAGTGAACCGGGCCGACAAAGCCAAAATTTAACCTTGGTCATCAGATCTACTCCATTCTTCGAGGAGGCTCGTTGACTACGGAAATAGATACGCGATTGGCTTGTAGGTCGTCTACGTCGGCAACTGGCTGTAGCTCGCCGAAGCCGATCATACTCACCCGACTGGCATCTACACCCTTGTCAATAACATATTGCATAGCGCCCTCGGCCCGTCGTTCTGATAATCTCTGATTGTATTCCTCTGAGGCACGGCGGTCTGCATGACCTTCGAATCGAATAGAAATATCTTCTGCTCCTTCGCGCTGCATCAACTCTGCAACTTCATCAAGAATAGAGCGATCCAATTGGTCACGATTGAAGCGGTCAGTGGCGAAGTATACATTTTGAATCTGGATAACACCCGTAGACTCATCGAGGGTAATGTATTCGAAGCCATCGATAAGTCGACGGTAGCGATCTATCCGATCGGTAATGGTTTCAAAAACATCTTCGGGTTCAGGGCAACCATTGCGAGCAGCGATACCGGCCTCATCGGGACATTCATCGTCCTTATCGGCAATACCGTCGCCGTCACGGTCAGGACAACCCATCATACTGGCCGATCCAGCCTCTGTAGGGCACTCATCGTCTTTGTCGGCAATACCGTCACCATCACTGTCTGGGCAACCCATCAATGCGGCAACACCAGCTTCCTCGGGGCAATCATCGTCTTTGTCGGCCACACTATCACCGTCGCTATCAGGACAACCCATCAGAGCTACTTCGCCAGCCTCATCGGGGCAGGCATCGTCTTTGTCGGCCACGCCATCACCGTCGCTATCGGGACAGCCGTTAAGCTCTATTACACCTGCCTCATTGGGACAATCGTCGTCGCGGTCCGCCAGTCCATCACCGTCGCTATCCGGGCAGCCGTTGGTCGCTTCAGGACCGGCTTCCTCGGGGCAAGCATCCGTTTCATCTGGAATACCATCTTTGTCACTGTCTTTAATACCGAAACCAGTTGCGAAACGCAAGCCGAAAAACCCGTAGGTATCATCAGCATCAGGATTACCAGATTCGCTAACCCCGTCCAGCAGATCCGAACTCAGAAAGCGCGCGCCAAAGTCCAGAGCCAATGAAGACTTGGGCGATATGTAGTACTTCAGACCAAAGCCATAAGGAATAGAGAGCTCGTTGGTCTCACTCTTATTCATACGGTCATTCATTACCTCCATAGTATTTAGCCCATTGTAGTCGGTATCTGGCTCATCCCAGATTGAGTAAGCCACGCCACCATAGATAAAGGGCGACAAAATTCTTTTGAATTCCCCATCCCTAAATCGCCTTTGGGCAAAAGGCTCGAATTCGAGTACTAGCCCCGGCTCAATCACAGAGGTCGATGCCGAAAAACCACGAGAAACTCTTGAATCGTCATCACTCTCCGCATCATCTGCTTCAAGGCCACCATACATCAGGTGGAGTCTCAAGGCAAACAAACCACCTAGACGCCTGCGCAGCATGATTCCAGCCGAAAAACTAGGTTGATTTAAAAATAGTATCTCATTCGTTTTCAAATCACCTCCCAACATCGAGACGCCGGCCTGGATGCCGAATTCCCAAGGATACTGAGATGCAACTTGGCTATGAGTAACCGTTGTGGCTCCTAGTGTAAGGAGTGTAAATAGCAGTAATTTTCTAAACATATAAGCTGGGTTTGTAACCGAGGATATAGACGTGCCTAACGAGAAGCACTCTTTCTTTTTTTCAGACCGTTTTTGGGAAAAATGGCCTACCCAAATCGGGCAAGCTCCGGCAAATGTTGATAGAAGCTATTGAACTGAATTTCAGAACACCCAACAGATTCAAGCATCCTGAAATTTCATACACTTTAAAGCCCTAAGATAATGGGATAAATTAAAATTCTGCAATTATGTTTATCCGCGTCCATGAAAGCGGACCAAATGTCGGTCGGCTTGCTCGTTGTACACCTCCAATCTGAGTCCCCTCCAGTTAGCTTTTGGTGGGGGAAATAGAATCTTAATCGGGTTGTGTACATAGCCATCGTCTGCGAAAAGATGCAATTGTTTTCGTCCACTCCTAGGCAACCTGAATCGCTTTAATTCTGCATAATCAACAGGAAGAGGCAGTTCTTCATAGCCTTGTTCTTCAAGGAATAAACGTATCATAGACAAGCATCGATCTGGATTGGAAGACCTGAAGTCGAGCTTAAAGCAATAGCCGTCACTATATCCACCTTCAAAAGACTGGCCTGCGGCGGGAAAGTCATCGCGCAATCTTGTTCGTTTAGAACTTTGGACCACAGGCAGGTCGGCCTCTTGCCTAGATAATGCTGGAGGCGCGGAAGCCTCGTGGCTAAAGTCAGCTATTCGTACGCGCCGACCATTGAGCTGCCAAACTTGTGAGACACTAGACAAGAGAAAGTCAATTTAAAAACAAAAATACAAACAAAATTAAAATACAAACATTTTATTTAGTCGCTTGATCCTAGCAATGCCTTGGGAAATCGGCAAAAAAAGCACAAACAATGTGGCTTGATTTAATAATCATTAAATTTTAGTGTTAAAATTTATTAATATTGTATAATTAATCTAATTTCATTGGTATAATTTGCAT
>JBCDFE010000128.1:0-13026 GCA_039178745.1 Bacteroidota bacterium | reverse complement strand
TGAAGGCAGAGGCAATTTCGCGATTGGTCATGGCCGCAAATTTACATCCATCGCCGTATTTTGGCTCCATGAGCATAAGTGGAATTCTGCCCATGCTGCTGTGTTCAGCGGCATTTCTGGTGATCGCCTATTTCGTTTGGCAGCGCAATCGTGCAGTAGCGGCCGTTGTGGGTGTTGTGGGTCTGGTGCTAAGCGTTCATTCGTTTGGGGTACTGACCAACGACAATGGCCACAAGATGGCCCGAACGCATTTTGAAAGTCTGCTCAATAATCTAGCGTCAGAAGACTTCTACCTACATCTAAACGAGGAAGCTGGCGAAGCCGAACTCATGCTGGCCGGCCTGAGCAGTATGGCCCTTTATCGAGGTGCTAAAACATTTCCAGAGTTTTCGAACCGCGCACAATCGCTGCTCAGAGACTTAGTCGACTGGGTGTCGGATACACGCCGCTTTCCGGTATGGACGCAGCGCAATCAGTGGGCCAGACATTCATTTTTCCTGGCTCAGGCCGCCTCTATTATTGGCCATTACCAGGATTTGAGCAAAGACGAAACCTACGCAGCCAGCTTTCAGGCAGTAGCAGAGTACCTGGGTCGAAATATGCCTAGGTCGCCCTATAAGATGCTCGTGAGCAGGCCCGTTGAAAATCTTTTCAGACCCGCAGATAATGCCGCAGCCCTATATGCCATTGCATTGCATGATCGCTACTATGCTACGCAGTATTTAGATGTAGCTCTACAGGATTGGCTGCAGTATGTGGCCAGTGAGCTCACCTACCGGGAAAGCCGATTGCCCTGCTCGGCCTTTTCGGAAACAGACCGATGTCGGTATGCACCAAATGCAACGGCTCTTGGTCTGACCTATGCTTATTTGTCTTCTATATCTGGTGAGCTTCCAGAAGGAGTCAGAAATGGGTATTTGGAGTGGAATCACTACTTCAAGCGAAGGAATCTTTCCCCCTTTTCCCTCCAGATTCGTACGCTTCCACGCGGACAAGCCGATCCAAACTCCTGCAATCTGGCCGCACAACCCCTGGGCTGCGAACGGTATGAAAATGCCATTGGCCTTTGGCTGAGCGCAGAGCAGGAAGGATGGTACACTTATGCGCGTCTGTTAAACGGGCTGAGGCTAAGAAAAACCTTTGGGGAGGAGATTTCTTTTGATCGCTGGACAGCCAGACAACGGGTTGTACCACTCACCCGGCTGGCCATAGAGTCTATCGCTCTGCTGCACGACTAGTATAAATGCCTACTTATCGGGCACCTGGCGATCGTAATAAGTAGCCGCCAGGCCACCCCATATACCCAGTCCACCCTCTATATTACCGGCAATTCGGGTGTAGCTGGAAAAGGGCCCTTGATTGGCCGAGGAAAATTCAAGCGTTTCCCAAAACTGATGGTGGGTCTCATCCAGGAAAACGAACTTTAGGGTCATGTTGGTCCCGCGCCTGAAAAGACCAAAAGTGGATAGATCCAGGCTTTCGCCATTTGCCAAAGGGCGATTCAAGGGAAATTCCAATCTTTCGCCAGCAAAGAGGCGATCGTTGAAAACAGAAAAATCGTCTCGCTTAAACTCGCCACTATCCACACTGACGAAGTATCTGTAAAAATTATCTTCTGGCGGGTCGTCTAGTATGACCCGCAGCTGAGCCAGTGTATCGCGGGGCTCGCCCGGCGGCTCTACAAAAAAGACCGAGTCCAGGGGCACTTGCCTGGGTATGGTCGTGGTTGCAGTCAATCGCTCGCCTTCTGCCTCCACCACTAAATCATAGCGCTTGCCTTCTTCTCCCAGGATGCGAAATGTAGGATCGAGATACACACACAAATTGACCCCTAGGCTATCCAATTGCCGGCCAAGAAAATTCTCCGCAAGTTCTAGCTGATCGGGAGTAAGATCGGCAAAGCAGAGTTCCACCAGCCTCACTTCTGTCTCTCCGTCAGAGACTCGAATATCTGCATCGTGCACAAAAAAGTCATCAAATCCTTCTCCACTCACCTCATTGAAAAACGGAAAAGAACGCGTCAAAAACACATAAGGCGGGGAAGACAACTCGCCGCTGGCTTCGATATAGCCTTCTACGACAAGGGGATGCGGGCCTTTGACTTGCGCAGGTACAAACTCTTCCTGGCAAGACGACAAGATCAAGACCAGTAAAGACAGAATAACACAAACAATATTTTGATTCGACATAGACTATTTACGATATTTCACTAACAAACGATTGTAAACGCACAACGTTGCTGGCTGAAATAATATTAGGAAGACTTTTTTTCGGAAAGGGGATTACTACTAGCATATTCTCATCTTTTCGAATACGCCATCAATCAGACTTAATCTTCATCAAAAATTCATCGAGCAAACTCCCAACCTCAGCAGGAATTTCTCCTGAGGCCACCCAACAATGCAAATCTCCTAAATAGCCCATGCCCAGGTACTCAGCACTGAGCCGAAATGGAGTGAAAAACCCATCAATCCCATCTTCGGTATTGCTGCAACTCATAGCGGCCATTTGCATGCCCCTCAGCTGCCTGCCAGTTTCTTTTTCGATCTTCAGGCAATCGGTGATGCGATCAAAAAAGTTTTTCAGCAAACCACTCATGCTATACCAATAAACCGGGGTCACGAAGATCAGGCAATCGTACTTGACCAAGCTGCGCATCAGCGGTAAAAAATCATCTTCTTTGTTTTGGGACTGGTAGTCATATCCGCTGAAATTGAAGCTCAGCAGGTCAATTGGTGGACAGCCTAAGGTATCGGCTGCATATTGGGCAATCAAACTGGAGTCACCCTCAGACCTGGCACTGGCTTGAATAACGATACTTCTTCTCATAATCGGCACAAAATAAAACGCTTAGAACTTCCGCTTTTAAGCAGTTCATCCGACCTTAGCGATAAATCCACTCAAGCACAGTATGCGATTACTCGATCATACACAGATTGCCGCCAAAATTCAACGCTTGGCCATGGAAATCATGGAATACCACGTAGAGGAGTCGGAGCTCTATCTCATCGGCATAAACAATCGAGGACTAGAACTGGCCCGCAGATTTCAGACTGAACTGACAAAACATCAGACTTTTGACACCCATCTTTGGAACGTAAGACTGAATCCTGCCGACCCACTAGCTGATTCTGCGATCTTGGATCATCCGGTTGAGGAGTTAGAAGGCAAAGCCATTCTCCTGGTTGATGATGTCGCCAATACCGGTCGTACGCTTTTTTATGCGCTTCAACCACTTTTTAGCGTATTGCCCAAAAGAATCGAAGTGGCAGTGATGGTAGACCGAGCGCACAAATCGTTCCCGGTTCACGTAACCCATGTCGGTTTGCAACTTTCGACAACCATCGGCGACAACGTATTGGTGGAATTCGGTACAGAAGACTTAGCCAGACTTGAGTAATCAATGAAGAAGCGCTATCAAATCGAGCATTGACAATTTTCTAAGCACTCGATGATGAGAGAAACATCTCGCTCCTTAAGGCTATACAGCTGAGAGCGCCCAGCACGTTTCGCAGATAAAATGCCGTTGGTCCGCATATTCTGAAGGTGATGGCTAGTCAGCGATTGCTCAGTACCCAAAGCCTCGCAAATGGCCGTAACACTCAACCGAGGATGTTGCTCCAAAAGATGGATAATACCTAAACGAGTCGGATGTGCCACTACCTTTAAAATGCGCGAAATACGCGTCAGCTTTTCAGCGACTGTCTCTTCTGAAACAGCCGAAATTTGTTGTTCTGTTGTATCCATGCTCTGGAAATACCCTATTTAGCTCCGCTGTGTCACCAAATCTTCTTCTCCCTTACATTCTTCACCTGGCTTTTTCCCGCATACGGTACACTCCCCTACTTGGTCTTTCAGCATAGGATTATTGCTCGCGCAGGTTCCGCGAAACTCCTGTCCCGTTACGACATACCTGAGGTTGATCAAGACAAAACCCAGTGCAAAAACACCGGCGATGATGAAAAAGGAAGTGAAGAAGCTACTCATGAGTCGATGTAATTTCGCGTTCTTTGCGTTAAGACCGATCGCAGCCAGGAATATTCCTATTTAATCGATCTAAATTAGAAACACAAAAGTACGCTTTATGGATCAATCTCTTGAAGCTTTTCGTCGTTTACTGACGATTATGGATGAGTTGCGCGAGCAATGCCCCTGGGATCGCAAACAGACTTTCTTGAGTCTGCGCAAACTGACCATAGAAGAAACCTACGAACTGGCTGACGAACTACTAAGAGAAGATCTCGACGGCATTAAGGAAGAAGTAGGTGATTTACTGCTGCACATGGTCTTTTATGCCAAAATTGCCAGTGAAAAAAAGGCCTGGAACATAGCCGACGCCCTGAATACAGTCTGCGACAAGCTGATCAAACGCCACCCACACATATACGGAGACGTCGTGGCCGAAGACGAAGAAGCCGTAAAACGCAATTGGGAACGCATAAAACTGGCAGAAGGTAAAAAGTCGGTGCTGGGCGGGGTCCCCAACAGCCTGCCGGCAATGGTTAAGGCGCTTAGAATGCAAGAGAAAACCGCCCAGGTCAATTTTGACTGGAACACCAAAGAACAGGTTTGGGGAAAAGTACGAGAGGAAATGCTTGAATTTGAGGAGACCCTCGGTCAAACTGATTCAGAAGCAGAACGCGAAGCAGAGTTTGGAGATATGCTGTTCTCCCTGATCAATTACGCCAGATGGAATAATATCGATCCCGAAATAGCGCTGGAAAGAACTAATCAGAAATTTAAGCAAAGATTTGAGCAAATTGAAAAACAGGCGGGTGATCGATTGGGAGAAATGCCCCTGGAAGAAATGGAAATGATCTGGCAAGCAGCCAAAAAAGAACATTGATACCAGAAATTGATTAACTTAGGGGAACGCTTTTTTATCCTTCGGAACTCCAGGAAAACCACTTGACATGCGACTCCTCTATCTCATACTGCTCAGTGTGCTCAGCTTCACATTGCAAGCACAAATAACGACTGTTTTCAGCAACTTTGAAGAAGATGTACCCGGCCAAGCTCCCCAAATATCGGGTGGATTGGGCAACACACCTAGTGGCCTCTTCGGACAAAGTGACGACTTTGAAATAGCCCTGGTATCAGAGAATGTTGGGATGAGTACTTCCGCAGGTCGGGTCTTAGCCGTAAACGTAGAAGAAACTGGTGCTTTCAGACTCGTCGATTTTGAGACTGGCCTCAATAGCGGTCTACCTGCATCTGGTACCGTGAGTGTAGCATTTGATTTTCTCGCTTCCGAGCAAACGGCACACGATGGGTTTGCATTCTTGCGCTGCTACGATGAAAGCGGCGAATCATTTGCAGACTTGGGCTTCTTCTTCAGCGAATCCGGATACGTACTCAACCTACTCGATTATGTGCCAGAGACCGGAGAATTTTTGGGTACGACGGCCCCACCCTTTCCTCAAAATCAATTTGAAAGCGGTACCTGGAATCGAATCGAGGCAATTATCGATTTGAACAACAACACGCTTTCCGCCAATATTGACGGACAAGACTACGGAGTAGTTACTGGCATCTCAAGAGCAACTGGAACGGGCTTTGCAGGCGTATTTCTCAATTGGGGGTCTACCTACACGGGCGTATGTGCCATTGATAACTTTCGTATCTCCATAGAAAACCAGGAGGACTTGCCACCAATGCCCGAAGGATTGGAAGAATTACTCATACCTAATGATCAGGGTGGTACGGTCATTAGGGTTCCGGAAGGTGACTTCAGAAGCAGGGGTTTGAATTGGGAGACCGAATCCAATGCTCAGGTGTATTTCGACAGCATTTACCAAGGCTTTTCGGCCTATAGATTCGTAGTTAATGAAGACCTCGATGAAGCCGATACGCGTTTATTTAGTTCGGGTATAGTACCCTTTAAAAGGAACCGCACCTACGAGGTTTCTGCATTGATACGCACAGATTTCCCCAGGGCTACATGGGAAATCAACTTCGGCCATTACGGTGCCACATCAGAAGGAGTACTAAGCAATGGCGAAAGGCTAGGTGGCATACCGGCTATAACCGAGGGACCCGACGGCTGGCAACGATGGACATGGCGTTTTACCCCGCATTGGGACGATCGGTTCGCTTTTTTTAATCCCTACATAGGTTTACACGAATACGGCCCGGGGTTTAACGGCAATGTACAATTCGAATTAGCTGATTTGGCTTACGTTGAACTGCCTGCTGTGCCACTTACGCCCTTCGAGCCAGGCGAAGGTGTAAGCTTTGCCGGGGGAGGCGGTGATTTGGTTATGTCCAGTCAGATACAAGAAGATCAATCTGCAGGGGCAGAAGGATATAGGTTGAGATCTACCGGATCAACTTTCTTTCTATCCAATATTTTCGTTTATGATGTCTCCACCTTCACCCTTAAACAAAATCTTAGAGCGAACAGAAATCTGCTCTATTCAGACGATCTCAGGCTTGAAAATCTGATCCTCATAAATGATCAGCCGGATTCCCTGGTTCTCGTCAATGATTCCCTCACCATGGGCTATCAGTCAGATGGGCTTTTAGTCATTAGCCCACATCGAGAAATGACCCTCACCTTCAGGAGCGAAATCGGGGGAACCTTCAATAGAATTTCTGGAGGTGACCTGATCGTACAAGATGACTTTGGAGGATATACCATGAGCGTACATACGCCAAAAGGAACTGGCCTGGAGTCCAACTTGAGAATAGTCGATCCACACCCAGACTTTACAAGCCTAGACCCCTACGACCTAGATACTCGAACGCCCACCGAAGCTGGCTTCGAAATCGAAGTATTTATCAGACCCGGTGAGCGGCTCTTCATTTCTGCCTTCCCAATACGAGAATACGACTGGGAGAAATCATTTGATTTCAATTGGCTACTCTCTTTTATCGAAAGCGAACCCGTCTATACAGAACCCGAAATAGTTACGGATTGGGTGCTCTGGAACTTCAATCAAAGGGGCTGGGCCATGAGTTTTGGAGAGCGCTATGTAGCCAGAGAAGATGTAGAATTGGAGCAACACATCACTGGTGTCGAAAATGCCAATGACAAATGGAGTGCCTATTTCAGCCAGTGGTTTTACTACAGCAGAGACGGGGCCGAATGGGCCAACGAAATAAAACGGTGGCGTGATGAATACCAAATGACAGCCATCTACTGTGATGGATTAGCTCAAGACGACTGGCTAGAGGCGTACAAAGCCATGCGTATCTTGCGTGGCGAGGTTTTTCCGGGCGGTGATATCATAATTCATGACAGCTACCCGCAGTCGGGCGTACCAGCAGCGGGTTTTAAGCCATTCATTCATGCTTATGCAACGGCTACTTATATGGGAGAAACTGCAGTAACAACGGCAGGGGCAGATTGGGCCTGGCCGAGGTATGTCGTCAATCAATTCGGCAAATCCAATGCCATAGGTTTTAACAAAGGTGATCGCTGGCCTGGCTTTGAAGGAGTGGAGCGATACCTCACTTCCCTGGTATGGGGAGGAAGAGGCAACAGGGATGTTGCCGATTTCGATCAAGTTTATCTACCGATATCACAACAACTAGAGACGCTGTATGAGCAATATGGCGATGACGAGTTTTTCTTTGATCGCTATTATCACCCGGAAGCGCAGCTGTTGACGGGTTATACCATAGGACGAGCAGGAATGCCGTGGGTGGAGATTGAAAATGATGGATGCGAAGACGATCCCTGTGCCTGCAATACCCAGTATACGATCAGTTCATGGACACCGGGGGCTGTATTCAGGTATGCGTTTGACCCTGACCTACTGAATGAGAATAGCCCAATACTCGATGACAATGTAATCTCCGATGCCGAATTTCCAAACCTAGGACTCTGGATTGCAGCAGATCATCCCGATTATGAAATGAGCAGGCCAATAGTTGTACCAGCTTGCATTATATTAAGTAATAAGCCGCAAGAAGAGCAACTCGATTTTTCCATTTCCAATATCTATCCGGTACCTGCTTTAGACCGTGTAAACATAGATATCGAGGTAAATAATGCGGGCCAGGTCAATGCCAGACTTTACAATGCTATGGGACAGAAGGTGAGGGATGCTGGGTTCGGTTTTTATCCAGCCGGCACGTCCACTTTAGCTTTTGAGCTCGATGGTGTACCGCCAGGTACCTATTGGGTGCAGATCGAGCTGAATGGAAGGTTGGTTCTCCAACGCATTCAGGTGGGCTGATGGACTTTTCTCCAAGCTAACCAAACGCTTAAGACGATAAGTATATGCGGTACCCGAACTAATACCTCTGGCGTCCAACGCAGTATGAGGTAACTCCACTCCTCGTAAGTCGCATTGGCCCAGTATCTGGCCAGCGTTGTCAGTGTAGCCCAGGGCAAAAGCCAAACCATAGCTACCGGAATAGCCCACTTGATCTTGGGAAGTAGTAATAGAGCGGCAGCTATCAAATCCAATATACCCACTACAATTAGCAGCTGTATGGCTGCGCTTTCCGAAAGGCCGAGACCTGCGGAAGTCCAATTGACAAAAGAAAAAGGTCTAGGGTAATAATTCAGTGCATAAAGTCCATGGCCTATGAAGGTGGCTGCAATGAATATTCGAGCCAGCAAAAAATTGACTCGTCCAGATTTGCCCAATTGTTGGCGCAACCACAAAATAGGCGTTCCTATACGCAGGGCGATTTCGAGCAAATAACCAAATAGAAAATAATGCCCGGGCCAGCCCAACATAAGAACAATTACATTTAAGGTAAGTGCCAAGCAAACCCAAAATAATCTGAACGGCATATTTTTCCAGACAACAGCTATAAAGCCCAACATGAAGCCAAGGCTGAAAAACCCTTGTATACCAGCCAAATAGGCATTAATACCATCAGCACTAACCCACCAATTCCAATCCACACCCAAGGCAGCCAGAAAGGAACTCAAGAGCGCTTCGTTCCAAAGCAATTCACGAAAGGGGAAGTCAAAAAATATACCTTTCCAGGCAAAGCCAAGAAAGAGAGATGCACATGCCCAGCTCAGTAAATTAGGTGGCAAACGATACATCCGGTCTACTTATGCATATTGGTTGCTGGCCAGCATTACCAGGGTACAAGCTATCTGAGCATGAATGCCTAGCTCACGAGCCTTGGCAATGATTTCGGGATGCTCAGTACCCGGATTAAAAATGATGCGCCGAGGCCGCAATGAAAAGATATAGTCTGCCCAATCTGCTAAATGCTTTACGCCCACATATAGGGTAACCGTATCGATATTCTCTAATTGAGGCCGATCATTTTGAATGGGTATTTCCGCGATTTCGCCCTTCTTGATACCCACCAACTCCACTTCTTCACCTACTGCCAGCAAGCGCATAGTGGCCTTGTAGGCATAGCGATCGGGATTTGGTGTAGCACCTAAAACCAGGGTGGCATTCTTATTCATATTCCCTAAACAGCTGCAATTACTGGAAGGTTACAGTAAGTCTCACCGGCTGGTGATCAGAAAACTGGAATTGCTGATCCAAGGTTTGAACCTCGTCTATGCGCAGGCCCGGACTGATCAGGTAAAAATCGATCAGGGTCTTAGGTGAGTCAGTTGCATCATAAGGCGCGCGAGTTTTGCGATTAGTAGGCATGGAGGGGTCATAAACCCACTTCCAGCCAGACGGCATAAAGTCGAACTTGACCTCCAATTGGAAGAACTGATCAGCCAACATAGGCGTAAAGCGAGCATAGTCAAAGCCTGGAGGCACCTGATTCCAGTCCCCGCCCACAACCACCTTACGGCCCGCTTCGTAATCGGCCAGCAACTGATCGCGCAACCAGGCCATCTCTGCCGCTTTTTTGCTCCCATCGTCGTAAGCAGACAAGTGCACGTTATACACAGCAAGCTCTTCTCCCCAACTGGTTTTAAAGATTTGCCTCAAGACACATCTATCCAACTGAAAAAGCCGAGTTGGCCAGGACAGTTTGCCGGGAAGTGCCATGCGCGTCGAAGACGCTGCATCATATCGGCTCATGTTCAGCAGGCCCGAACGCACATAGCCGTAGTGATCCCATGGCTGGAAGATGGGAATAGGAACTCGATTGTTTTTAAAGTTTTTAGCAAAGAAAGCCTGATACTCTGGGTGCCCCTGCCGCAAGCTATCGATCTGATGCACGTAGTGTGAGCGCCTACTAAAACTATCTACTTCTTGAAGTAGGTAAAAATCAGCTTCTACTACTTTGACACTGATTTCTGCTCCGTCCAGGGCAGCCTCTACATCGCGCTCAGCCGTGCGCACACCTCCGAGATCAGTCCAGAAAAAATCGCCCTTATCGTAGAAGAAATAGGCGGTTTCCCCCAGGCCTGCATAACCGATATTCCAGCTCAAAAAGGTCAGACTGCTATCCGTTATTGAGGTATTCACCTGACCACCATCATCATCTAGGTCACGCAGCGGAATAACCGGATCTGGTGTCCAGTCGGTCAAAGTCCCATACAGCAGAAAACCACCTATGTATAGCAGCAATACACTCACTAACCATTTGAATATCCGTATCAGCCTTTTCATAGGGTCAAATATAACGTAGAACCAGATGTATACTTTGATTCAGGACATTCCGCAAACAAGCGCTTTCCTACCTTTGCAGTATGAAGTACACGTTTGCGCTGTGGCTACTGGGATGTCTACTATTTTTAGGTTCTAACATCCATGGCCAATCCTATACCAGCTTTTTTACCGGAGACACCTCCGATGTAGTTACCAACCACCAGGCGGGGTACCTACTGGCCGGTGGAGGCCCAGATAGTGATGCTGCGATGAGCTGGCTGATAGAAAAGGCAGACGGCGGAGATATCCTCATTCTGAGAGCTAGTGGTAGTGACGGATATAATGAATACCTCTATTCAGAATTGGGGATAACGGTCAATAGCGTAGAAACTATTCTATTCGAATCTGCTCAAGCTTCTACTGATCCGTACGTGCTGCGCCGTATCGAAGAGGCCGAAGTCATTTTTATAGCTGGTGGTGATCAGTCGGTATATCGAGACTATTGGCGCGATAGCCCTGTGGCCGATGCCATCAATGCGCTGATTGTAGATAAAGGAGGGGCCGTTGGTGGTACCAGTGCGGGCATGGCCATACTAGGTGGCGTGTATTATGCACCAGAAAATGGAAGTCTCGATAGCGAAGAAGCACTCAGCGATCCATTTCATCCTGATGTAGAAGGGCTCAGCAACCAACCTTTTCTGGAACTTCCTTTTCTGGAGTATACCCTCTCAGATACCCACTTCGAAGACCGTAATCGCCAGGGTCGTTTGCTGGTCATGCTGGCCAGGGCAGGTGTATGGTCCGATCAGCCCGTGCGCACTATAGCCTGCAACGATGCAACAGCTGTAGGTATATCACCCGATGGTGTGGCGAGGGTTTTTGGAGAGTATCCCGATTTTCCCGACTTCGCCTGGTTTGTCAGCAATGCCTGCACCGAGAGTGAGTTCGGGCCAGAAATTATGGAAGCTGGTGAGCCAATCACCTGGAACAACAATGGTCAGGCATTGAGCGTGTACCGGCTACAGGGCGACGTAGAGGGCAGCTACAGTTTTGACCTGAGTGAATGGTCGCCAAACGGTGGAGGCTTTTGGCAGTATTGGAGTGCTGATGCTGGCAACTTGCAGTTTACGCATCCCGGTGATTCGCCAAACAGCTGCTCCCCATCTTCTATTACAGCAGCTGATTTGGATGCGGTCCGTATTTATCCCAATCCGGTGTCTGAGTTGCTATACTTGGAAACCTCTACCCCACTCGGCTCCATAAGCCTTTTTGATGCCATGGGCAGAGAAGTACTCAGAGAGGAGTTTTTCAGCGGTGCAAGTGGATCCTTTTTGAATAGGACTTCCGCAGGTGGAAACATCTCGGATACCCTTGAAAATCAGGCTCGGTTTAACTGGCTCGACAATCAAGACCCCACCACTGGCACCAGCACATGTACACTTGATGTTTATGACATTCCATCCGGTTTATATACCCTTCGCTTGCAAGATTCGCATGGACTGGGATATTTATCATACAAAATCAACATTACAAGAAAATTTTAAATGAGTAAAAAAGTACTTTTGAAAACCTAATTGCTGCTTTCCTATCTTTGCGTTCGCTCACTAAATCAACATAACGATACACCATGAACAAAAATCTACTCCTTTCATTTTTCTGCCTATACTTACCGCTCATGGGGCTTTTTGCTCAAAGTCAAGTGGTTATTAGTGTTGCCGAGACCGAAGCAGACCCCACGCAAGTTTCTGAGGTCTGCGTTCCGGTCACTGTAGACAGTTTTCCTCAGGTAGCTGCCCTTCAATTCGACCTGACCTGGGACAGCGATCTGATCCAGCTTAGCAGTGTCGATTTGGGCGACAACCCGCTTGGCCTATTATCCAACGATTACAATCAACTGACCGACAGCACCTGGCGTGTACTTTGGTCAGTAGCTGGTGTAACTGGTGTTACTCTAGACTTTCAGACGGAGCTATTTCGATTGTGCTATGGCTTTGAGTCAGATCAGGAAGGCATGACCGATGTAGCTTTTGATCCTTCGGCTGCTACCATTTTCGCCTTGTCTAACCCAGATACATTCTTCACTTTGCCATTTACTGCTACTGATGGATCCGTAGAGCTGTTTATTGATATATCCTCAACGGATATTCCGGAATGGGCAAATGACATCACAATCTATCCCAACCCGGTCGTAGCTGACCAAATAAACATACAAGGTAACTTTCCGGCTTTAGATGGTATAGCCGTTTTTGATTTGCGAGGCCAGCTACTTCGCGCCTATACGCCTGCTAGCACAAACATTCGCTTGGATGGCTTACCCGCAGGACAGTATGTGCTGCGACTTCAATCTGGAGTTGATCAAGCCAATTACAAATTTGTAAAACGATAACCTGGAGCGTAAGAGAAACAGACATGAGTCATCCCGAATTTTAGGATGACAGACAAAAAAGGCCTTTTGTGTAAATTCGAGGAATTACCACACTCTTCGAAAGACACAAAAGGCCTATGTTTTTAGAAACATTACAAAGTAAAGTAGATCGTAGATCATCTC